>NZ_CANLRP010000088.1 GCF_947493425.1 uncultured Microscilla sp. | reverse complement strand
GGCAATTTACTACTAAAGAGGCGAGGATTAAATTAAAGAGGCTTTACCCTAAAATACAACGTTGACATAACACTAGTTTAAGAAGCCAAAACTCGTGCGGTTGATTGTGCCTGGTCGTTTCCCTGCACGTCTACCTCCACTAGGTTAGGCAACTCATCTAGTATGCTCAAATCTTCGATTTGATTGTTGCTCAAATTTAAGCGCTTTAGCTTCTTAAGGTTTCTAAGCGGAGTCAAATCAGTGATTTGGTTATTGCTCAAATCCAAACTTTCTAAGTTGGTCAAAAACTGCAAATCATTAATTTGCGTAATATTTTTTGAACTCAGCTCTAAAGTGTTTTTATACAAGAAGTTATCCAATTGGTCTACTCCTATCTGTATGTCATTGATTTGCAACAAGCCAAGACTTTTAAATATACGAAGCACTTGTATGTCGTGTGAGTCTATCTTGATCAGGGCAGCATGTTTTACTTTTTCAAGGTCAGCCACGCTAATATTCACAAAATCTTTGCTCTTACCTGAAGTATAAGTTTTATAACGTCCAAACAGTGATTTTGCTTTCTCATACAACATTTCACCACGCAATTGCTCTCCTTGCTCAAGGTCAGACAAGTCTAGGTGCTTGGCAAACTGTAAGTTATAAAAGGCCTCTGTGACCAAAAAGTATTCAAGAATTGACTTGTGAGCAAAGGTACACTGATGTAATGTATTCATGTGCAACAAAGCCCTGGTTTTAAGCTCTAAAGTACCCAAGTCTACATTGTTATTTTCGGCAAGTACTTTTAACTCATCATCGCTGATAATAAAACCACCTCTACGTTTGCGGTTCATGTACATATCAATTGCCACTTCTCGCGAAAACTTATACAAGTCTTTACGGTACTTCTCTTTATTGTCAGGACGACGTTGTACTTCCCTTTCAATCCACTTGGCAATCAACTCAGTGTAAATTTGGTAGGTAGAACTGTAGTGGTCACGACTTTTGATCAAATCGTCTATATACCTCAACAACATAGGGCGCACCATTAGGTTAGGCGAATGCAAAACAATTTTTTCTGCCTTTTTACGCTTGTTGATGTTCAATAAATTGTAGGTTTTTTTGAGGTATGCCTTAATGTCTTCATTGCTGAAAGGAGACAAATAGATTTTACGGAATTGATACGTGTTGTCTTGGTATTTAAACTTCAAGACACCTATTTCGCCCGAGTCCTCTTCTTCTTGTGGAAAAAACTGGGTACGACAAGTAAATATAACTTCCTTAAAATCGCCTACTTTCTGAAGTATGTAATGTAGTCTTTTTTGATGGGCTTTGATGGCTTCACTGTCTTCATCAAATGCATCAAGTAATAATATAGTATTGGCACGCTCTTCGGCAGGTATTGCTTCTACCTCCTCCATAGCATTAGGAAAACTCAACGGAAAAATCTTGATTTTATAATCAGTCTCTGCCAACAACTCCGCATATTTTACATAAAGATTCAGCATAAAGGTAGTTTTTCCCATACCAGCCTCTGCCAATATGATATAAAACTTGTCTCTATACATAGAGTCTTTAAGGTTTCTTTGAGTAAAAAATGGGATGAGTAACTGACGGGTCACAAATGCACATTGGTTCAATGGGTCATTGGCTGTTTCAGGAGCCACGTTTTGGCAATGTGTTGGGACATAATTTTTGAGTGCATGGTTTATTTCATGCTTTGTATAATACTTATACAAATCTTCTTTAATTTCTTGTAGCTTCATTGGTACTCTGTTTTTTTAAAAGATATTTGCTTTATGTGGTAGGGCTGAAGTTATGAGCCACAACCATCTTTTATGGTTTTATCGTAAAACAATCTGCCTGATTGATACCATTTAAACTGGGGTTGAAGTATTTTAATACAATTGGCTTAGCTGGTAGGTAAAAGGGTTAATTTAGTTCTTTGTGCTTTAGTTATTTTATTTACAAAATTGTAATTATGGATAAAGAACCTACATCAACGTCTCGTATTTAATTTATTCGCTTATGTTTCTTGTGTGTTAGTATTACAAAGTTAAATGATTATCCTGAGATCACACAACCTACAATTATGCTGGCAATTACGACAGGGGTAATAAGTTAAAAAAGCAATAAATAACATAAAAATGACAATAACTTACATTGTCATTTTTATGTTATAATAAAATATAAAGCTCTCCAAACGAAAGTCATTTTTAAAGTGACCCTTAGTCATTACAAATTTGAGCTAAACTAAGTGTAATAAACATGTAACTACCTGTTTATAAGTATGTTAAACACATATAAAGAATAAGAAATATATTTTGTGAATGGTTTATTGAAAGGCATTATATCTATAGCAAAAATTGATCTAATCTACTGCATAACAAACACTTATATCTTACTCAGAGAATTATAGTTTTTTATATTACATACATAAAAACTCAAATATATTAAAGCGAGCCGTCACGTATAACCTGCTATTGAGTGTATGTAAAGTCTTATGGTTTTTTAACTTTTTTAGACAGTTAGGTTCCTAATATTCAATAATCGGGCTAATTCAAGAAAAGAAGGAATAATTGTTTCTTCATAGAAAAAGCTTAAATAGTTACACTTTTATAAAATTTAGCATTTTGAAAAACTTTTTTTTCGGTAATTCACTCTGCAAAAGTTAACCAAAAAAAAGATTTTTTTAGTCTGAAAATTCACAAAATCACCCTTTTTTAAAGGACAAAACTAAGTAACCAAATTAGTAATCATAGATAAGAAGTTCTTTTTTCATTCAAAAACATCCATGTTTACTTTTAAGCATACTGACTATAAGCATATTATAAAAGCTTTGCTTACTTAAAGTACAAGGTTGTAAGCTTTATTTATGGCGCATAAAAAGTATACGCATAGTAATATTTCTCAGTGAATAGTAATATTTCCTATATTCGTTTTATTTTTGTTTAAACTGCTTCCGTTTTCAATACTTATTGAAAATTCAGTACATTATACAAAACATAACAAACTATCTACTACAATGAAAGTAAGTTTTAAATTCCCAAATGAAGACCTATTGAAACAATGGCTGGCAGCTAGAAAAACAGATGAATTTTCATACCCAGAGCAAAAAGCCACTCAACAAGAACAGTTTCCTGTAGGATATGACCATGATCGCAATAAGTGCCTATTAGGAAAAGGGCAGACGGTATTCAAAAAAGCGAAACAAGCCATTGATGAATGGGTGATGTTTCCGGCTCCTTGGACAAAAATTTACCCAATTACTCCTGCTCAAATCGAGCAAGAAGTAGCAGTCTTGTTTCGGTTGTTTGGGATTTGGTGGTTTAACAGTAGCAGAGTAGTATACACTATTGATAAACCCAACTGTTATGGCTTTGCTTACGGTACGCTTACCCAACACGTAGAAAAAGGTGAAGAAGTGTTCTTTGTGGAACAAGATGAGGAGGGCAATGTATGGTATAGAGTAGAGGCTTTTAGCCAGCCCAATAAATGGTATGTCCACCTCACCAAACCACTGGCAAGGGTATATCAACGCAAATTTGCCAGAGATTCAAAAGCAGCTATGCAAGCCTATTGTCAAGGGGTTTAATGCTTGCTTTTTGTATTGACTGGGTGGTGCAAATGCGACATTGAGCAACTTTCACAGTGTTCATCTTTGCCCCAAAAAGTTTGGTAAAGCTGCTTACCAAGGTAGATACAGGCTACTAAAAATGTAAGAGTAACGAATAGAGTTTGCATAAGTTTTTGGTTCTTAGAGTAACTTTACTTCACCAGATGAGGCTTTCAGACAAGGCAAAAAAAGTATGAGTATACTTTTTTGCCTTTTAGAGCGTATGCTTGACAAACGCTTGCTCAATGCCTCTTTCTAAAACAATTGATATACCAATAGTGCCGAAATATACGCCAACCCTGTCATATACACCAACTGAATCAAAGGCCATTTCCAGCTTTTGGTTTCCCGCCGTACAATTGCCAATGTGCTCAGGCATTGCATAGCAAAAGCATAAAATACCATTAAAGAAAGCCCAGTAGCCAGGCTATATACAGGCTTACCATTGGCATGTTTTTCAGCACGTAGGCGATCAATTAATGACTTGTCACTTTCAAAGTCTGCCCCTACACTATAAATAGTAGCCATAGAGCCAACAAACACTTCACGGGCAGCAAAAGAGGTAATCAAAGCTATGCCTATCTTCCAATCATACCCCAATGGGCTAATCACAGGTTCTATGGTTTTACCCATAATACCAATGTAAGAGTTTTCAAGTTTGGCAGCACTCACCTTTTTTTCGTAGCTATCCAGCATTTTTTTATCCGTAGTGGCAGGTTTATCAATGGCTTCTACTGCTGATGCTATTCTATTGCCTGGCCCATAAGAAGCAAGCACCCACAAAATAATAGAAATGGCCAGAATAATTTTACCCGCTTCCCATACAAATAAGCGAGTTTTTTCCCACAGAGTAATTGTGATATTTCGCCAACGAGGTAGTTTATAAGATGGCAGCTCAAGTACCAAAAAACTACGACTATTGGTTTTGATGATGATGCGCATAATAAATGCCACTGTCAATGCCATTACCAGCCCTAGTACATATAATCCCAGCAATACCAAGCCTTTGAGATTAAATACTCCCCATAATAGTTTATCGGGCACTACCAAGGCAATTAATAAGGTATAAACAGGCAAACGGGCAGAACAACTCATTAGAGGGGTTACCAAAATTGTAATCATTCGGTCCTTCCAATTATCAATTGTACGGGTGGCCATTACTGCCGGAATAGCACAAGCTACGCTGGAAATCATAGGTACTACGCTTTTTCCACTGAGCCCAAAAGGACGCATCAGCCTGTCCATAATAAACACAATACGCGCCATATAACCTGTTTCTTCTAAGATAACAATGAAGGTAAACAAAAGCACTATCTGTGGCACAAAAATAACTACCCCCCCTATACCTGGGATTACTCCTTCGGCAATTAAGTTGGTAAAACTGCCTGAAGGTAAAACACTTTTTGTCCATTGGCTTAAACTCAAGAATACCTGATCAATCAAATTCATAGGTATTTCGGCAAGAGCGTATATTGCCTGAAAAATAATCAACAATATCCCTAAAAACAACACATAACCAGCGATAGGGTGGGTAACTACCTGATCTGTTTTTTGGGTAAATTTTGCCGCTGTTTTTGTTGTAGTTTTCTTATCTATGACAAAACGTAGCATTTGGCGAATTTTTTCAAACCTCTGCCGGGTTTCTTCGGTTTGATCTTGTGTGGCAGTAGAGAAACCACTCTCGGTAGCATTTGTAAACACGGTGGGAGGCACTTCTGGAGTTGCGTCATTGGCAGTTGCCAATGCTTGGGTTTCTACAAAGGGATAATGCTTTTCTGGCGCTTGGTAACCCGCTATTGCATCTTTCAGCGCTTGTATGCCTTCGCCTTTGCGTCCATTCATGGGTAACACAGGTAGGTTACCAAACATTTCGCTGAGTTTCTCATAATTGATTTGAATTCCTTTTTTTTCCGACAAGTCGGTCATATTTAACGCAAGTATGGTAGGAACTTTCAAATCGTAGATTTGAGTAAAAAGTAATAGGTTGCGTTCAAGGTTTGAAGAGTCTGCTACCACAACAATCAAGTCGGGGTAATCTGGATGCTGAGGGTTTTGGAGTAAGTCTTTGACTACTGCTTCATCCTTTGAGCGAGGGTACAAGCTGTAAGTACCCGGTAAGTCGGTTACTTTAATTTTTGTATGTTTAGTAAGCTTACAAATACCTTCTTTTTTGTCTACCGTTACCCCTGGATAGTTGCCTACGTGTTGGTTGAGACCAGTAAGTTGATTAAATACAGTACTTTTCCCTGAGTTTGGGTTACCTACTAATGCTATGTTGTCAATTTTTATCGCCATCACATCCCTTTAAATCTTTCTCTTTCTTACTTTGAAGAGCAAAATTATAAAATAGCTTGTTTATTATTTATAAAAATTCTAAATAATTAATTTAAATATATAAAATTGATCAACTAATGAGCTACAAAAAATGTTTGGCATTGTCTCTTTCTTTTAGCATTGCCTCTTTCTTATTCATAACAATCAATGGGTGCCAAAACCAGACTAACTTGCCTCCATTCAAGTTTCCCTCCCACTTTCCTTCTCCTGTATATAATTTTGACAAAAATCCCTTAAGCAACCAAGGAGTAAATTTAGGGCGTCGCTTGTTTTTTGACCCAATACTATCAAAAGACAGTAGCATTGCTTGTAGTAACTGTCATCATGCTTTACAAGCCTTTGCCGACACAGGCAGGTTTAGCCAAGGAATAGCTCAACAGCTCACCAAAAGAAACACCCCAGGGTTGTTTAACTTGTTGTGGCAACGTGAGTTTTTTGCTGATGGGGGTGTCAGACATTTCGAGCTTATTCCTTTGGCGCCTTTGGTCAACCGACAAGAAATGCAAGGCGACTTGCAGGAATTACTAGGTAGGTTGAACAAAAACACCTCTTACAAGCAGCAATTTTCCCAGGTTTTTGATACCGATTCATTGCAAAGTAAACATTTGTTGTATGCCCTTGCCCAGTTTATGGGCAGCCTTATTTCGGCCACCTCTCGCTATGACCAATACGTACAAAAAAAACTACTACTATCTGATATTGAGCAACAAGGATTGATAGCTTTTAAACAAAAATGTAGTACTTGTCACCAGGTAAACAATCAGCTCTTCACTGACTTGTCTTATCGTAATATAGGTTTAGACAGCATTTTGGGAGACGTAGGCAGGTACAATATTACCGAAAGGAAAGAAGATAAAGGAAAATTTAAAGTGCCAAGCCTTCGGAATGTCTTGCTTACCCCCCCTTATATGCACGATGGCAGGTTTAAGACCATAGATGAGGTATTGACACATTATACCAAAGGAGTAAAGCACACCCCTACACTGGATACAGGTCTGCGCAATAATACAGGCAGTTTAGGCATTGCATTGTCGCTTGACGAGCGCCAAGCAATTAAGGCTTTTTTGCACACACTTACTGACACAACTTTTATTCGGAAACACCACAAGTAATGAGGATACCATCTTATTTATTACTTGTGGTGCGTGATTGTTGGGGTTGGTACTGCTGAGAAACAGTTCTCAGTTAAGAAGGTTTGTTCTAAACCGGACAATGATTGTTGAGGGCTATACCCAAAAATCCCGTTTACGGGGTGGCGACCAGGTTCCTAAACAAATACCTCAGGGCGGGTAGCTCCTACGTACAACTCTTGCCACCAGTCGGCCAATGCATTGGCTTCCATCACCCCTTTGGGCGAACTACTTGCGTGAATAAAGTTTACAATATCATTGTCGTAATCGGTACTGGTGACCATACCCACATGGGTAATTTGAGTGTTGCCTGGCTGGTTGGTAAAAAAGATTAAATCGCCTGCCACTAACTCATCAATTTCTACATATTTGCCTATCTTTTGCTGATCTCCTGCTACCCTTGGAACATCATGACCTATTGCCTGAAAAGCCTGTAGCATCAATCCAGAGCAATCGATTCCCTCTTTGCTATTGCCTCCCCAAAGGTAAGGGCTTCCTAAAAATTCGCGGGCTTTGCCTATGACTTGTTGAACTTTTTCTGCTTGCATATTATTCAATTATATTTTAAAGTATTTATGAATATTACGGGTATTTTAAACATAGCAATAAATATATAGAAAAGACAGAAAGAGTTTTAATTTTGCACCGCTATTTCTGATTACCTTGTGTTTTTGACCTTTATTATATCAGACATTAGCGTATATTTACATGATTTATCAAACACAATTATGGGTATTGTAGCGCGTCAGGGGATCAAATCGGGGATAATCTTATATATAGGAGTGCTGATAGGGGCACTCAATAACGTTTGGATATACCCAAAGTTCTTAACTCCAAAAGAAATTGGTCTTCTAAGGTTATTACTTGCCAATGAGCTAGTCATGGTCACTTTTGTTCAGTTAGGTACTTATGGTATTATAGACCGGTTTTTCCCTGCATTCAAAGAGTCTGACCAAAAACGTGGCGCATTTATCCAGTTTAGCCTGCTTTATCCCTTGCTGGGTCTTACTGCCTTCTTGTGTATACATTTCCTTTTCCCTGACTTTTGGGGGGCTATTTATGCCAAAAAATCTCCTGCTATTATTCAATATTATGAAGTACTTGCTATTTTGGTATTTCTTACTTCTTATCAGTTTATTTTAGGGGCATTTTCAAGGGCTCACTTCCGGGTTGTTGTACCCAGTATGCTAGACAATCTACTACTAAAGGGTGGAATTACTTTCTTGATTATACTATTTAGCCTACAAATACTCACCTTTACTCAGTTTATATGGGGGTTGGTAGTTATCAGGTTTACCAATGTAAGCATCCTGGTATTTTACCTGAAAAGACTTTTGCAAAAACCGATTCTATGGGGGCAACGACTGTCTAAAGCAGACTTGAAAAGTATTATCCAATACGGCTTATACATGGTGTTGGGTGGTGCTAGCAGTGTTATTATTTCTCAGATTGACATTATTATGCTGGCAAGTCTTGTAGGAGAAGAGGCTACCGGAATTTATAGTATTGTATTTTTTATAGGCACCGTTGTAGAAATTCCCAGGCGAGCTTTGGCTCAAATTTCGGTACCTGTCATTGCTTCTGCCTGGCAAAACAATGACCTGACCACGATCAAACAAATTTACCAAAAAACGGCTATTAACCAACTGATTGTAGGCGCGTTGGTACTTGGTCTGATCTTATTAAATATTCGAGACATTTTTTTGCTTATGCCTAAGGGCAAAATATATAGCCAAGGTATATACGTAGTACTGTTTATTGGTCTTACTCGCTTTGTAGATATGCTCATGGGAGCCAATAATGAAATTCTACTTTACTCAAAGTATTACAGGTTTAACCTGATTACTAATGTTATTTTGGCCATTATAATGATTAGCATCAACTTGGTACTCATCCCTTTGTATCAACTCGATGGGGCTGCTTTTGCTACTTTGCTATCTATCATTATTTTTAACCTCATTCGTTTTACCTTTTTACTGGTAAAGTATGGCATACAACCTTTTACCTATCAAACCATACTTGCCTTGTTATGGATCAGCATTGCCACAGGCTTGGGCTATTTGACACTATCACTACAATTACCTCCCCTACTCAATATCATCGTTAAATCTGCCATTGTTTCTCTATTTTTTGTTGTAGGCGTCTGGAAACTCAAGCTATCTGAAGATATGAATATCATAGCCAACAATGTCATAAGCTTAGTGAAAGGAAAGGTATCGAAGTAAAAAAGTATGTGTAGACCTACACATACTTTTTTGCTTTGGCTAGAAACTCGCTGTTGCTAATAGTTCTTTAGTTCACGTTTTGAATCACGTTCTTTCATACTTTCTCGTTTATCATACAGTTTTTTACCTCTTGCTACTGCCACTTCTATTTTTGCCAGTCCGCGATCATTGATAAACAAGCGGGTAGGAACAACTGAAAGACCTTTTTCAGCCAGCTTCTTCGATATTTTTTTTAGTTCCTTTTTATTCAGCAATAGTTTGCGCTCACGGGTAGGTTCGTGGTTATAATGGGTGCCGTTTTCGTAAGGTGCTATATGCATTTGCTTTAACCATAACTCTTCATCTTTAAAAAAACAAAAAGCATCACCCAATACTACCTGACTTTGTCTGATAGATTTTATCTCGGTACCTGTAAGCACAACCCCCGCAATATATTTGTCTAGAAACTGATAATCGAATGATGCTTTTCGATTCTTGATATGTACATTTTTAGAGATTTCTTTTTTCTTTTTATCTTTTCCCATAGTTGTTTGTCTTTTTTGATTATTACTCCATAGCTTCTACGGCCTCAAGTTTTTAGCAACAAGCGACAAGTTTGAGGCTGATCTGCAAGCAACTAACCGATTTCACAAAGCTTTGTTTTTTAGGTGATTATAAAATCGCTAGATGGAAGCAACAGTTTAATACACTAGTATTTTGGTAGATACACTTTGTCCATTGCCAAAACTAGCTTTGAGCAAATATATGCCTCTTGGCAATTCGCCAATTTCTACAAGCTTTTGATTTACAAAGGTAGTATTTTTAGGAAAACTATTGCTGTATACGACTTTCCCTCGGTTATTATACAACTTCAGGTGAGCATCTAACCCACTCAGTATAGTCACGGTTACTCTTCCAGTATTAGTGGGGTTAGGAGCAATATTTATCAAAGGGTTGGCGTTTATGTCCAATCCTTGAAAGTTGATCACATTAGATGTTCCTTCGCAACCTACACTAGTGGTCACATTTACAAAATAGTTACCTGAATCAATGGGTATAAAAGTTTCATCGTTGGCACCAATAATAGGTGTACCATTGAAATACCACTGGTATTTTCTAATATCGGCAGTGAGCACCGACAGTCTGTTATTAGAAAGTATTACTTGGGGTTCAGGGGGTGATTTTACTTCTACCTCTGCTTGTCGGGTATTGCTAAATCCACACGAATTAGTTACTCTAATGGTATAAATGCCTGCATCTTTGGCGGTGTAAGAACTGCCCGAAGAAACTACATTTCCATTGTATAACCATTCATATTTAGCATTAGCATCTAAAATCTCGGTTGATAAAACTACACTATCGCCCTGACAAAACTCAAGGGGAGTAAGGTGCCCAAGAATGGGAGGGGCTTGTTCATTAGATTGGATTACTTGTGACAAAGACAACGCCGAACAGCCTTGTTTGGATATTTCTACCCTATACTCTCCTGGATCGCTTACCTCTAAGACCTCACCATTGGCGTTATTTACCAATTTATTATCTTTAAACCAACGATATTGTACTGTTCCTTCACTTTGAGTTGCCTTCAGTTGAATACTGACCGCATTGCAAAGAATATTAGACCCTCCATTGTTTTGAATGAGCAACCCTGGGGTTGTGAGCGCCCCACCAAATGTTATATTAATATTATTTGTTGAAATGGCATTGCCACACTCATTATCTACCCTTAATGCATAACTTCCAGCCTCTGTAGCATTGTATGTGGCAGTATTACCCACCAAAATTCCATCTTTAAACCATTCATAGGTACCTTCTGTACCGTCAAACTGAGCAAATAAAGTCACTGGTTTGGTGATATCACATACATTTGTAGCACTCCCTGGAATAATGCTTACATTGGACGGTGCAACCACAAACCTGATCAGTTTTTTGGCTTCTTTCACTCCACATTCGGCACTGGTTACCCGTAATAAATATTCACCTGTTTCGGTTACATTCAGCGAAGCGCCTTCTCCCTTTTTCTGGTTATTTAAAAACCACTCTAACACTAAACCGCTACCTGATACATTGCCAGTAAGGGTAACTGTACCAGTGCCACAGACTAAGGTATCGGAGGCAGTAATACTAATGGTATTGGGCACTGATTTGATATCTAAAGATATAGCGTTGGACAAGGGACCATTACCACAAGCATTCTGGGCTTGTACAGTATACGCTCCGCTCAAAGTAGCATTGTAGGTATTAGTAAGAGTGGTAGCTACAGCTACCCCATCTTTAAACCAATTGTATGACAAACCATCCCCGTCCGAGGTCGCAGTTAGTTCAATCTTACCATCACAAGTGATAGTTTGAGTACTTGTCATAGCAATGGTCGTAGGGGGGGTAGCTACAAACGGTATATTGACTACAGCAGAAGTTTGTGCTCCACAAACGGAGTTATCTAAGGGGTTGATGCTTTGAATTTCTACCTGATAATCCCCTGAGGTGGTTACATTAAGGGTGGCACTAGTACCCGCTACAACATTGTCTTTTTTCCACACATACTTCAGGTTATCTCCGTCGGTATCTACGCTTAGTACTAATGAAGTAACCCCACAACCCAGCGAGGGTGGGCTTGAGGATTTAATATTGGCGTAAGTGGGTGGGTTAATTGAGGTAATGGTCACAACAGAAGAAGTAGTACCACCACAAAAGTTGTAGACCTTTACTGTATAGTTTCCACTAAGCGATGGGGTATACTCATTGTCTGAAGAGTTGGCAGAGGTTTTTACCAATGTTCCATCTCTATACCATTCATATTTCGAAACAGTACTACCTGGCGATAGGTTGGCACCAGCCGAGAGTCGGGGAAACAAAGCCCCACAAAATGTACTTGCACTGGTTTGGTTTATAAATATTGACCCTGGTTTGTCTGCATCTTGCATCACAATAGTGGCGTCATCATTTCCACAGCCATTGCTCACTACCACTTTATAAGTACCAGCTCCTGTAGCCAGGTGGGTGGCGCTGTTTGTTCCTTCAGGCACACCATTGCGTGACCAGGCATAGTTTAAATTATCTCCAGAAGCAGTTACGGTCAATAAAGTGCCTGAACCGTTGCACACAAGCTGTTCAGTGTTAGCCGCCGCTACATTTACATTAGACGGTGGGGCTCCTACTATGGTAATAGTTACAGAGTTTGTCGAGAGCGTTGCATTACAATCATTGACCGCCTCTACGGTATACACACCTGCTGCTGATACATTGTAGCTATTATTAAAATTAGTTTCAACAAGCACTCCATTCTTGTACCATCTATATGCATCTATTTCACCTGTGGCAGTGGCAGTAAGTGTGGTATTACCTCCACTACATATAGAAGTAGAAGAAGCACTAATGCTTACAGATGAAGGGCTGCTGCTGACTGTTTTTATTTGTGCTTTAGCCGTTGACTCTACACCATCTACTGTGACTGTATGTATCTGAAAACCATTGACCGCAGTAAACTCAGCATTGGTACCCAAGGTAGTACCACCTAGTCCTTTCCATTCATAGGTGGTGCCTGTAGTAGTGGTACGTAATTTACGCCCTCCCGAACCAGCACTACACAAAGTAACGATTGTGGTAGTTCCGTTAGGAAGAGTACGCCACACGCCAGGGCTAATTTCTACCTGCAAGTCAGGTACGGTGAGGGGTTTATATTTTACAGGTTTAACGGCTGTAGTATCACTTTTTGCGTACGCAGTTTTTGCTGTGGTTAACACCCACAGTCCTATTATTAAACTAAATGTGGTAAGGAGTTTTATTCGATATACTGTCATTATAAATTTTGAAATTTAAGCGCAGGGTTATTAGTCATAATACCTTTTTTTACCTAAAGGTAAGCAAAAAAATATTTGTACTCAATCAGAGGTAGTATACCTGATGTAACCCACGGATTAATTTTGGTATTTTTTACTGTAATTTTTCACCATTTGATCACAAGTCTGGTTAAATCAATATGTTTTTAATAAAACCTAAAATTCTAACGTCATAATAGCTGGGTAGTTGTACGGCAAAAACATTAATTTCAGAATTAACTTATTTCAGGAATAATTGCCCCAAAAGCCTGCTCAATATCGGCAATCAATGCTTCAGGTGTTTCTAACCCAACACAAAAACGAATCATATTTACTGGTGGAACACCCTTGTTATAGTTGGCAGAAGTATGGAGTACACAAGCCGGAAATATCAAAGACTCATGTCCGCCCCAAGAACACGCCATCAAAAAACGTTGTAAATGATTGCAAAACTTTTCTATTAAAGCTATGTCATCAATGGCAAGCTCTATAGTAAATTGCCCTGCCCCTTTAGTCATTTGCTTTTTGGCAAGTGCATACTGGGGGTTACTCTCCAGATAAGGATAGTATATTTTGCTTACCATTGAATGTTTTTGCAAGTAGTTTACTACTTTGGCAGCCGTAGCGCTTATTCTATCCATTCGTGTAGGTAAGGTGCGTAACCCTCTGAGCAAAAGCCAGGCATTAAACGGGGCAATCACCCCTCCTAATGTCATATACTCGGAGGCAAAAATTTTATTGGTCATTGCTTTACTGGCACACAAGACTCCCGCTACAGTGTCGCTATGCCCACTAATGTATTTGGTGGCTGAATGTACCACTATGTCAATTCCATAATCTATAGGCTTTTGAAACAAGGGGGTAGCATAACTATTATCAATAATGGTAACAATGTCATGTTTTTTGGCAATTTGTGCTACTGCCGCCAAGTCCTGTTGCTCAAATGTCCACGAATTGGGGCTTTCCAAAAACAACACACGCGTATTGGGTTGGATAGCACTTTCAAAGTTTTGTGGATCTGTTCCGTCTACCATGGTGTTGGTCACTCCAAACCGGGTGAGGAAACTGTTTAGCAGCTTATTAGTCCAGCTATAAGGTTTTTGTACGCATACCACATGGTCACCTTGGTTTACATTGGCAATTACCGCAGCAGCCACCGCAGCACTACCACTGGCAAACACCAATGCATCCTCCGCATTTTCTAAGGCCGCCATTTTTTGCTCAAGTATATGTGTGGTAGGGTTGTGCCCACGGGTATAAAAAGGCATTTCCGATTCTTGTTGCAATGTTTCACGCATTTTTTCTACTGTATCAAACGAAAACATGGCTGTTTGCATAATGGGCGGAGCAACTGCCCCGGCATACTGTGATCGGTCTTCGCCTAACTCGTTAATTATATAAGAAATATCCATTGGTTGTTCTAAGTAGTTATTTTATTTTTGCCCAAGTTATAAAAAATCAGTGGATGGCACCTGTAGGTTTTGACTATAAAGTTTACGACTTTCACTCCAAAGCATTTAGTAATTATCAAATATGAATCAGAAAACATTGCAAGATAAAGTAGTAATTATCACAGGAGGTTCTTCAGGTATTGGCAAGGCTTGCGCCGAAACATTTGGAAAAGCAGGAGCAAAAGTGGTAATCACGGGGCGAAATCATGAAAAATTAGTGAAAGTATCAGATATGCTCAAGATAGAGCAAATAGACAATTTACCCATTGTGGCAGACTCCAGTGTTGAAAGCGATTGCAAAATGGTAGTAAAAGAAACCATCGATAAATATGGTAAAATAGATGTGCTGATCAATAACGCAGGAATCTCTATGCGGGCAATGTTTGCTGAACTGGACTTATCAGTCATAGAGCAGGTCATGCAAATCAACTTTTTTGGTACAGTATACATCACCAAATACGCCCTTCCGTACCTCACCCAAACTCAAGGTTCTATAGTGGGGGTATCTTCTATAGCTGGCTTCCGAGGCTTGCCAGGGCGTACAGGATATTCTGCCTCTAAGTTTGCTATGCAGGGTTTTCTTGAATCGTTGCGCACTGAATTGCTCAAAAAGAATGTCAACGTATTGGTAGCTGCCCCTGGTTTTACCTCTTCTAATATCCGTAATGCTGCCTTGGTAAAAGATGGTAGTTCACAAGGTGAAACTCCCCGCGATGAAGGGAAAATGATGAGCTCCGAAGAAGTATCCAAACGTATACTTAATGCCGTGGTAAAACGTAAAAGAAGTTTGGTACTTACCCGTCAAGGTAAGCTTACAGTACTGCTTAACAAGCTATTCCCTGGGTGGATGGATCAAATGGTATACAATACAATGGCCAAAGAAAAAGACTCTCCACTTAAGTAATTTCAGGGGTTTTGGCGATCACAGCAGTAGGACAAACTTATAAAAACCATACTAAACCTTTTTCCATCTTTTTAAAAAGTACCATTTATTTTGAAAAGCCTAATAACATTTCTCTGAATACACAAATTCTATCAAAAAACTTTGGCAAATACCATAAATACATCCAACTTCTTTTTGTATGAAAATAATCCTATCTCAGATTAAATCAAATATTGAGGAACTTATATGGATTTAACTAAGTTGCTCAAACCAGTGATAAACCACACAGGTTTTACCTGCTTTTTTGTCAATTTCTTAGTTAATCGCTAATATTGCATTCACATTAGACATTTGATTTATCTTTAAAATAATATAGCCCATGGCAAAAATCAAAGTTGCGATCAATGGTTTTGGTCGAATCGGACGAATTGCTTTTCGTGCATTATTGCAAAAAGACAACGTAGAAGTAGTTGCTATCAACGACTTAACAGATACAAAAACTCTTGCTCACCTACTAAAATATGATTCTATCCATGGAAGATTTCCTGGGGAAGTTTCTGCCGATGACAACAGCCTGACTGTAAATGGTCAAAAATTGTTGGTTTTTGCAGAGAAGGAGCCAGCAAAATTGCCTTGGGGAGAACACAAAGTTGATGTAGTGCTTGAGTCTACAGGTCGTTTTGTTGAGAAAACTGCTGCTCAAGGACACATTACAGCTGGTGCCAAAAAAGTAGTGATTTCTGCACCTGCCAAAGGTGGTGTGCCTACTGTAGTATTAGGAGTAAACGACGAAACTTTGTCGAACGAAGAGTCTATTGTTTCTAATGCTTCTTGTACCACCAACTGCCTTGCTCCTATGGCAAAAGCGTTAGATGATGCTTTTGGTATTGAGACAGGTTTTATCACTACAGTTCACGCTTACACTGCTGACCAACGCATTCAGGATGCGCCTCACAAAGATTTACGCCGTGCTCGTGCTGCTGCTACCTCTATCATTCCTACTACTACTGGCGCTGCTAAAGCTGTAGGGCTGGTATTGCCCCACCTTGCTGGCAAACTAGATGGCATTGCCATGCGTGTACCATTGAATGATGGATCTTTGACTGACTTTACCTTTAAGGCAAAGAAATCTGTCACTAAAGAAGAAGTGAATGCTGCATTGAAAGCTGCTGCTGAAGGTCCAATGAAAGGCATTTTAGAATACACTGAAGATCCTATTGTTTCTATTGATATTGTAGGCAACCCTCACTCTTGTATTTTTGATGCTCAACTTACTTCTGTAAGCGACAACCTTGTAAAAGTAGTAGGTTGGTACGACAACGAGGCTGGTTATTCTAACCGTGTAGCTGACTTGATCGAACGTTTAGGCAAAATGGCAGAAACTGCTGTAAATGCTTAATTTATAAAACCCAACTGAAAAAAAGCTCCAAAGCCCATAAGTTTTGGAGCTTTTTTCACTCTAGTCAAAATTGAGTAAGCCCTGCATCCATTGCTGTTTGGACACTGATTTATAACAAATTTTGGCAAAAGTAGCCAGCACTTGTTCGTTTTCAATCACTCTTGCCAATTGTTTGGCTATTGACCCCTCATAACGGTTTGCCCATGATTGTTCTACTAAATCTTCAACCTCTTCTGTTATCAAATAC
Organism: uncultured Microscilla sp.; assembly: GCF_947493425.1. Classification (GTDB taxonomy): domain Bacteria; phylum Bacteroidota; class Bacteroidia; order Cytophagales; family Microscillaceae; genus Microscilla. Next base: position 18,352 of record NZ_CANLRP010000088.1, on the reverse strand, counting down.
ACTGCTGTATCTTTACTGCATTTAATTCCTTTTAGGTGTAATTTTTTGGGTAGTAACAGTGCCATATCAATCAAACTCAAATAGTACAACTGCTCTATTAGATAATTGCTGTCTCCCCATTGCAACTCTTTGGGCGTTCCCAATCTATGCTTTTCGCAAAACAAAGGCAATGTAGCATCATGCGTATCTACAAAATCAATGTTGAGCGGAATGTTGGATTTTACTTTTGGCAATTTTAAATACAGGCTTTTTTCCTGCCAAAAAACCAGTTCTATTCCAGTTATTCTGTACTCTTTTTCATCGTAACACAGGTTAATTTTGGTAATTATATCCGTAGTATTTCCCTGATTTGCCACTACTGCTTTAATACACAAATTCATTGTTTTTTGAGCAAAGGTATCAAACCAATAACAAGGCAGGTCTTCTGCATCCTGGGCAGCATTAAGTGCCTCGTCTTCATTACTTTTCAGAAAATGATTGCCCCATTCTTTCAAACGTTTACTACGTTCTTTTTTTAAGTGACACTCCAGTAATTGAATCGCCTCAGGGTTGTTAATGTACGCCAAGGTTTGAATCGCCAAAAACCTGATATTTACCTTAGACGCTTTTAGTTTTTGACGCACATATTCAAGCGAATTATTTTCAGCTTTTGCTAATATTCCTGCCACCAACGATATAGTCTCAGGGTCATCTTCTGTCTCGAAGAAGGTCCATAATTTATGTTGATATTTTGCCAAATAAAGCCCCTGCAACAAAGTAAGCATTTGCTTAGTATAAATTTGATGCTCAGCAAGTTGATTCGACTTTGGCTTGATCAATAATCCTTTCAGGAGTAACTCCAGCCCGGTTTGCTTAAGGTATTTGGCAACCAACTCCATATATTGAAAGCGTTTGGCCAAATCACTGGTTTTGTACTTACTAACTACAGGGAATGCCCTTCTGCCATACCCCTCTAATAACCACTCAGTTATCATAAGTTGTAGAGATGGTTCTCCTGCTTCTGCACAAGTTGCAGGCTCATCATTCAACAAGTCATACACCTCTGTAATGATTGTAAACCCTGGTTCTTTATAATCATCAGGAGCCAGGCGACACATTTGAAACACTAATTGGCACAGCTCAGGTAAAGCATCTATTTGGACAACCAAGGCTTGCACAAGGTGGTCATACTTTTGAACATCTATGTTCAATAACAACACTGCTATTGAAACGATGGCAGCATTACCTTGTTTACAAGCATCACCAATGAGTACACTCAGGTTTTGGTCAAAAGTTTTGACTCTATTTGTGGCTAATAGTTCGATGTAAAGGTTACTTTTTTTGTATTGTTTAAATACCTGATAAGTATTTGTAAAGTCTTGCTTAAGTATATACTTTCCTACCGAAGTTAAATTCCCTTTTTTGGTTTGCATTGCTCCTGCCAAATGTCTGACAGTTATCTGCAATATTTCGTCAGTCGCATGATGTCTGATCAAGGCTTTATTCAACCGCCGAAACACATTATCAGAAGGGGTATTTCGTATTTCTTTTGCCAGTACCCCACCATACACCTGCATAGTATGATCAATGACGGCTGGTTGGCTAAGCACTTCAAATAGCCGTTTGTCGTACCTTGACCATTGGCTCAATTCAGGCAAATACTTTAGTAGTTCATATAAATGAAGTTGTTCATAGTCTTCTTCCTTTAACTCAAGTTCAAACACTGGATGTATATGGGTAATAAACCTGATAAGCTGAAATAGTTTCTCACCTATTGCCACATGATTGTTCTCTGATACCAGCTGAAGGTATCGAGTTAACTTCAAAGTATAAGTTTTATCCAGCCTTCTTTTATTTATTTCTTTTATCAGAGCTTCAATGGTTTCTGTATTCATTTATATTTCAGCTATTATTTAGTGTAGTATGTTAAAATAATATTAAGGGAAAAGTAGTTTTTTAGATTCATTAACTTTACGCTTATAGTATTAGCAATTGCTTATGTAAAATTAGCAATTTTAAAGAAAGTATCCACTAAAATCAATTATTATACTTCAGTATCTAATGAAATTAAAAGAATCACCACTTATATTTTATAATAACCTATAGACAACCAAATTGCTAAAAAAAGTTAAATAATAACATCACCATAAAACAAATTTAACACATATATAACCCTGTAAATCAAAATATTAAACAATAAAAATAACAACATGCAAACTTAACCCTTTTAAAATACTTGAAAATCAAAATAAAATCGCTTATTTGAAGCCTTAAAAGCATCACAAAAAAATAGCCTTATTTTATGATTAACACTTAAAATATTACCTTTTTGTTTATGACAAACAGGCTAAGTATCCGCTAAGATTATACAATACCTTCCTTCATTGGCATCAAAAGGCTTTGTTGTACTATACAAAGTCAAGTCTATACATTTTCAAGTTATTTTTTTTAATGGAAACTTACACAAAACACAAATCTTCTCTCTTTGATTAGGAGTCATTTTGAAGTGTTTATACCTTTGTTGCTGAAAAAATGGCACAACATCAGGTTAAGTAATTTTTCATACCGGCAGCTAAACTAACCCTACTCAAAGTTTTAGATTTCATAAATATTAACCATCAAAGCTTAAAATTAGGAACATGATGCTATTTAACATCAAAGGGTTAACTATGACCTTTTGTCTGACTTATATATTATGTAGTTGTGCGTTGTTTGAAAAAGAATTCATTCTGCCTCTTCCAGTAGCAGAAGAAGCCGATCAAGTTAACGCAGTAGGGTTCACTGCTCGCTGGAAAAGTGTAACAGGAGCCACTGGGTATGAAATAGATATAGCTCTTGATGAAAATTTTGGCGAAATACTTAGTGATTATAAAGGTAAAAAAGTAGAGTCTAACGCTTTAATTATAACTAACCTGGAAGCCAATACCACCTACTATTATAGGGTAAGAGCTCAGATCTCTAACCAAACCTCCCAAAGCTCCAATATTATCAAAGTTACTACTGCTGAGCTTAACACTCCCATTGTATATGAGGCCAGCGAAGTGACTGCTACCGGATTTAGGGTTCATTGGAAAAAAATGCCTGTTGCTGGTACCTACTTGCTTGATATTTCTACTAACAGTCAATTTGCCAACTTTTTGCCAGGTTTCAAAGACAGGGAAGCAGGCAATGATACTACATTTCTGGTAAGTAATATAACTGTAAACACCACTTATTTTTATCGTATCAGAATAAAACAATCTGAATCTTACTCTGCTTATTCTAATGTGCAATCAGTGCTTACGAGTACTTTGCCCCAACCTGTGACAGTGGCAGCTACCAATATACAATTAACAAGCTTTATAGCAAACTGGAAAGCAATGCCTGAAGCTGTTTCTTATAGAATAGATGTAGCAAAAGATGCATTGTTTCAACAAATACTCAAAGGATATAATAATACAGAGGTTACAACCAATAGTTTGGTTGTTGCCAACTTAGACGCAAATACCGCTTATTACTACAGAGTAAGGGCAGTAAATGAAGAGTCAACCTCTAATCACTCAAATATCACAATAGCTAACACGCTCAACTTAGACGCTCCTGTAGCTACTGAAGCTACCTTGATAGAAAGTGGTAGCTTTAAAGCACACTGGAACCCTGTAAATAATGCCGCCTCTTACTTGTTAGACGTGGCGCTTGACCCTGCTTTTTCGCAAATATTACCTGCATACAACAGTGTAGCCATCATTGGTACTGAATTAGTAGTACAATCTGTAGATGCCAGCACCAGCTATTACTATCGAGTAAGGGCTCAAGGCCTAAATGCCACTTCAGAAAACTCTAATGCTATAAAGGTTACTACTGATTTGTTACCAGCACCTGTAGCTACTGCCGCTTCTGGTCAAAAAATATTTGAGTTTACCGCCAACTGGCAATCTCAAGATGGAATTAACTTGTATTTATTGGATATAGCAACTGATGCTGGCTTTGTAAATATAGTAACTGGATATAATGGCAAGGAAGTCGCAGGGACATCGTATAAGATTCAAGGGCTGGATTTTAAAGCAACTTATTTTTATCGCTTGAGGTCTAAACGCCTTACAAAAGTATCAGATTACTCTAATACTATTCAGGTAGATGCTTGTATCAGCAACACTTGTAAAGTTTCAAGGCTTCAGTTTTTTTCAAATGGTACTCCTATTACAGAAGAACAAACATTTACTTATAATGCTCAAAGTCAACTAATCAGCATTAACTACCCTAAGCTACCAAATGCAAAAAATACTGTTACTTATAATGGTGATGGGAGCATTCAAAAGGTAGTGTATACATATAATAGTTCGGTCATTCATACACATACCTATACATATAGTGGTGGAAGTTTGGTTTCTATAAAACAATATGATGGTTTTGGTACGTTTAAGGAAATATGGACATTTTCTTACAATGCCCAAAATCAACGTACTTCTTGGAGCATATACTCTGATGAGACTCTAATGAACTTAACGTTAAGGTTTGACTATACTTATGATACTAAAGGGAATGTGGTGGAGGTAAAAAACCAAGGAGGGACTTCTATCAGACAATACCAATACGATGATAAACTTAGTCCTTATGCTACTATTCACCCTGACCTCTGTTTTTTTGTAGCAACCAATCGCGATAACTGGACAACAGGTAGCATTCATCGTGATGAAAACGAGTACCGAGGCTTCTTACCAATAAATAATATAAAAAAGGAAGTAATAAGTGGTACCACTACTGAGGTGTTTATATTCAACTATAACACTAAAGATTTAGCTACATCAAAAGAGGCATTTTATTCGGCTATATACACTATGACAGGCTGTAGTTTTTAAAAAATCAATCGAAAAACGAACAATGATGAAGTACATAAAAAATAAGACAACAAGTCAAGAGAAGCTACTGAAGCTACCTTTGTTGATTACAGTTGTTTTATATCAACGCCAGTTATTTATCAATAAAATAAGGGCGAAGATACCTAATAAACAAGTATATCAAAACCCTTATTATAGAAGGTCGCAGTTTTTAATCAATCATCAATAGAACCAATAAAAAGCACATCTAGGTCACAAAAAAAAGAGAATGAAAAGGTTTATTATATATATATGTTTCTTATGTTCATGCAATATTGCATTCGCACAAACTCCTGACTCCACTAAGGGCTTGCAACTGACCGTAGCTGAGGATATGCTGAACTTAAAAGTCAAAGGTTTAAAAAAGGAACAGATTTATTCAGCTACTAAAACTCTGGAGGCATTTATGACTTCACCTGTATCGGCTACTGTTATAAGCCGTAAGATGATTCAACAAACAGGTGCAACCAACATAGCTGAAGCACTTAGACTTGCTCCTGGCTTGTGGGTAAATCAAAAAACCAACGGCAACTATGAAGTATACATGCGAGGCAACCAAACTCCTTCTGGTGGATTATTACAAGATATGAAAAATGGTCAATTGATGGTAATGATTAACCATGTGCCTCAGTTTGATTATTTGTTTGGAGGAGTGATGTGGGAAGCTTTACCTGTAAGTGTGAATGAGGTAGATAGAATTGAAGTAATACGTACACCTTCTACAGTATTTTTTGGTACTACTGCTGTTACAGGAGTCATACACATTTTCACGCAAACCGTACAAGACAATGACTTGAAAGTTGATATAAATACTCAAGCAGGTGTATCACTCCAAAATATACAAGAAGGCAACAGAGATGTTTCTTCATTTAATAACCTATCTTTAAGCTTTGGTGCATCAGATAAGCTTCGATTTCGTTTATCAACTAATTATCACTCAGTCAAGCGATCTCAAGACCCTTATTATTTACTCAACGAAGATAGGTATATACAAAGTGACTCATTATTGTTTTACAAACATGATGTAATAGAAACAAACCTGAACACCAAACTTGCTCAAGAACGTATAGGAACCAATGCTTATGTATTTTACAATCCTTCAGAAAAAGTTTTTGTAACCACTCAGCTGTCTTATCAAAGTTCTCAGGCGCAAACGATTCACTCTGATGATACATTGGCTCTTGCTCAAAGAAGCTCAAATATGTACGGCGTAAACCTCAATGCTTACGTACATAATTTTCATTTCAATGGTTCTTTTCAACAAGGAAAACGTGATTATGCTATAGGCTATGATGGTAATCACTATCAAATCAATCAATTTCTTGCATCGCTTAACTATCGCCTAAAGTACAAGGGTGTGTTGATTCAACCTGAGGTTGGTTTTCTTCGAGGCAAAAGCTCTTCGATAGAAACCCCTGACTCTATAAGAACATTGACAAATTATTATGCATTTTTTAAGACAGATTTAAATCCTATACGTAACTTACGTATTGTCGCATCGGTAAGAGGAGACATATATGAACAACAAAAAACACCTTATTTATCTTATCAACTTAGTTCATCTTATAAGTTAGGTACTCACTTCTTACATGGAAGCTTTACCTACAACGAAGGGCTCCCTCTAGTACGTAAAGAACGACAAAATGCACATCATTCGTTACTTTCAGGGGCTGCCCCTAATAAAAACAAAGTGGCAGAGTTTGGTTGGAATGCACGAATATTATCAAAAATTCGTGCGTCTGCTGAGGTGTTTTATACTCAAGGTGAATACAACTATACTACTTTTGATACTGTAGCAGTGTCTAGTGAAGAGCCTGTACCTAATATATTTTCTATCACTCAGGCTGGAGCATCAGCCCAAGTAAGTGTTTGGCTTAACAAATTTCAAGTAGGTGGATTTATTACAATGCAACGTTCAGGCAGAAACCTGGAGCAACTTATGAACAATGAGATAAATGGTGCACCACAGGTATTTGGTGGTTTTCAGTTAAACTATAATGGCTTGCTTAACCGATTGACAGCCAACGCTAATGTATACTTTTATGGAAAGCATGATATTACTACTCAGTACCAAACATTGACTATACCAGCCAAAACACTTTTAAATATTAAGGTAGATTACAAAGTTTGGAACGAAAATAGTATTTTCTTTAATGCTAGAAACGTTCTGAATACATCAACCATAGAACATGCTTATGCTGATAGTATTGCCGGAATGTATTTGATAGGATTAAAAATCAGTATCTAATTATGAATTATGACAACAAGCATCAACAAGTAATCATACGAGCGCTTTGGCTTTGGTGCTTTTTATTACTTACAATACACCAGGTACAAGGTCAAACGAATGCTCAAGATAAAACAAAGGATTCTTTAAAGGTATTAAAGCTTAATACCGAGTTTGAAACTGCTATCAAACAAAAAAAATATACCCAAGCAATTAGCTTAGGCAAAACGGCTTTACAAATATCTGAAAAACAGTTATTTGTAAAAGGAAAGATCAAATGCTTGACCTTGTTTGGACAACTATATACTACTACCAATAAAACCTCGGAGGCGCTTACTTATTTTTTGCGGGCAGAAAGCTTTGCCCAAAGTTTTAATGCAGAAATACAACTCATCAATATATATGATAATTTAGGACAGTTTTATCAACAACTCAATTTATTCAAAAAAGGGCTTCAATATTTAAAGCAGGCGTATGATTTACGCAAAAAAAATAATTACCTGACGGGGTTGGATCAAAACCTGGAAAATATAGCATTTTGCTACTCGGTACTAGAGCAATACACCAGCACTCAGGTATTTTATGAAAAACTGGTAGGCTTGTATCGCAAACAAAAAAAGCAGGAGGCTGTCATTAATACCATAGAAAAACTAGCCTTGATCACCTCTGTTAGCAAACAATACAATAAAGCCATCAAGCATTATTTGACATTGCTTAATTATTACAAAAAAAAGAAAGATATAAGTAAAATATCTAATATATATAATGACCTTGGTTTTTTGTATCAACGTAAAGATGATGCACAAACAGCCATTAACTACTTTGGCTTGTCATCAGAAATTATCCGACAAAAGTCTAACCCCATCCCTGATGACCAACGAATTACACTCTTAATTAATACCGGGGTTGCCTATACTAACCTGGAGTCTTTTAACAGGGCAAAAAAGAATTTTCAGCAAGCCGCTCAATTGGCCCAAAATGACCAGTTAAAGCAAGCAGAGATTCACAATTATGCGGGTTCTAACTATTATCTTAGTGGCAACAATTTTCAGGCATTAAATGAGGTAGAGCAAGCCATTGCTATAGCACGCCCCAAAAAAGCCTGGAATATATTATTAACAAGCTACAAGTTGTTGTCGCTCATACACAAAGAAGAGAGAAACAACAAAAAAGCTCAGGAGTTCAATATTCGTTATTTGGCGCTTAAACGACAGCTAAAAGATGAAGAAGCCAAAAGAAAGAAAGAAGCTTCTTACAACTTGGCTTTGATGGATCAGCAAGAAAAACGAATAAAAAATGTATTGGGACAGGAACGCCAATACGCAGAGCTTCGGGACAAACAAGAGCAACAAAAACGAGATTTGGCGCTGAAAGATAATCTTGTACAATTGCAAAAAAATCAACTCGCGTTGATTACAAAAGAGAGAGAACTGGATGCAGCTAATTATCAAAGAGCTCAGCTAGACAAAGTACGCCAAGAACAAGCTTTACAAATAAGTGAAGGAAAGCTTCGTGAAGCTAAGCTGGCAGCAGAGAAATCAAATGCAGCGCTTGCACTGGAACGCGAAAAAGCGGCAAAAAAGCTCAGGGAAGAAAGAAACCGAAGACAAGTAGCTGAGCTGGAGCGTCAAAAGCAAAGTCAAAAGAAAGAGCTTGAATTACAAAAAGCAAGGCAAAAATATGCCATTGGCATTATCATACTCATTGCAGCCATACTTGGTTTGGTATCTTGGGTTTTAATAGTAACCAGAAAAAACAAGCGTAAGCTACAAAAACAAAAGACTAAAATAGAAGACCAAAATGGTGAAATTATCTCGCAAAATGAGGAGTTATACCAACAGCAAGAAGAAATTATGGCGCAGCGAGATGCCATTGAGCAGAAAAACACTTTGCTTAGTAATCAAAACCTACATATTCAACAAAGTATACAAGCAGCTTTGACCATTCAAGATGCTATATCACCTAACCCTGAAAAAACAGGTAATCTGCTAGGTACTCATTTTATTATTTACCGACCAAAAGACATTGTATCTGGTGACTTTTACTGGCTTGAAAAAGTAGAAAACCGAACATTTGTGGCTGCGGTAGATTGTACTGGACACGGTGTACCAGGGGCTTTTATGTCTATGATAGGCAATAACTTATTAAATCAAATACTACAGTTACAAAAAATTCATGAGCCAGATCGAATACTCACAGCCTTGAATAAGGAAGTAGAAACTGTTTTACGTCAAAAAGAAAAGGGTTATCGAAACGGAATGGATATGATACTGGCAAGTTGGGAACAAGGCAAAGCACCTTTAGAAGTAGTGTTTTGTGGAGCCAAACGTCCACTTTATCACTATAAAAAAGCCACCGATGAAATGCAACGCATCAAAGGTAACCGTTACTCTATTGGGTATCAAAACCCTGATTTTGAACAAGAAGTAATAACAGTAGAGCGAGGAGATAGTATATATTTATGTAGTGATGGTTTTGTAGATCAAAATAATGAAGCTCGAAAGAAGTTTGGCTACAAACGGTTTGAAGCACTACTGCATGATTGTCAGCAGCACCCTATGGAAAAACAACAGGAAATAATAGAGCAAGCTCTGGACAAACACATGGGGAGCGCAGAACAACGAGATGATATTTTATTAATAGGGGTAAGGTTTTAATTTACCCTTTTTTTATGCTTATACCCGCATTGTTGCCGTATTGAAAACCCAAATTTAAGCAAACCTTTTCGCAAGTTCTTTACGTAGTGATAGGTATACTTACTTTTTTTGAAAATTATATGTGGTCTAAGTTTAACAAAACCCTTGCTAAATTTATAAAAAACTCTGACGATGCAAGTCAGACAACCTCCCCTACTCAACTGATTGAAATTACCATTCAAGAGTTAGAGGATGCCATTATCAAAACCCAGACTTCTCTTCATCAAACGTCTGAAAATCAAGAAAATATCAGACAAAAATACCAGGAATACCAAAATAAATCATCTCAACTTTACAAGGAAGCAATCGCTGCTACCAAAAAACAACAAGAAACACTTGCGCAAGAACTTATTCGCAAAAAAAACCTGGTTGACAAACAAGCTGGTCAATATGAAGTATTGTACACCAATGTGTCTAATACAGTATACCAGTTTGAGTCTCAGATAGCGAAAATGCGTATGAAAATAGAGGAACTCCGCTCTAAAGAAGTAGTACTGAAGGCTAAACTTGAAAACGCCCAAACTCAAAAAGAGTTGGGGGTTTATTTGACAGAGCTTAATCAAAATACAGACTTAGAAGCGTTTGAAGACGAAATTAATGAAATAGAATTGGAAGCTAAACTTGTCAATGATTTGCAAAGTTTAGACGATGAAGCGTTTGAACAATTAGACAATCAAACCAGTTTAAGTAACCTTAAAAACAGCATTGCTGCTGAAGAACAAAAACTACAAGAACAACGTGATGCCCATCGCTTCAAAAAAATTAATCAGATTTTTGAACAAAACTCTGGCAAAGAACAACAGTTGGGACAAAACCAACAAAAAAGCTATCAAGCAAAAAAACAAGCACTTCTACAAGCCTTGATGCAGCAAACACCCCCAGCAGACAGTAAAACAGTAGACATTAGTTCATTTTTTGATGGTACTAATGTAGATACTTCTCCTACCAAGCCGCAAGATAATACTAGTAAAAGCCAACAAATTATCGAAGACTTTTCCCAGCACTCTCATACTGTACCCATAGATTCAAACAAAGCTGACAACAAAAAAGAGTTGTTTGACAACTTTTTTGGCGACGATGACTCAGATCAGGCAACAGAAAAGAAGCAAGCAAGAGAAGATGATTCAAAGTCTGCCAACCAAAAAAAAATAGACGATTTTTTCAAAGATTAAACTTTTACCTATTTTGGTATAAGTACTCATATTTCTACTCAAAGGCATTAAAAACGCTCATTTGGAAGAAGCATGGGTATGTACCCATATTATTTTCTAATTAACCTAATAAGTTTTTACCTACATGGCTATATCGCTAAAAAAAGGAGGAACATTTAACCTCTCTAAAAAAGAACCCGGACTAGAAAAAATAATGATTGGTTTGGGCTGGGAAGTAAAACCAGGCAACTCAGTAGACCTTGATGCATCGGTGTTTATGCTGGGGAGTCATGGTAAGCTTATATCTGAAGAATACTTTGTGTTTTACAATAACCTCAAGTCACCAGATGGGTCATTGCAACACACTGGCGATAACCGTTCAGGTAAAGGGGATGATGATGATGAGATGATTCTTGCCAATATGCCCCTCATTAACGCTGATATAACCGAGATATTAATTACAGTCAGTATTCACGAAGCTGATGCACGCCGCCATAACTTTGGCTTGTTAGATGAGGCATACATTCGGATAGTGGATGTAAGTACTCAACGAGAAATTTTGCGTTATGACCTTGACGCCGAGTTTACAAACAATACTGATGTAGAGTTTGGTAAACTTCACCGCACAAATGGGGAATGGAGTTTTATAGCCTCAGGTATAGGCTCTAACCAAGGTCTACAGGGATATGTAGATGCGTATGCATAGATGATGAATCTATCAAGATCAAGTGTTTGGGTGTATCAGCCTAAACACTTGATTTTCAAACACCAAACAATTACTCTAACTTAATTAATACAAGCAATCAATGGGAATCTCACTCAACAAAAAAACAGGTATCAACCTAAAAAAAGGCTCTTCTATATCACTGGAAAAGCAAGGAAAATTATTGGAAGAAGTATGCATTGGGCTTAACTGGGGGGCTATTCAGAAAAAAGCTCTGTTTGGCTTGGTAAAGACTGCTCATAGTGTAGACCTTGACGGAAGTGTATCTATGTTTGACAAAGATAAAAATGAGTTGGATACCGTATACTATAGCAAACTTCAATCTAAAGATGGAGCCATTAACCACAGCGGTGACGATGTTCGTGGGGATGCAGGTGGAGACGATGGTATAGACAATGAAATTATTGAAATTAACCTTGGCAAGGTAACCCCCGAAGTTGAGCAAATTGTGTTTTACCTTAACTCATACAATGGGCAAGACTTTGCAAATATCCCTTATTCTAAGATTCGTATTTTTGAGGGTAGCCGCCACAAGGTAGATGATGTTTTTGCGACCTTTAACTTATCGGCTGATGCTTCTTTTGCGGGCAATGTGTCTATGATTTTGGGTAAATTGATACGCACTCGAAACAACTGGAAGTTTGAGGCCATTGGCGATGCTATCCCTACTAAAAAAATACAAGATACAATTCCTTATATCAAAGAAAACTACCTCTAAACATCTAGGTGCAACTTGCTGATGCCTTACTTTTGCATTTCCATAAAAAACTTACAGTTAAAACTTCAAATGTGGTCAAAACAACATCAATTAGGGATGACAAAAGGGGTATTATCATCCCTTTTCTCCCTGTTACTTTAGAGGTAGCATTTTTATTCAACATGCTATTATGGTTTTAAAAATAACTTCACACTTTTACATCAAAACACTGTACAAATGGCTATATCACTGCAAAAAGGGAACAGGTTTAACTTATCGAAAAAAGAACCTGGGCTTGATAAAATAATGATTGGGTTGGGTTGGGAGGTAAAAGCGGGTAACACCCTGGATTTAGACGCTTCTGCGTTTATGCTGGCTGGTAACGGCAAGTTACTTGCTGACGAATATTTTGTATTTTATAACAACTTAAAGTCCCCAGATGGATCATTGCAGCATACTGGAGACAATCGCACTGGGGTAGGCGATGATGACGATGAAATGATTCTTGCCAACTTGCCTTTAATTAACCCCAACATTACTGATATATTGATCACTGTAAGCATTCACGAAGCACAGGTACGACATCATAACTTTGGTTTACTTGATGAAGCTTATATTCGAATTTTAGATGTAAATACCAAACGAGAAATACTAAGGTATGATCTGGACGCAGAGTTTGGGGTCAATACCGATATTGAATTCGGGCGATTGACAAAAGTAGATAATGACTGGAACTTTGTAGCTTCGGGTATAGGAAGCAACCACGGCTTGCAAGGATATGTTGATGCATATGCCTAAACCTTATGGAAGCTGGCAAACAAATATATTCATCAAAAACCAATAACTTCTCAATAGGTTAACTAATTATTAATCAGATTTTATGGTGATTTTGTAATTGAGCATATATTGAGAAATTACTAAAAGTAGCCCAAATAATTCGTCAAACTAAAGTTAAATCGTTTTTTACCCTGACGCTGGAAACAGTTCTAAAATCCATATTTTTGAAGACCACACATATATACTCTTGTAACAACCGGAAATTTGAACGGTAGCGTCTAAGAAGTAACCAATGCTTTACCCCTAATAAAGCTTCTATGCCTTTGAAAACAGTTTTTTTTGGTACATTACTACAAAAAACTGTCGCCATCTGTTGCGTGTGTTTTTTCTTTTTTATTAGTTGCGGTTATAAATACTCAATATTACTCCCTACCACAAGAAAACTACTTACCCAATGTCCAAAAATGTGTTTGGGCATACATTTTTTGCGTTTTTTTATTACATCACAACATTTTACCACTTGATCGAACGTTTTAATTATCCTTTGACAGAAGGATAAAACCACACAATCAAATTCAACCTTTTTGACTTGTTTTTATAGATATTACAAATTTTGACAACTGTCATGAGTTTACAAAACACCGATAATGCCAACGGTATTCTGCTAAAAAAGGGAAGTAGTATCTTCCTTGAAAGAGAAGGAAAGTACCTGAATGAAGTATGTATTGGGCTCAACTGGGGGGTAATCATGCACACCAGCTTTTTTGGCTTGATAAAAAAACGAGAAAGCGTTGACCTGGATGGAAGTGTCACTACTTTTGATCAAAACAAAGAGGTGATAGAGACGATTTATTACCACAACTTGCGCTCCGAAGACCGCGCCATTGTACATAGTGGTGACGATCGGGTAGGTGACTGGGATGGAGATGATGATCTGGATAACGAGATTATTAAAATTAACCTAAATAAGGTAAGTAAAAGGGTAGATCAGATTGTTTTTTATCTTAATTCCTATAACGGGCAGGATTTTGCCAAAATTCCTTATTCTAAAATCCGAATTTTTGAGGGTAACGAAGAGCAAGTAGATGCCGTATTTGCTACGTATAACCTCTCATTTAAATTTTCGTTTACTGGTTATGTATCTATGGTGATGGGCAAACTTAAACGTGATGGAGACAAGTGGAAGTTTTTCACTATTGGCGAACCCATCAAAACATCCAAAATACAGGAAACAATCCCTCTTATTCAACAAAAATATTTATAAGCATTACAAAAAAGCCGGATAAATACCCGGCTTTTCTCATCTATTTCATCATTTGTACATAGACCACTTTTTTGGTTTCGAAAAACTCTTCCTCAAAAAAGTCGCTCAATTCAAACACTTTCTTTTTTCGTTTTACTTCTGCCAATTCCTCGGTCAAATCGCCCCCTTTCAGCAAAAGATAACCATTTTTGAGTTCGTGATTGTACATTTTGTAAAACTTGTCTTGCGACCAATTGTGCAAAGTTTTGAGAGGAGCTACTGCCCGTGACACGATAAAATCAAAATCGTCGTCTACTTTTTCTACCCTTACCTGTTCGGCTTTTACATTGGTAAGTCCCAAACCAGCGACTACCTCTTGTACTACTTTTATTTTTTTTGCAATAGAGTCTACCAGGTAAAACTCGGTTTTGGGGAACATAATGGCCAAGGGTACTCCTGGAAAACCACCTCCTGTGCCCAAGTCAAGTACTTTTGAACCTGGCTTAAATTGTATAACTTTAGCTATGCCCAACGAGTGTAATACATGACGCTCATATAACATATCTACGTCTTTGCGTGATACTACATTTATTTTTTCGTTCCAATCCTGATACAACTCATTCATTTTAATGAACTGCTCCTTTTGGGTATCAGTCAAATCAGGAAAGTACTTTAATACAATGTCTAACTTCTCCATTTATCCACTTTTTATGGGCTGCTGTCGCTCCTGCCTGCTGCCCTTTGTAAAACCAAGGGGCAAGTTCTACTTTTTTTTGCAGTAATTAAAAAACACCCTACTCTTTTGCTGTTACTTTAGCCCAAACTCCCCTACCAACCCCACATGATCAGATCCTGTATACTTAAAAGTATTTAATTTTTGACAATACAATTGGGGCGAGTAAAAAATATAGTCAATAGGAATGCCCATCCATAAAGCCCAAGTAGGAAAAGTAGGCAACCACGAGGTGTGGGTACCTTGCAGGTGGGTAGTTTGTTTAAAATCTCTGATTAATCGTTCCCAAGGAACCGCATTAAAGTCACCCAGTAATACCAAGGGTTTCTCTCGGTGTTGCTTTATCTGTTGGGCTATTTTATCCATTTGGCTATAACGCCGAGGAATACGTCCTTGCAAAATGGGCGCACTGATATGGGTACTGATAAAATGAACTTTGCCTTGAGGCAATAATACATCACCCGCTACAGTAGGAGGTTCATCATTGAAGATATACTGAACATTTTTAAGAGGATATTTGGCAAATATGGCAATGCCCGAAAATAAGTTGTCTACTGGGTATACAAAAGCATAAGGGTATTGTTTGTGTAAACCCTTCTTAAGTACTTTAGCCCAGCGATGGTTTACTTCTATCAAAGCCAACAAATCGGCTTCTTGCCTTAATAATTGTTCAACCAGCTGCGTATGTTGCGCGTTACGTCCGTGTACATTGAGGTGCAGCACCTTAAATGTATCAGCTAGTTTGACTGGTTTTTGAGACTGAGTTTGTACATAAGGCTGTAAGAACCACACTACCCCCAACACACCAAGTAAGTGCGTGGGTATGTATCGGGTTTTGCCAAAAAACGAGAATAAGACAATGGTCAATCCCCAGCCTACCACAATTTGCAAGGCAAGCGCTTGTAACGAAAGGAATGCAAAAAAATCGGGTGGGTAGATGAGAATCCAACACAAAAATAAAGGAAAGAGGTAACACAACCATTCTTTATAGCGGGCATTTTTACCTGTTTTGTAACACACGTTTTGCTTACTTTAAAATCTGTTTATTCTCACCAGAACAAATATTGACAAAAGTTTTTGAATACAAGCACAAAGTTAAACAATAGAAACTGTAATTTAGATCAATAATAGCTCAAAAGGTAGGGCTGGTATGATGCATAAAAAAAAGCAAAACAGTACCTGACTGCTTTGCCCTTGTTTATAAATTGAATAGTGTACTATTTCTTAGCTACAAACTCCATATTTATTGTGATTTTTATATCACCTGCCAATGCTTCTTTACCATTTGGGGCATTTTTCCCTTTGGCATAGCTTATTCCATAATCATAACGGTTGATGGTAGTGGTAGCTTGAATGCCCATTTTGCTTCCTTTTTTAGTTTCAAAGTTACCCAATACTTTCGCATCCATCGTAATTTCTTTGGTTACTCCTTTCAGGGTAAAATCACCTACAATTTTGTATTTATTTTTACCTGCTTTCTTAAACTTCTTACTTACAAAAGTAGCTTTAGGATATTTTTTTACATCAAAGAAATCTTGTGACCTTAAGTGTTTGTCTCTTCGTTCTACGCCAGAGTTTACGCTTGCCGGGTCTATACTTGCAGTCAGTTTAGCCCCTTTCAAGTCTTTGCTGTTTGCCTCTATGGTTGCATCAAACTTGCTAAAACTACCATTGACAAAAGATAAACCCTGGTGCATTACACTAAAATTTACCCAAGCATGGGCACCGTCCATTTTCCATTTGGTTTGAGCCAACGACATAGTGGCCACTAAGGTAAGTGTAGCAAATGTTAAAAATACTTTTTTCATTTTGATAATAAGTTTGTAAAGGTTTTTTAGAGTTTGTTTTATATATGAATGATACAAATATATGTATATACATTTAATGTAAAAACTTATTGATCACAATTTAACAAGATTCGTTCTATTACTTCTGCTTCACTGGTACTTCTAAATCAATGACTACCTCCCCTGCTGCCAGCCCAAAGTCTTTGGAGGTAATATTTATTTTGCCTTTAAAGACTGCGGTTTTGTCTTGTTTGGTAAAAACAAAAGGGATTTTGATCACTTTTGTAGTTTCTTTGATGGTCAACTTTCCAATCAACTCAAAACCTTTGTCGATTTTCTTTATTTTGTTCGATTCATAGGTAATGTAAGGATATTTTGCCCCATGAAGATAGTCTTTCGATAAAATATCTTTTGCTTGATCTTCACCTTCACTGGCAGTGACTGTACTTACCTTGATACGCGCTTTAATACTTGACTTGTTTAAGTTGGTGGGGTCAAACCGAATAGCAGCATCCAACCCCGAAAAAGTGCCTTCAGCTCCTGACCCCAACTCACTGAAAGTAATTTTAGCCTTGTCAGTTTTTACTTTCCAGGTCATTTGACCATAACCTAGCTGGGTAACACCCACAACGAATGCTACTAAAAACAATTTGGTTAGAATGTATTTCATATCACTTTTTTTATGTTTTGTAGATTTGACACCGCTCAACATGATGCTTCACAAATTAAGTGTATCTACAATAAAATTACTACTCATTCCAGCATTTTTTAGTAAATGCTTTTTTTAGAGCCTGTTTGAGGCAACAAAGCAAGTGTTACAATAAGTTGTTATTTTATTGGCTACCCTTCCCGTCTCAAACCACCTTACTTTTCAGTCTTGAAAGTTAGATGGTTTGCCCCACTTTATAAACTTAGCAATGAAGGGGGCAAACTAAGCTGGGATCAACTGTTTTATACAACCATCATTTAATTCTGTTCAGTTTCTTTACTGCTTTCAGTGGTTACCGAAGGGTTTAAGTTTTCGGCAAAGGTAAGCACAAAGCCGTTGAGGTCTTGTATAGAAAACTCAGTCATTCCATAAAAACTCTCCTTGAGGTCGTTTACAACTGTTACTTTGTCTTTCAGCTTTTTGTATAGACCTTCTACACCTTCTACTCTCAGGTAAAAGCTTAAACCCCCACCAGTTGTTTGTTGCTCCAGGGGTTTAAACTCGGTTTTCATGCTATCTACCGACTGAAACATTAGCGCCAGACCATCGGTAGACACCATCGCCCAGTCATAAGGGGGAGTTTCAGGCACGGTTTGTACCAGCTCAAACCCCAGAATACTATTATAATACATGATGGTTTCTGCCACATTGCTTACCATCAGATTAGGCGTCAAAGTTTTGATTTGCATTTTTTATATTAGACTTCTTGCGAAAATATTAATATTGGTTAAAAAGTTATCTTTGTAGCATGAAAGCTTCAAAATATGCTGTTT
>NZ_CANLRP010000087.1 GCF_947493425.1 uncultured Microscilla sp. | reverse complement strand
AAAACAAATAACATCCGAACAAATTCTTAATCGCAAATGCAAAAAAACAAAATCAAGCAAGCAACTGATTAGTTACAAAAAATCAAAGTTTCCAACCTCCGGCTATTTCTATATTTATTCCCGTAAGGTAATGTCCCTTAGGCGATAACAACATGTCGAGTACATGGGTAAATTCGTCAAAAGTAGCCACCCTGCCTTTAGGTATTTCCTGTATTGGTTTACTATCACTGTTTTCGAGCACCCCTGGCGACAACATATTGATATTTACCCCTTGTTTACTTAACTCACCTGCCAAAGACTTGGTCAAGGTTAATAAGCCATTTTTGGCTATATAATAAGGAGTTACTTCGGGCTTGGCAGTAGACTGCCCCAACGATGCATACCCTATATTTACAATATGCTTGGTATGCTCAGCTACTGTTTTTTGCATAAGAGGCAATGCATAATGTATACAATAAAAAGCACTGTGCAAGTTAGAGTCAAACATCGCGAGCCATTCGTTGACAGTAATGTCAATGATGTTTTTTTTAATATAATTTCCCACATTATTTACCAGCAAATCGAGGCGCCCCCAAGTAGACTCTATTTGCCAAAACATAGCTTCTACTGAAGTAGGATTAGTTACATCTGCTTGTAGCACCATAGCGGTACCTCCCTGTTGGGTAATTTGCTG
Source organism: uncultured Microscilla sp. (assembly GCF_947493425.1). GTDB lineage: Bacteria > Bacteroidota > Bacteroidia > Cytophagales > Microscillaceae > Microscilla. Next base: position 35,083 of record NZ_CANLRP010000087.1, on the reverse strand, counting down.
CTGAAACTCTTTGGCTTGGGTTTTACTTCTATTATAATGAATGACGACGGCATAGCCTGAGTCAACCAAATGGGTTGCTATTGCTTTACCCAAACCTTTGGCGCTTCCGGTGATCAATGCTACCTGTTTATCCATAAGGAAAATCTATTGAGGGTTTGCAAACTTTATCACTTCTTCTATCAACAATTTGGTTGGATGGTTCAAATCCATTTGCAAGGCTTTTTCGGGCAATACCCATACATAGCTTTGTGCCTCTTCATTGAGTACTACATCGTTGGGGGCATTGTTGGTTTGGCAACGGTAGTTTAAAAAAATAAAATGCTTGGGTTTATAAAACTCCTCAGAAAAAATAATATCCTGAGCCAGTATAAATTCGATATCAAAAATATCGAGATTAGTTTCTTCTTTAACCTCCCTGATAAGCGCCTGCTTGCTGGCTTCGCCTACTTCTATCTTTCCGCCTGGCAATCCATACTTGTGGTTCCATTTATGGGTTTTGATAAGTAACACTTGATTATCTTGATTAAAGATGGTAGCTCCTACTGTCGTGATAGGGTATGTCTGTTCTGACATTTGTCTGATGCTGTTTTTTTTGAAACTTGTTTAAGCAAAACTACAAAACTCACCTACTCCGCCAAACCTAATGACTGATGCAATTCTTCAAAAGTCTCACCCTGTAAAGGATGATCATAGCCAAAGCTATATTACTAATTGTTTTATCGCTCAGCAATCAAGTATTTTATTTACCTGGAGCACATCAGTTTTTCTGTTTTACTAAGTGTCATCGCCCAAACTAAAAAGTACTTTTAGCCATGACAACGACAACTTACACAAGCTATAATGTTTAACTGTATGATTTATCTAAAATCTTCGAACGAGAGGGTGCTTATGTAGTATCTGCCTGCATCGCTCAACAAGTCACGGTGCATACGCCACTTGTCATTGAAGAAAGAAATTCCAACCTGAGTATCTAACAGAAATGTTCCTAAAATGTTTAGCACTCCTTTGCGGGAAAACACACTTTCGGTGTACAAGATACGGGCACCTTCTCCTTTTACATTCAATACTTTAGCAAAATACTGGGTAATGGCGTGGTCTTTACGAGCTGCTTTAGGGCCTGACACCAGCACTATTAACTGCTTTTTTTCCTGGCTGTCTAAGGTAGAATAAAACTCTTTGGTAAATGTGTGGGCTACATCTATTTGAGCAGCAATGGCAGCCAACACATTGCGTTGAATTAAAGCTTGGCTCTTTTTCAGAAACTCTTGTAGCTCGCTATGAATCAGCTTATTGGTACGCAAACATTTATCGGCCAATGCCAAACCCAAATCTATCTGGGTAAACTGATCTTGTAGCTGCTGTGTATTGACAAATGAACGTTTTTTAAGGGTTTTGCGGGCGGCAGTCATCAACCCCATAAAATCTTTGAGCTCTTGTAGTTTTCCTGTCGAGAGTACTCCCTCTTTTTCAAGCCCCAATATTACATATAAGGCAAGTGGAACATGTGAGACAGTTTTGAGTTCGGTATACAACGCAGGAGTGATGTTTTCCCAACGAGGTTTGGCTCCTTTACGTACAAACAATAAACCTCCGTTTACAAACGCAATGACTGGGGCATGCTGTTCTATTAGTTTTTGGCGGGTTTTGGCATAAGATTTTCGAAAAAAACTATTCATTTTGGTAAAAGGGTCTTTGCCTTCTGTTATTTTTCCATGTTGGGCTTGAGCTCCAAAAGCACACAAGCAAGCAAGCACACTTGTCAGAAAAAATTGTTTAGATAAATAATGAGTAGTTTTCTTTGGGCTATGCATTGTTCGTATAAAGTGAAATATTTAAAAAATATGGTTTTCAGTACATTAGAATGGCAAGCAATATAATGATTTAACCCGAAATAAAACAACCACCTTTATAAAGCCCTCGTTATTTGCTATAAATATGATTTTGAGTAGGTTTGTAGTTAGTATTCAAAAAAACTATATTGGTATTTAGCTAATAATCATAAAGGTAAAGGTTGACTAAAATAACAATTTAAGGTATTTCGGCAAACAGACATCTACTCTAGTGCTGATTGCCAAAACACCCTCATTTACATTGTTTTTAAAACTATGTTACATAATAAATTATCATATCCGACGATTGCTTTTTTGTTGTTATGGGTAATGACAGCTACTCAGGCACACGCCCAAACCAAAAACTATCGTTTTCAGGCTTTTTATATCCTCAATTTTACTAAGTATATCGAATGGCCCAAACAAGACAATGATCGCTTTGTAGTAGGTGTTTTGGGTAGCCAATATACCAGTCGCACCATTTCGCGCACGCTCTCAGGCCGCAAAATAGCTTCTAATGGTAGCACCATCGTAGTAAAAAGGTTTCCCTCTATTTCTCAAATCAAAGATTGTGATATTTTGTTTGTGAGTGCCAACAGCACCAATAACATTCGTAGGGTGATCAGAAAAACCAACGGACACTCTACCCTCATTGTCACCGAAAAAGAAGGCTTTATAGGCAAGGGAAGTTGTATTAATTTTGTGGTAAAAAACCGTAAGATGCGTTACGAAATTAACCCTCCTCAAATCAATCACTTTGGTCTGACAGTGAAAAACGACAAAATACTCACCCTTGCCGTCAATACCCCCACACACCAGAATGCAACCGAATAAATTTACTTTCCAAAACCAATCTCTACTATCTCTGAAAACATCTCACAGTAATGAATAAATTTTACTTCAAGACTTTTTGTATTGCCTGCATCGCCTTTTGTCTGGCTTTGAGCCAACAAGGGCAGGCACAAACTAAAAAAGTGTACACTCAAGACGAGCTCAAAAAGATGCCTAAAGATAGTGTACTTAAGATTTTGGCAGCGATGGAACTCGAAGACCTAATTAACCTTCAGTTTGATGATGCTGACTTAAAAAAATACCTGGATCAAGTACTCAATGTCGATATTCAAACCAGCGACCGGGTAAAAACCCAGAAATCTGACCGGGTGCCAGCAACTGTTATCACCATTAGCGACGATTTGATTCTCAAAAGAGGGTATATTTCTATTTGGGATGTGCTCAAAGATTTACCTGATTTTAAGCTAGAGTTTGGGGCTACCCAAGAGGCCTTCAATATAGCCACTATGCGTGGACTCGAAGGAATGAGTAAGTTTATCATATTGATGGATGGTATTAGAATATCATCGCCTACCAACGAACGAGTACCACTACTTGCCAACTATCCGGTGCATCTTGCCAAACAAATAGAGGTTGTATACGGACCTGCGTCTGCCTTATACGGGGCGGATGCTTTTGCAGGGGTAATCAACATTATTACCAAAAAAGCGGAGGACATCAATGGAGCCGAGGCATTGTTGGCAACTGGTATGTATGGACAATACAACGGAGGGCTTACCATAGGCAAAAAGCTAAATGATAAAATAAGTTTTACCCTTTCGGGACATTACAGCTACGATCAACAGCCCAACCTAAGCAATTTTTATAACCGCAATGGAGAGTTTGACGGGTTAGAATCGCTCAGAACTGGGGTATTTAATACTGCATTTGGCACGCGCACTATTAGCACCGATGGACTTCACCCTGAATACCAAATGCCCTTAAGCACGTATGCCATTCATGCCGCTGTTCAAATAGGCGACCTACGCATCAGTGGGTTTAGAAACCAATCAAAAACTCCTACCGCCACCGCCCAAACTCCTGACAATGGCTTATACAATGCCTCTGCTTTTGCTACCAATCGCATTACAGTAGGAAGTGCAGTGTACGAGAAAAAGTTTGGCAAACTTACCAGTACCTCTATGTTGATAGCAAGTCGTTATGATTTCCAGCCAGAATCGGGGTTTCAAAACTTGTTTACCAATATGCAACGCACTTATAAGTTTGCTTATGGGCGTATGTACAAGGTAGAACAATTGATACAATGGTCGGCCAATGATCAATTGTCGGTCATAGGTGGAGCTACTTACGAAAACTTTTTTTCTTACCCGAAAGGGCATGATATGGAAAAACCTAGTTTTAACTTTTTTGATCCTAGTGGGGTATTTGCAGGCACTATGACAGCTAACCGTCCTGCTGGTTTGCCTGTACAAATCGATCAATTGAGGTACGCCAATGTAGGTGGTTTTTTACAGGTAGAGTATTCCCCCATAGAAAAGTATCCTTTATTGCTTACCCTGGGGGGTAGGTATGACTACAACACCCGTTACGACCCTGTGGTTAACCCAAGATTTGGTGTGGTGTGGCAGCCTGCCCCCAAAACAACTGTAAAAGCCATGCACGGTTGGGCTTATTTGGCTCCTTCGCCTTTACAGGCTTATGAACAGTTTGGTTCGTTTAGCACGGCTGATGGGGGCTCTACATTTAGTTCAAGCTTTTTTCGCTTACCCAATCCAAAACTACAGCCTCAAACGATCAAATCATCAGAACTTCATTTAAAGACTTACTTATCCGAATCGTTTAGTGTAAGCGTAACCGGGCACCACTCTGTTGCTGACAACTTATTTACTACCTCTACTGATGCCAACCGCCCTGAAATATCTCGATTTGGTGGCGAATACCTGGGCTGGCCAGTAAGCACTATTGAGGTAAGGGTAAACGAAGGAAGGCAGACCATTTACGGAGGTACACTTCAACTCGATTATTTCAAAGACTTTGGCATGCTTTTGCGGGGCAATCCTATTTCTGGTCAGGTCAGAGCATACATAGCAGCCTCGTTGATAGATGGTAGCGTAGATCCAGACGCAGGTGGTCCTCAGGATGCCATACAAATTGCTTACATTGCTCCATTGAGCCTCAAAACTGGCTTTGATTTTACCCTGGGGCGTTTGTTTCTTGGGGTAAGGGCGCAGTACTACAACGAACAAAGGGTGCCCAATGTAACGGCAAATGATGCCAACATTCGTCAGACATTAGATGGTTATACGGTGTTGAATCTCAACTTGGGCTATCAATTTAGTCACCTGGTGCGTTTCTTTGTCAATGTAGACAACCTTACCGATGCTCGCTACCGCAATATAGTGGTAGGTGCAGCACCTGATACAGGTACAGTGGGCAGCAGTGGAGAGTTTGCTTTTGGCGCGCCTCAGAACCCTTTAAGGGTTTCGGGTGGATTGAGGTTGAAGTTTTAGGCAGTCACCAGCGATTAGCTACAAGCATCAAAAAACGACTTGGCACAAGAATTTGTGGTGGGTCGTTTTTTGTTTTAAAGTACTTTTTTTGCAAAACGGTGCATCAATGAATCTAAGTTCTAGTATTTTTATACTAAAAACTTGAACATCCCCTAAGAATTATGCAAATTAAGCCTTCAATCATTCCAATCTCTTAGACTAATGCCACAAACTCATTACCGAACCTGCCATCTATGCGAAGCCATGTGTGGGGTAGAAATTACAGTAGAAGATAATACCGTTGTCAGCATCAAAGGCGACAAAAAAGATCCGCTCAGTGCTGGGCATATCTGCCCCAAGGCTTACGGCCTCAAAGACGTGCACGAAGACCCTGACCGCCTTAAACAACCAATGAAACGAACTTCTGAAGGTTGGATAGAAATAAGTTGGGATGAGGCTTACGCCGAAGTGGTGCAAAATATCAAGCGCATACAACACACACACGGTAAAAACGCGGTAGGCATTTACAAGGGTAACCCTAATGTGCATAATCTGGGTGGACAGTTATACGGGGCTCATTTTTCGCGCAGCATCAAAACCAAAAATAATTTCTCGGCTACTTCGGTCGACCAACTCCCCCACCACCTTGCCTCGTGGGGTATGTTTGGGCACTCGCTACTTACCCCCATTCCTGACATAAGCCGTACAGATTACATGCTCATCATGGGTGCCAACCCATTGGTATCTAACGGCAGTCTTATGACAGCCCCAGGTTTTGGGCAACGCCTGCGAGCCTTACAAACACGTGGTGGCAAGGCAGTGGTAATAGATCCTCGCAAAACCGAAACCGCCACTAAAGCTTCTGAACACCACTTTATTCGTCCTGGCACTGACGCAGTTTTTTTGCTTGCTTTGCTACATGTGATTTATGACGAAAACCTGACCAATTTGGGCAAACTGACAAACATAGTCACCCACCAAGCAATCATTCCTGAGCTAGTCAAAGAGTTTACTCCTATAAAAGCCGCTACTATTACAGGCATTTCAGCTGAAACGATTCGCCAACTTGCCCGCGAATTTGCCCAGGCAAAAACTGCAGTAGCTTATGGGCGTATGGGCTTATCTACTCAGGCATTTGGTGGGGTATGCCAGTGGCTCATCAATGTACTCAATATCGTGACTGGAAACTTTGACCAGCCTGGGGGAGCCATGTTTACTACGCCTGCTATAGATGTAGTAGGATTATTGGGCGCTATAGGCGCCACAGGTAGCCTGGGGCGTTGGAAAAGCCGGGTAAGAGCATTGCCAGAGTTTGGAGGAGAGTTACCTGTTTGCACGCTTGCCGAAGAGATATTGACCGAAGGCGAAGGGCAAATAAAGGCCATGGTAACTATAGCAGGCAATCCAGTACTGTCTACACCAAACGGCACACAATTAGATCAGGCTTTTGCCCAACTGGATTTTATGGTAGCCATTGATATTTACCTGAATGAAACCACTCGCCACGCCCACATTATTTTGCCACCCGCTACTGGGCTGGAGAGCGAACATTATGATTTGATATTCCACTCTTTTGCGGTGCATAATACGGCCAAGTTTTCTTCCCGTTTGTTTGACCCTGTTCCTGAAGCAAAACACGACTGGGAAATATTACAAGACCTTGCCCACTTGCTCAATGGTGAACCCTCTACCCCCCAGGAAAAGGAAAAACAGCAAAAAAATTTATTTGGACGGCTTTCGCCAGAAGCCATTCTTGACCTTGCTTTACGCACAGGACGCTACGGCAGCAAATACCACAAGGGTGGCAATGGATTGAATTTGCAAAAACTAAGGGCTCAACCACACGGGGTAGACCTTGGTCCTATGCAACCCTCACTCCCCAAAAGATTATATACCAAAAACAAACAAATAATATTGGCTCCTGAGTTGTTTGTACAGGATTTGAAAAGGGTAGAAAAAGTATTGTGGAATGAAGCAAAAGCACCAGATCAACAATTTGATCTCTACCTGATTGGGCGCCGCCAATTGAGAGGCAATAACTCTTGGATGCATAATAGTGAACGGCTTACCAAAGGAAGCAACCGTTGCACAATGCACATGCACCCAAAAGACGCCCAAAAAAGACGACTGCAACAAGGACAAATGGCTACAGTAAGCTCTAGAGTGGGCAACATTGACATTCAGGTAGAAATTACAGACCAGATGATGCCCGGCGTAGTGAGTATTCCACATGGTTGGGGACACCACTATAGCGATACTCGTTTACAAACTGCTCAACAACGCCCTGGAGTAAGCATCAACGACTTGACCGATGAATTATTAATTGACGAATTGTCGGGCAACGCTGCCTTTAGTGGAGTACCAGTAAAGGTAGAATGAACAGGCACACAAATAAAAAAACCCAGACAGCTGTGCCTGGGTTTTTGTTTGATATATTGAGAAATTAAATATTGCTATTTTAACTTATACCGTTTCGGCGGTGGCTGCTTCTTCATATTCACTCATCGGAATACAAGCACACATCAGGTTACGGTCACCATAAGCATTGTCTATTTTTGCTGCCGTTGGAAAATACTTTCCAGAAGTAAGATAAGGCAACGGATAAGCTGCTTTCTCACGGCTATAAGGCTTGTTCCAGTTATCACTGATTACCATATTGGCGGTATGAGGAGCATTCACCACTACATTATTTCCTTTTTCGGCTTTGCCTTCTTCTATCTCCTTGATCTCTTCACGAATGCTAATCAAGGCATCACAAAAACGGTCTAGTTCGGCTTTATTTTCGCTTTCGGTAGGCTCTATCATCATAGTACCTGCCACCGGAAAAGAAACTGTAGGTGCGTGGAAACCATAATCCATTAAACGCTTGGCAATATCGGCCACTTCTACTCCCGCCGATTGTTTGAAACCACGACAGTCTACAATAAACTCATGGGCACAAGTGCCATGGGTACCTGTATACAATACCGGATAATGGTTTTCTAAACGAACCTTTAGATAGTTGGCATTTAAAATCGCCATCTTGGTAGCATTGGTCAAACCAGCCGCACCCATCATCTTAATATAAGCATAAGAAATAGTGAGAATGCTGGCGCTGCCCCAGGGAGCTGCCGAAACCGCGGTTTCTTTTGATACCTCAGACACACTCACCGTACGGTGATTAGGCAAGAAAGGCTCAAGGTGTGCTGCTACACCAATGGGTCCCATACCAGGGCCTCCTCCACCGTGAGGGATACAGAAGGTTTTGTGCAAATTAAGGTGACATACATCCGCACCAATCAAGCCAGGGCTAGTCAAACCTACCTGGGCATTCATATTGGCACCGTCCATATATACTTGCCCGCCACAGTCATGAATCACCTGACAAATCTCTTGGATAGACTCTTCAAATACTCCATGAGTAGATGGATAAGTGACCATAAGCGCAGAAAGCTCTTCTTTATGTTTTTCAGCTTTTTCTTTCAGGTCGGCCACATCTATATTTCCACGTTCGTCACACTTCACTACTACCACTTTCATTCCGGCAAGTACTGCACTGGCAGGGTTGGTACCATGTGCCGACTGTGGAATCAATACAATGTTTCGGTGGGTGTCGCCATTGTGTAAGTGATACCCTCTAATGCTCATCAGACCAGCATATTCGCCTTGTGCACCAGAGTTGGGCTGTAGTGACACTGCCGCAAAACCAGTAATTTCGCAAAGCATTTGCTCTAGTTCTTTAAACATTTGGGCATAGCCTTGAGCCTGTTCACGAGGGGCAAACGGGTGCATACTGCCTAACTCGCTCCAGGTCACAGGAATCATCTCTGCTGTAGCATTGAGTTTCATCGTACAAGAACCCAAGGCAATCATAGAATGTACTAAAGACAAGTCGCGGTTTTCTAACTCTTTGAGGTAGCGCAACATAGAGTGCTCCGACTGGTGGGTGTTAAACACTGGATGAGTGAGGTACTCAGACTTTCGGGTAAGGTGGTCGGCAATGTGCCAGTCAATCTCTTGGGCAAGTGCATCGGCAAAAGTAACAGTGGTACCCAATGCTTCGGCAAATACATTTAATAACTCTTTGGCATCGTCCAACGACTTGGTTTCATCAAAGCTAATGCCTACGTGGTTGGTGGCATAATAGCGTAAATTGATGTGCTTGCCTTCGGCAATGGTTTTTATTTTAGCTTTTAGTTCATCGCTGAGGGCAACTTGTAAAGTATCAAAGTACTGCTGATTTACTACCTCAAGTCCGAGCTTCTCCAGACCCAATGCAGTAAAACGAGTAAGCCCGTATACTCGTTGAGCAATTTTTTTCAATCCTTCAGGCCCATGATACACTGCATAAGCACCTGCCATTACTCCCAATAGTACCTGAGCAGTACAAATATTAGAAGTAGCTTTTTCGCGGCGAATGTGTTGCTCACGGGTTTGCAAAGCCATACGGTAAGCTTTGTTACCTTCAGAGTCTATAGATACTCCAATGATTCGTCCTGGAATCTGTCGTTTGTATTGATCTTTAGTAGCAAAATAACCTGCGTGTGGTCCACCATAGCCCATTGGTACACCAAAACGTTGAGCAGAACCTACCACAGCATCTGCACCCATTTCGCCCGGAGGGGTGAGCAAAGTAAGACTGAGTAAGTCAGCTGCTACTGTAACTGCTATATTTAATTCTTTGGCAGTGCTTATAAAAGAAGTGTAATCGTATACCTCACCGTTGCCTGCAGGGTACTGTAGCATTACTCCATAAATATCAGCATTGGTCAGGTCTACCTGGGTATGATCACCCACTACCAGGTTAATGCCCAACGGAGTAGCGCGAGTTTCTATTACTTCTATAGTTTGCGGATGACAAAGCTCCGAAACAAAGAAAGTATTGGCTTTTTTCTTGTCTTTTTTTCTAGTGTTAAAAAACATCGTCATTGCCTCGGCAGCTGCAGTAGCTTCATCAAGCAACGATGCGTTGGCAATTTCCATTCCTGTGAGGTCCATTACAGTAGTCTGAAAATTAATCAGGGCCTCCAGGCGTCCTTGGGCTATTTCTGCTTGGTAAGGAGTATAAGCAGTATACCAACCTGGGTTTTCCAGTACATTGCGTAAAATCACATTGGGTACAATGCAATCGTAATACCCCTGACCAATATAAGAGGTAAATACTTTATTTTTTTGCGCCAATTGTTTAAACTCTGCCAAAAACCGATGTTCAGTCAAAGCATCTGGTAAATTCAATGCCTGCTGTTTACGAATAGCCGCTGGAATTGTTTTATCAATCAAAGCATCTACTGAAGCTTCACCTACAGTTTTGAGCATTTCAGCTATTTGATCTTCAGTAGCTGAACTATTGTGTCTTTGCTCGAATTTCTCGGAGTATTGCAAATCTATTTTCATTCTGTATTCTTTCTATAATAGCACAAATCTACACCAAAGATTGATGCATCCTAATCAATTATCTGGGTTTATGTATTTTCTTGCCGTCTAAGTAAACCTACAAAAATAATCTGAGCCATAAATGAGCCATAAAACGGTATCTTTGCCGAGTGGACTTCCTCAAAAAACAGTTCCATAGCTTGGGCTATGCAAAGGTTTTTTGACTCGCCCACTCAACAAATATTTTGTTTTATTGGCACATCTTATTTTTTACGCTTTACTAACTGATTGTTTAGCATTAAGTTTTACCAAAAACACAAATAATTTTGAGCACCAAACCACTGGGATATTGAATGGTAATAATATGAACCAAAGAATATTTCGCAAAAGTACACTATAGAATTGGGATTTTCTAGTCGAACCGAACATGTTAAATATTAACATCAAAATTGGCTCAAACCTGATCAAATTTTGCGCCCTCTTTTTTCTTGTTTTTTTTGTCTTTTAGACAGAGGGTTTAATTAGGCAAGTATTTTTTTTCAGACAAACAAGCACCTGATTAACAGATTATTACCTTTTTGTGAATATTTTTTTTATGCTGTTTTGGAATAAAAAATTCAACGCCCCTGTCTAAGAACCAAAGCGCAATGCATTGACCTTAATCATAAATAAAAACAAGTTACTTTTTAACCATTCTTTATCAACTAATAAAAAACTTTTTAACTATGAGATTTTTCCAAAAAAAACTTTGGCTAATTGTCCTGCTGGCATGTAGTACCTCACTTTGGGCGCAACAGCTCAGCAAAGAAGAAAAACGCGCTAAACGTAAAGCCTATCGAACAGAAGCAAGGGCTTACAAACAAAAAAATGTATTACCAGTAATAAAAGCCCAACGCATAAAGCTAGATGCAGTAATGAGTGTGGCTGACCGCCAAAAAGTAGACGACCTGCGGGCACAGAAAAAAGCCGCCCGAAAAAAAATGCGTGCCCATCGAAAAGAAATGCGTAAGCTACACAAAAAAGGAGAGCGTCCTCAGTTGACTGAGACACAAAAGCAGGAAATGAAAGCCATGCGTAAAGCGCGTCGTAACGCCAAATTTGCGGCCTGGCAGATCGTAGATAAGTATGAAACTACGGTAGAAAAACTAATTGCTGAAATAAAACCGCAACAAGAACAATGGCACAAAGACCTTAAAGCCATTAGAGTAAAGCATTTTGGTGAACGAAAACCTGCCTCACATAAAACAGGTGAGCACAAAAGGCATCACAAGCGCAAAGGTCATCATGGTAAGAGAAGGCATGGCATGCGCAAAATGCTGCACCCTGTAAGGTTTTTATTATTTGATCCTGCCGCCACTACTAAAACCAAGCCAGGCAAAAACACCACCATTTACCCTAACCCATTGGGTACCGAGAGCAAGGTAGAGTATACTTTGATACAAACCGAAAGAGTAACTATTCGGTTGGTAGATGCCAATGGCAAATTTATAAAAGAAGTATTAAACGAAACAAAGAGTGCAGGAACTCACGCCCAGAAGGTAGATATGAGGGAATTAAAAAATGGGACTTATTACCTAAGAATTAAAACTTCGGCAGGTACCCAAACCAAGCGTATAATAAAACGATAATGCATAAAGTATATGGGCAAAGGTTAGGGTAGTTTACGCTAACTTTTGTATAATAAACAACTCAAAGGCCTTTCGGAATTTAGTTTCTGAAGGGCTTTCTTATGTCAATACTCCGTAGGGTTTTTGATTATATTTTTAAATAGAAAGAGTGGAAGTTAACTTTGTGGTTACAACAGCCAAAACATATCCACTCATGAGCATAGAAACACTTACAGTTCAAGTATTGGATAATACGATTAAGCCATAAAACCATTATTTTACAACTACCGCACCCCTGAAGCCATTCCACCTGGTTGTGTGTCAAGCGAGTGGAAGGTATGAAAATAAGTTTGTCCCCGTTTGATGTCAAAACTAAAATTGTACGCCTTGCTTTGGCTACTCGATTGAGGCGTAAACTTGATCGATTGTTTACCTTCGGGCAGATGTATTCTGGTATAATAAATACTATGGGGCACTGATTGCCAGGCACGGGTATCTGCTTTTTCGGTCACCGCATTGAAGGCACTCAAGATAGCGGCACCCGCGTTTTTATCTTGATGACGCAAGGCATACTCACTGCCTTTTTTGAGCGCCAACCTTAGCAACGATTTGCCCACCTCGTATAGCATGCGTTGTTCCAGGCTTTTCAAGGCAAGTTTACTCACATTTTCGGCTTGCTCAAGCAAAAAAGTTTGGTTATTCCAGTGTAAGGTAGCTCCCTGATACAGGGGGGATCTTAGAATATATTTGGGAAAAGTAACCCTGATAAACTCCATTTGCTCTAGCCCACTGTTTTGGTAGCGGTCATTGTCTATAAAAAAAGGAAAGCTCCATCCATATTGATCATTCTTAAAAGTAACATTTCCTCCTTCGCCCCGCAAAATATTAAAATTGATCGACCACTCTGCTTTGATAGGACCTAAGCCATTGTGCCAAAAAAACACCAGGTCGCCGCCACCCTTGGGTAAAGGCTGGTAGCTTTGCCCAAACATCTCTTCATAACGCGCTTTTTCTTCTTTAAACCCGGTAAGGTGAGCTGCCCGTATAATGTCTTTTTTGAGCTGATCAGGCACCCCCAATCCAAACATTTTCTTATAAGTACCCTGGTATACATTTACTGCATTGCGGTAAGCAATAAAAGCATTGTTGTAGTCGTGGTTTGCCTCATAGATGATGCCCATTAGATTATGCACAAAAGCATCTTTATGATATTTACCCTCTATATTTTTGTATTTGGTACCCAAGGCATTCAGTTTTATATTCATTCGTTTGCACTCTACCAAAGCGGCTTCTTTGTCGCCCATTTTCAAAAAATTAAGTGCTTTGTAATAATGAATCATCAACAGTTCAAAATCTTCTCCTTTGTATTCGGTTACCATCGGGTTTACCAAAAAAGAAGCGGCCTCTTTGAGGTAATTTACCCGGTAGTTTTCGCCAATGCGGTGGGCTTGTTCGAAAAATTCATTGCTACGGGCATAGTTTCCCATGATGGAGTTAACTGTGCCCAGGTTGAGGTAATACAACAATTTGGTATTTCGGCGAGGACCTTTTTTGTCTTTTAACAGGGCTTGTTCAGCGGCAGGCAAATTGCCATTTTCAAAGTTTTTGTGGAAGGCATACCGGGTTTGGTAATAAGACATGCACGAGCTTAAGCTCAGGCTTGCCACTACCAGCCACAGCAGGGGTTTGATCGATTGATGATATTTTTGCAAGAGTTTCATGGGGGTGTTTGAGTATTGGTTATGTGCTTAACTTATGAGTTGCCGCTTATTTACAAGATGCAGCCAACGAGTGCAGGGTTGCATGGTATAAAAAATGAGTAATAACCCTATTGTCATTACTCACTCATCAATTTGTTGCTTGTCACTAATAGCTTATCACTAATTTGTGATATACTTTTTGATTTTCTTTTCGCCAATCCACACCAGTTCGTTGGTTTCAATGTTGGCCAATTCCAGGTTTATCTGATAGTACACTACCTTCCTACGACCTTCCTGGTCAACAATAGAGTTGATGTTGCCAAACACCATAAAATCGGCGCCTAATTCTTTTCCCCATTTCTTTTGAGTAGACGGTGAGGCAAATTCTTGTTGGTCGGCGCGTTCTTCTCTTATCTTTTCTCTAAAAGCACTGTTTTGTACAATTCTGATGGCGCCCGACTTAATAAATTGACGCTCCATGTCTTTGATAAAAGTTTCGGATTGGATGTGTTCGTGGCTTTTATTCTTGATCATGCCTACAATTACCACTGGTTTTTTGTTTTTGCTGGTAGCAAATTGAGTGAGCCAAGCCGCCGCCAATGCATCGCTCGACATAGCTTCAGCCACCAAACGCGAATCGGTATCATTCCAACGCCCACTTAAGTCGGTAGTTTTGTTAGGGTCTATGCGGGTTACTCGTTGGCTAGTGGTACAGCTTGCCAAAAAAACAAGGGCAAAAACAAATACAAAAGATGCAGAAGTTATAAAATGGCGTATTGTCATGGTTACTCTAAAATTTAGGAATTTATGTTTTTAAAAAGACTTTTGTCGTTACAAAACTTACTTGGTTAACTACGTTGTTAGCCAATAAGTTGACGCATTTATACTAATTAAAAAGTTTTTTATACAAAATAAGCCACAGTCAATGGTCGATGGTTCAATGCTGTTTGCTTAAGCCTTGTTTGGCTGAAAGTTCTGGTTGTATTTTAGCCCATAGCCGATGGTCGATAGTGCTGACGTATATTATAAAATCTACCTACACTAAAGAATCGAGCTTGCAAGTCCTTAGATATCGATGCTCTGCGTCAGCTACACCAGCATTGGGCTATCAACTGAATACCATTTACTTCATAAAATACTGCCCAATCGCCAGCGCATCCATCAACAGGGCTACCCCCAGGTGAATGATAATGCCCCCAAAAATACTACGCGAATACAGGGCAATAACGCCTAGAATGTAGCCGCCAAATATAGAACCAATTGCTTCAGCCATAGGTTTTTCGAAGTGCAACAAAGCATATACAGCTACCATAGGCAAAATACTGTGTTCTTTCATTACCCGTGCCATGCCTATAATAAGCGCCCCCCTAAAAATAAGCTCCGTATTGATAAAATCCCAGCTATAAGTAAGCTCAAAAATCCCAAACATTTGCCAACTCGTCAGCCCAAAAACCGGAGGGCGTTTCCAGGGCTTAAACGCGGGGTATGCGCTCAAAAAACCTGACTGAAACGACGCCCAAATCAATAGAGGCAACATAAAAGCAAGCATCAACAGGTAGGGTTTTGCTACAAAACCTTTGGTAGTAAGCCCATAGAGCGAATTTTCTTGGCGGTCTTTCCATCTTTTGAACAGAATAAGCGGAATAAAAATGGTAAACAGACTCTTAAGGTTGCTACCCAAAGAAAACAAAAAGCGGCGTGAATTGTAGTCTTGTACCCAAGCCTTGATCCAGTCGCGGTAAAACCAAAAACCCGCCATAATGCTAAGTATGCCTAAAAAGAACAAACTTCGCAGCCAAAAGTCGCGCTGATGCAAGTAGTTGGTTTTGCTCAACAATGCCTGAGGTACGGCAATGGCAAAATATGCCAGCCCATAAAACAATGCATAAGACAGCATTCGCAACCAATGCGAACGCCCTGGCGGATTGATGTATTTAGTTTCAAAATTGAATGTATAGTTTACATAAAAACAGCCTACCATTAATAACGCAAAGTACAGGTAAAGCTTCCACTGAAAATGGTTTTGGTAGTGGGTGCGCAAGTATTTAAAAATCGTCTTCAAGTCCTTATCTCATCTTGCTTCTTTTCACCAAATATGTTTGCAGGATTTGCTCGAAACCCTCGGCAATATCTGCCTCGATAAAATCAATTTTGTATTGTCCACACTTGAGCTTTAAATCGTGCTTGAAGGTCGCCACGTGTTTTTTATAGTGATCTTTGATCTGCGAAGGTTGCAGCTTTACTTTTTGCCCGGTTTCGAGGTCTATAAACTCATGTGGGCGGTCGTCAAAGTCAAACTCTTGTTCGGTTTTTTTATCAGTTACGTGAAACAGCACTACCTCGTGGCGGTTGTGCTTAAGGTGTTGCAATGCCGAAAAAAGTTGGTCTGCCTGTTCAGAGTTATCAAACATATCGCTAAAAATAATGACCAGGGCACGACGTCCTATTTTATCGGCAATCTTGTGCAGTACATCCGCCACCGAGGTTTTGGTTTCGGTTTTTTCGCGGTGCAACAAATTCTCTAGTAGGGTAAATATTTTGTGAATATGCGAGGGGGTAGACTTGGTTTGGGTATGCTCCTCTATGTCGTCCGAAAAAGTGCCTAAACTCACCGCGTCGCGTTGTTTTTGTAACATATAAGCCACCGCTGCCGCTGCCATAATGCTAAAGGTGATTTTTCCATTGTTTTCGGCAGGGTAATACATCGAAGGCGATACATCAATCAGCAACTGACAACGCAAGTTAGTTTCTTCTTCGTAGCGCTTGGTATACAAACGATCTGTTTTGGCAAATACCTTCCAGTCTATATGACGGGTGCTTTCGCCCGAATTGTACAGGCGGTGCTCGGCAAACTCTACCGAAAAGCCGTGAAAAGGCGATCGGTGCAAACCAGTAATAAAACCTTCTACCATTTGGCGAGCCAAAAACTCTATGTTACCAAATTCTTTGATACTGCCCAGGTTGTTGCCAGTAATCACTTGCTGTTTTGACATATATGTATGATGGTTTGTTTTTTAAAGATAGAAATCCCCTATAGGGGCAAGTTTCAAGTCCTTGGATACCGATGCATATCGGTGCGACAAGCCGCAAGTCCTTAGATACCGATATATATTGGTGCTCCCTCCTCCGTTGAGCTCATCATAGCAAGCTGCCCCGATGAAATGAATCGGGATTTAGAAATAGATTCGGTTCACAGGTAACCACCAAGCTTGTAAGACACTCATTTTCAAAGATTTACAACTTTAACAATTAGAAGCAGATTCGAGTAAACATTTACCCTATTAATCCATGTAACATTAAAAGTTATTTACTTACTTTATTTTTCAAAGGCGTTGGATTTTACGCCTAAACACGTAATTAAATAGTTTTTAAGCTTGAGAGTCTGCAATTTTATAGACAGGCAACGGCTACAAAACCCCTAAAAGCGGCTAATTATTGGATCGTTTTTCCTAAACCCAACTAAAGAGACTATTTTAGGTGGTGCCGCGCCAAAAAGCCCTTAAATCCTCCTCGCCTGAGCTGTCTTTGGGTAAGCGAAGAGGCACTTTTGTTAGCAAATGAGCCTACCATCACCCGATAAATCTTGCGCTGTTTTTTATTGTCCCACCCCACTTGTATAAATACCTCTTGTATGTTGGTGGCACCTGTTACCTCGCCGCATTGCTTTTTGGCGCTTGCCAAAGTGGTAAAGTAAGCCACTTGTACTCCATAACCATGGGGTGTTTTTTCGAATCCAACCGCATCGTAAGTTTTGCCAATTTTAAAATCTTTTTCGACCGAAGCCCTGGTGGTTTTTGAGTTGGTATTGACAGTGGTCGTAATTTTCTTTGCTGAGATAGGGGTTATTTTTTTAGGGGTTTCTTTGGTCACCACGCCGTCTCTACCCACTGCCTGTATGAGCACTTTGGCAGTCCCGGTAGCGTATAAACCGATCAGGTTGGCGGCGGACTTAGACACATCTATGATACGCCCGTGAGCATAAGGTCCCCGGTCGTTGATGCGTACAACCACCGATCGTTTGTTGGCAAGGTTGGTTACTTTGACCATCGTATTGAAAGGCAGCTTTTTGTGAGAACCCACCAGTTCACGGTTATCAAATATTTCGCCGCTGGCTGTTTTTCTGCCGTCAAAGCGGTCGGTATAATAAGAAGCAATACCCCGTTGGATAAAGCTTTTCTGAGCGTATAATTTTGAGAAACCACCAAAAACATACATCGATACAAAAACGAAGCATAAGGCCTTTTTTATCGCAGTTGCATCATAGCGGTTATGCCATCTTTTGTTTGTTTGATTATACATAATTTTTAATTATTCTCCTCAAAACGAGTTTGAAAAGTGATCAGTGCTTTTTGAGTTTTTAGAACTTTGTGAGGGTAAATATACTCAAAGTCAGCCATAAATTTTGCCGGAAAAAGCTTATACTTACATAACCTACTGTAGTAGAGCCAATTAGCTCTCTGCCAAGCCATAGGTAATACAAAATGAATGATTGAGTTATCCCTTACAAAAATAGAAAACATATTTAATAAAAATAGGTGAAATGTTTTAAATAGATTGCTGAGAAGGAAATGATCTCTAAAACGAAAAAATATTTTTTGCTGGTCACTTTTGTTACTTGGGCAAAAATATTTTAATATGATAACTCCAGATTTATTTGAATCATCAATATAAAATGTTAATTTATTATTCAAAACGTTTTTGTTAGAAAGAATAATATTATAACTTTACTTAACATTCAACTTTAAAATTTAGACAAAGTGGAAGATAAGAAAGAAAAAGAAAGAGACGAAATTTATTCAAAAAGAGTAAGAGCGGGGAAAAGGACTTATTTCTTTGATGTCAAATCTACTCGTTCCAACGATTACTACCTTACCATTACAGAGAGCAAGAGAAGGTATCGTGACAATGGTAGTTATACCTATGAAAAGCACAAAATTTTTCTATACAAAGAAGATTTCAACAAATTTGTTGAGGCGTTGAAGGAATCAGTCGAGTATGTGAAAACTGATCTTCTACCTGACGTTGATTTTTCGCAGTTTGATGACAATTCAAGCGACGAAGAAAAGTTGAGTTGGGACTAACATATTTACTATATGTAGGTATCCATTTAGTCTTTAGTGATCTTTCATAAATAATTTGAGCCATTAAAGTGTATCTATTGCCCTCATTCTTCTCAAAAAAAAAGCCTCATAGCTTTGGCTATGCACCGTTTTTTTTGAATCGTCTGAGAACAATATATTTTCTTAAATTGGCACATCTTATTTTTTCCAGATCACTTAACAGAAAAAACTCCCGTAATTGCCAAAATTACAGGAGTTTTTTTGTGTCCTTGTGTTTATGCGCCCAATCTGATCTTTGCGCTGCCACTGGGTTTATATTAATATCTATTACCTGCAATTGCTCAAGTTGAGCTATCTCTGACGGCAGCTCTGTGAGTTGATTTCCCGCCAAATAAATTTCCTTTAGTTGAGTGAGTTGCCCTATTTGCCCCGAAATGTACTCAAGTGCATTGTTTTCTACACATAACATCTCCAGGTTTTTGAGTGCCCCAATATGATCAGGCAATTCGGTGAGTTGATTGTCCCGGAGCGATAGCCTCTTTAGCTGGGGCAGTTGGGCAAGTTCTGCCGGAAATTCGTCAAGTTCATTGTTTTCGAGCGACAAGGTATGGAGACTTTTGAGCAAGCTAATCTCTTTGGGTAAATCGAACAACGAGCAGGAATGGAGGTATAAACTTTCGAGTTTGGCAAGATGGCTTATTTTTTTGAGCGTGTCTTTTTCATCCATAAAATGACTAAAGTTAATGCCAAGTTGTTTGATGTGCCTGAGTTGTTGTATCTCTATAGGTAGGTTTTTATAGTTGATATGTGAAAGCTCCAGGCTACGCAATGACTGCATTTTTTTTATTTTTCTAAAGGCATCTTTTAAGTCTAAGTTGGGGTTGCTCTCCAGACACAACAAACGTAAGTTTTTGAGCTGTAGGATTTCTTCGGGCAATACCTGTAAGTCATTGTGACTGAGGTCAAGTGCGGTTAATTGAGTCATTTGCCATATTTCGGGCGGAAGCCCCTCTTGATGAGGGTAACTTGCTACAGATTGGTAGTCAATAACCTTGAGCCGACTGTCTTTGATATGGTATGCTACATTGTTGGGGTATACACTCAGGTGAGTAATACTTTGGGTATGGGCTTGCTCTATGTCATGCCTAATGCATAACATTGGGTGTTGATGCAGGGCTTGTTGTACTTGTGGGCTGTATTGCCCCTTAAGCCCCACACATAGCTGAAAAGCTAACGCCACATTTTGCTTGTCATCGTCTTGCAATAGTTTTACTAGTTTCTGCTCATTTTCCTGCATATTCATCCTCTTATTATAACAATAGTCCATAGCCCTGACAGGGGCAAGCTTCAAGTCCTTGGATACCGATGCATATCGGTGCGACAAGTCGCAAGCAAATGCTATAAACCAGTATTTTATATTAAGGAATGGTACCAAAATAAATTTACATTCTTAATCTCATCTTTTGAGGCTATACTTTGTTAAAAAATAGCCGAATAGCGCTGCTATTAGCCAACCTTCCCTCAAGCTCGCTCAACATCCACTGGATATTGCCGTGCCGCGTCTAGCAACAAAATATTTTAGCGTTACTATAGAAATTTATTTTTACACCATTCCTAAGGAATGGTGAGAAATTAAATTACCATTCTTGAGGTAGAGGTTTTGTTTTGAGACGAGGCTATTTTTTGCGCCCATAGCAGCGCTACGGGCAATAAAAATAACGAAGTATCAAGGCGAAAAATCACCCCTCAGAGTGTAAATTTATTTTTGAACAATTCCTAAGGTTGCGTACTCGATTTATTTTTAAAAGTGTTTCGGTTTTACGCCTAAACACCCAATTAAATAGTTTTTAAATTTATCAATAACTAATCACCCGCAAACAACTTTGACTAAAATCACTGCGAAGTATTGACTACAGCCTCAATTCCTTATTTGTAATTGACCAATTTGTAATTAGCTTCACAGAGCTCCCTTCGGTCGGTTCGTAGTTAATCCATTCCTCATTTTTTATAAGAAGGCCCTGCTTAGAAGCTACCCCACAAACCGCCTCACTACCGACTTTAACGCCTCCACATAGCCTTGTCCGAACAAGTTGACATGCACCAATGTAGGATACAAATTATACAAATCTACCCTTTGGCTATAGCCAGGCTCCAAGGGAAAAGCCTGATGGTATGCTTCATAAAAGCTTAAGTCAAATCGCCCAAACATCTCAGTAAAAGCAAGCTCTGCTTCACGCAAACCGTAATACACCGCAGGGTCTATCAAAGTCACCAGTCCTTCGGCATTGTTCATCACATTGCCCGACCACAAATCGCCGTGCAAAAGGGCGGGTGCCTCGTGGGGCAATAACTTGGGTAGTTTGGCATAAAGCGTATCTAATTGACTACACAATGCTTGGTTGATTTGTCCAGTATCATACGCCAGCTTGGTTTGTTGCCTGAGCCTATGCTCTATAAAAAACTCCATGCCATTTTTGGTCAATGTATTGGGCTGGGGCAACTTGCCTATATAGTTGTCGTGATTGAGTCCAAATTGTGGTGCCGAGTGCCGATGCAACGCCGCCAGTGAATGCCCAAAGTCTGCCCAAAAGTCAGGAATACGTTGATGTGCATCCATCAGTTCCAGCAATAAAAAAACTTGCCCCACTCCTAGCACCTCTGGTAAGGCAAGTGCCCCGGTTTGGCGTAAAAGCTCCAGCCCTTGGGCTTCTTTGGCAAACATATCGGCGGGGGCTTGGGCATTGTATTTCAGAAAAAAACTGCCTTCCACTGTGTGCAATGCTACCGCCTGATTGATGCTGCCCCCGCTCAAAGACTGGTAACGGTTTACCTTGACAGGCTTGCCCAGGCTCTTTAAAAGGGCTTGTTCAAAAAAAGTAGTTGAACGATTAACCATCTACTTTTTGCTGAATAGACGCCAAAAACTTTTCGTTCGACCGCTTCAAAATCTGGTATACATTCTCAAAGCCATCGAGTCCACCATAATAAGGATCAGGCACCTCTCCTCCCTTCTCTTGCTCGTCAAAGTCGCGCATGAGCATCACCTTCGCCTTGATGCTTTCGGGCTCTTGCGTCAATTGCATAATATTTCTATAATTCGATTGGTCCATTGCCAGCACATAATCAAACTCGTGCAAGTCTTGCGCTTCTACCTGGCGTGCCCTACTGGTAAGTTCTATGCCATGTTTGCGGGCAGTGTCACGCATTCGCGAATCGGGCAACTCACCTGTATGATAAGCCGCTGTACCTGCCGACTCGCAATAAATTTGGTCACTGAGGTTGTGTTGTTTTAGCAGATCAATAAAAACACCTTCTGCCATTGGCGATCGGCATATATTGCCCAAGCATACAAATAGTACTTTTGTCATCATAAAGTTGGTTATTTTTCTGGCAAAATAGTATCAATGTACGCTGTACTCCAAATGTTGGGATGATTTATTTATTAGTCGATGGTCGCTAGTCCATTGTGGCCACAATACTGCTTTCTTGAGCCTTGGTTTGCTGAAAGTTGTGGAGCACTTTAGTCGATAGCCCAATGCTGTTTCCTTAGTAGAGATTTTATACATGCGTCAGCCACTATCGACCATCGCCTGATGGACTATGGACAAAGCATTGTTTAAGCAAGTATTTTCCCTCTTCTATACAAGCCTCAAGGCTTGGTATGCCTGCGCTAACTTTCTCCCCCCTTCAATGATGCTGTTTTCACAGCCTTTTTAGATAACCAATCATCATTCTCCTCAAAATATACCCTAAGTAAACCTACAAAAATAATCTGAGCCATAAAACGGTACCTTTGCCGAGTGGACTTCCTCAAAAAACAGTTCCATAGCTTAGGCTATGCAAAGGTTTTTTGACTCGCCCACTCAACAAATATTTTGTTTTATTGGCACATCTTATTTTTTCCGCTTTACTAAACGTTTTCATCAATGATTTTAGTGCTACTTATAGATATTATCTATTGCAAAATAATTTAAATAGATAGCTAATTTCATGAATTCCTCCTTTATTTTCTTAAATTCACTCCCAACAAGATCAAAAAACAAAACCAATCGCATTATGAATAATAACGGAACTATTTCTGGCGACGAAACCAAATGCCCATTTTTCAATGGTGCTCTCAATCAAGCCGCAGGTGCGGGCACAAGAAACCAAGACTGGTGGCCTAATCTGCTAAACTTAAGTGTGCTACGTAGGAATTCTTCTTTATCTAATCCTATGGATGAGGACTTTAACTACGCTGAAGAATTTAAAAGCTTGGACCTTGCCACAGTAAAAAAAGACATCATAGATTTGATGACTGACTCTCAGGATTGGTGGCCTGCTGATTATGGACACTATGGACCGTTTTTTATACGGATGGCTTGGCACAGTGCAGGTACTTACCGTATTGCCGATGGTCGCGGAGGAGGAGGAACAGGCATGCAGCGCTTTGCTCCGCTCAATAGCTGGCCTGATAACGCCAACCTGGATAAAGCCCGTTTATTGCTTTGGCCGATCAAGCAAAAATATGGTAAAAAACTTTCCTGGGCAGATCTGATGATTCTTACCGGAAACTGTGCCCTTGAGTCTATGGGTTTTGAGACCTTTGGTTTTGCCGGAGGACGCGAAGACATGTGGGAGCCCGAAGAGGACGTATACTGGGGCTCTGAAAAAGAATGGCTGGGTGAACAACGTTATGAAGGTGACCGTGAACTGGATAACCCTCTTGCCGCAGTACAGATGGGGCTTATTTACGTAAATCCCGAAGGACCCGATGCCAGCGGTGACCCTATAGCGGCTGCCAAAGACATCCGCGAAACGTTTGGACGTATGGCAATGAACGATGAAGAAACTGTGGCTTTGATTGCCGGAGGACACACTTTTGGTAAAACCCACGGTGCCGGTGACGCTGAACACGTAGGGGTAGAGCCTGCCGCCGCTGGCATTGCTGAGCAAAGCATGGGATGGGCTAATTCGTTTGGCACTGGTAAAGGTGGCGACACAATTACGAGTGGACTGGAAGGAGCCTGGACTACTACACCCACCCAATGGAGTAATAACTTTTTCGAGAACTTATTTGGTTATGAGTGGGAGCTTACTAAAAGCCCCGCAGGAGCTAAACAGTGGAAACCCAAAGGTGATGCAGGAGCAGGTTTGGTGCCCGATGCCCACGACCCATCAAAAAGCCATGCCCCTTTTATGCTCACTACCGACCTTGCCTTAAGGATGGATCCTGAGTACGAAAAAATCTCTCGTCGTTTCTACGAAAACCCTGATCAGTTTGCCGACGCTTTTGCCCGCGCCTGGTTCAAACTTACCCACCGCGACATGGGTCCCAAGTCGCGTTACCTTGGACCAGAAGTGCCTGCCGAAGATTTGCTATGGCAAGACCCGATTCCAGCGGCGAACCACGAACTAATCAATGAGTCAGACGTGGCTGCCTTGAAGGATAAAATTTTAGCTTCAGGTTTGTCAATACCCCAGCTGGTAAAAGCAGCCTGGGCTTCAGCAGCTACTTTCCGTGGGTCAGACAAACGAGGAGGAGCCAATGGAGCACGGATAAGACTAAGCCCCCAAAGAAACTGGAAAGCCAATGAACCAGCAGAGCTTGATACTGTTTTGACTAAGCTGGAAAACATTCAAAAAGACTTTGGCAAAGAAGTATCACTTGCCGACCTGATTGTATTAGGTGGGTGCGCAGCTGTTGAGCAAGCCGCCAAAGATGCTGGGCATAACATTGATGTACCTTTTACTCCAGGACGTACCGATGCCTCGCAAGAACAAACCGACGTTGAGTCTTTTGCTGTACTTGAACCTTTAGCAGATGGTTTCCGCAACTTTCAAAAAGAAAGTTATAATGTATCGGCAGAAGAGATGCTGGTAGACAAGGCGCAACTGATGACTTTGACTGCCCCTGAAATGACAGTATTGGTGGGTGGTATGCGTGTGCTCAATGCCAACACTGGACAAGCGCAACATGGCGTATTTACCAAACGCCCCGAAAAACTCACCAACGATTTCTTTGTAAACTTGCTTGACCTGAGCACTACCTGGAAGGCAACTTCAGAGAAAGAAGACGTGTTTGAAGGAAGCGACCGTGCCACTGGCGAAGTAAAATGGACAGGCACCAGGGTAGACCTTATTTTTGGTTCAAACTCTGAGCTGCGCGCCATTGCTGAAGTATATGCTTGCAGTGATTCTGAAAAACGTTTTGTCAAAGACTTTGTAGCTGCCTGGGACAAGGTGATGAATCTTGACCGCTTTGACTTGGCGTAGCATGTAAGTAGCACCAAGCTAAGAGCAATGAGCATTATACAAAAGCAGCCTGGAGACAGGCTGTTT
The DNA here is from genome assembly GCF_947493425.1 of uncultured Microscilla sp. Lineage (GTDB taxonomy): Bacteria > Bacteroidota > Bacteroidia > Cytophagales > Microscillaceae > Microscilla. The sequence continues at coordinate 9,933 of NZ_CANLRP010000087.1, read as the reverse complement.
TTGTTTTTACCCCAAAACAAAAAAACCTCTCAAACTGAGAGGCATTTTGCCGTGTTTTTTTGACATATCAAATCATTCCCTTTAAAGCATTTTTCGGGGTTGGCTTGATTCAATCATAAATAGTACAAAATTGAGTACGATACATATTGTTCCTCATTAGTGTAATCAGAACAACCCCACCAAAACAAGCACCTTTATCGGTCAATCATCTCCATGCCAAATTTTCAGTTTATACTTTCTTTTAGTTTTTTAGTCGCTAGTTCAATGTTGTCTCCTTAACAAAGCCTTTAGCCATTAGCTTTAGCCTGTCGCAGATGGCTCACGCGTTTGTTTTTTTTAATGAACAAAGCTTAAGCATTAGCCTGTCACAGATGGCTCACGCACCTATTTTTTTAATAATCAATCATTAACCACTATTGACTATCGACCATCGACTTTTAACTACGCCTTTTATAAATCATTGAAAATCAACGTGATATAAAAGTGTAGTTGCTTATGGAACAAGGCGTACCTAGAACCTTGTCAGAGCCATTGACTCTTAAAACCCCTTATAACTCACCCTAAACAATACCCTATACATTACAGGCACAAAAACCAGGGTAAGCACCGTGGCAAACAACAACCCAAATATAATGGCAATTGCCATAGGCTCCCACATGAGCCCACCACCAAACCACAACGGCAACAAGCCCAATACAGTAGTGGCTGTAGTAAGCAATATAGGGCGAAAACGTTGTTGAGCCGCCGCAATAATTGCCTCTTGAGGGGGTTTACCCAGTTCGTTTATTTCAAGCTGAATACGGTCAAGCAACACTATGGCGTTGTTGATCACAATACCCGCCAGCGAGATTACCCCCAGCAAAGTCATAAAACCAAAGTAAGAACCTGCCCCCAATAGCCCCAACACTACGCCTACCAAACCGAGCGGAATGGCAATCAGAATAATGGCAGTTTTGCGAATAGAGTTAAACTGCCCTACCAGCAAAATAAGGATGATAAAACCGGCAATGGGCAACTGTTCGGTGATAGACTTGTTGGCAATGTCTGACTTTTCGGGTGCCCCACCAATCTCAAAATAATAGCCTAAGTCCCAGGTTTTTTGTTGTGCCTTGAGCCAAGGCACCAACTCACTTACGATTCCCTTGGCAGTAAAACCACCCTCTAGGGCAGCCGTGACCGATACCGTTTTGAAACGATTGCGTCGGATAATCTTACTGGGCTGCCACTCAAGCACCAAGTCTGCCACTTGTTTCAGCGGCACCGTTTGCCCCGATCGTTGGGCGTATACGTTCAGGTTTCCGAGTTTGCTCAGATCCTGGCGATCGCTTGCCACGGTGCGCATCGTAATAGGAATGGTTTGGTCACCCTCGCGAAACTCACTGGTATTGAACCCGCTCAACTCGGTTTGCAATGATATGGCAATGTCTTGACTGGTTACTCCCGCCATTCGAGCCTTGGCTTGGTTTACCTTTACTACCAGTTTTTTGGTGCGCACCCCCCAATTATCCGAAATGTTACGGGTACCATTTACACTGGCAATTTTTGCCTTTACTTCATCTACAATCTTAAAAATCTTTTTGGGGTCTTTGCCCGAAATACGCACCTCTACCGGGTCGCGCACCGGAGGTCCCATATTAATGGGGTTTGCCTTTACTTTCAGGTCAGGGAAATGAGCAAAACAAAAAGCGTCTATCTTGTCCGAAATTTCGCGGGTATTGTCGCCCGATGTGGTATTAACCAACAAATAAGCTACCTCAGAGCTACGCGTTTCGGGGTTATAGTTCAGCGCATATTTGGGCGCTCCTTCGCCTATCCAGGCACCCCAGTTTACAATGCCTTCTTTGCGTTGGGCATTTACCCGTAGCGAGTCTTTCATGTATTTTTCTAACCGATCAACCACTGCCTCGGTTTTGTCTATGGCGGTGCCCACGGGCATTTCCAGTTGCACTGTCACCAAATTACGATCAGAAGGAGGAAAAAAGATCTTGGGCACATATTTAAAAGTAGCCATTGAACCCAAAAATACTATAGTGAGGCTCACTATAAACAAGGCAGGCCTTTTAAGGTTGAACAACAAAAAGCGGCGGTATAATTGCTGAAAACGGGTATTTTGTCCGCTGTTGGGGTCTTTGCGTTTTACTTTTAAGAAATACACACACAACATCGGAATCATAGTAATGGCAAGCACCCACGAGCTGAGCAAAGCAATACTTACTACCTTAAACAAAGAAGAAGTAAACTCACCCACGTTCGATTTTGCCAAAAATATCGGCAGAAATGCCGCCGAAGTAGTAAGCGATGAAGTAAGCAACGATACCTTCAACTCTTTAGCTGAAGCCAGCGCCGCATCCATGGGCTTTTCGCCTTGTTCCATCCGCACCATAATCGATTCCGACATCACAATGGCGTTGTCTACCAACATTCCCAGGGCAATCACCAGCGAGGCAAGCGATACCTGGTCGAGCCCAATGCCCATAAACGACATGAGCAACAAACTCAACATCATAGTCATAGGAATCAAACTTGCCACAATAAACCCAGTTTTGAAACCCAAAAACAACAACATCACCGCCAATACAATCGCCACACTTTGCAGCAGGTTATTCACAAAATCATTTACCTTATTGTCTACAATTGTATGTTGGTAAGCAATGGTACTAAAGTCTATCCCGTGGGGGTATTGTTGCTGCAAACGCGTCATTGTTTGCGCTACATCTTTGCCCAAATCTATAATATTGCCGCCTTCTATCAGCGAAACCGCCAAGGCAAGCCCTTTCGTTCCATTCACTTTCATTTTAGAACGCGCCGGATCTATATACCCCCTGTACACATGGGCAATGTCGCCCAAATAAATACCTTCATTGGTTTTGGGCAAAGTAATCACCGTTTTCCTGAGGTCTTCTATAGACTCAAAGTTGCCCGAAGGCTCCAGCAAAATACGCTCATTGTTTACTGTAATCTCCCCGCCTGGAATAATGATATTGCGCGACGCCAGGTTTTGCTGCAATATATAAGTACTTAGCCCCAGCTCAGCCAAACGGGTATTGTTGTACTCCACAAAAATACGTTCCTCTTGCGCCCCAAAAATTTCTACCTTCGAAGCATTGGGCAAGCGCAATAACTCATCGCGTACCTCGTCTGCCACCTTTTTCATTTCGGCATAATCAAAACCTTCGCCCGTAATGCCCAAAATAATCCCAAATACATCGCCATATTCATCGTTTACCAGCGGCCCTCTGATGTTGTCGGGTAGCTCGCCACTTGCTACCGCTTTGTTTACCTTTCGGCGAAGTTTGTCCCAAATAGGACGCAGTTTTTTTTCACTTTCTTTGATATTTACCTTAATAATAGATACCCCAGGTTTAGAAGTGCTTTCAACAAAGTTGAGTTCAGGTATTTCCTGAATTACCTTCTCTAGTTTGTCCGATACCAGCATTTCTACCCGTTCGGGGCTTGCCCCCGGAAACACTGTCACAATACTTGCCACCCTTACAATAAAACCAGGGTCTTCGGCGCGGGGCATTTTGGTAAAAGTGCTAAAACCCGCCAGTAAAATCACCAGCAAAATTACAATCGTAATCCGGCTGTTTTTTATAGATAATTCTGTTATGTTCATAATTTTAGTTTTAATAGTCCAAAGTTGGGAGTCGGTAGTCCATTGTGACTATGCGAGACTAAGGAGTCGAGCGTAGTTAAATTATAGCTTGCATTTTCTCATATTTGCAAATTTGTACAATTTACCACAAGTAGTGCAAGCTAAAGCTAAGGGCTATAAAGCCTCCAACTACTGACTCCCGACTACCGACTACCGACTACCGACTATTGACTACCGACTATTGACTTAACTTCACCTTTTGCCCATCTTTGAGCTTACTCACCCCAGCCGTTACCACCAATTCGCCCTCTTTGAGTCCTTGCATAATCTCGATGCCTTCTTCAGTCAAATCTCCCACTTTCACCACCTGCTTTACTACTTCACTAATTTTCCCCTTGGCATCTTTTACCGTAAACACATAGCGTTTGCCCTGTACATCTTGCCTTACCGCAATGGCAGGTACCAACATCTTGGGCGAGGCAGTGCCATAGTCAAATACAAACGTTACATTACAAGTCATGCTTGGGCGCATATTCTGGTCAGGGTTCAAAATCTTCACCGTTACCGGATAAGTAGTTTTGCCACGCGAAGCCGTAAAAGCCACCTCGTGTACAATGCCCTTATACAGAGTTTGAGGCTGCGCCGAAAACCTCATCTGCACCGTATCACCGCTTTTTACCTTGGCAATAAACACCTCTGGAATGTCTACCTTCACCTCCAGCTCTTTGCCTGAATCCAGCTGTACTATAGGTCTGCCTGGCGACACATTTTCGTTGGTTTCTACCAATACCTCTGCCACCACCCCATCGCGGGGCGCCACTATTTTGGTATAATTGATTTGAGATTGCGCCAGGGCAATTTTCTTTTTGATAGAGTTTACCGTGGCTTTCGCCGATTCATACCCCGTTTTTGCTTTTTCATAATCACTCAGCGACGCATTATTATTTTCGTACAATTGGCGTAAACGGTTATAAGACGATTGGGCATTTTGCATCTGCGCCTCTACATTACGCAACGACGCTTTGGCATCTTCGTATTGCAGCACATAATCTGCCGCATCTACCGAGGCAATCAACTGCCCTGCTTTTACTTTCTGCCCCACTTTTACATTGAGCACCTGAATGGTTCCCGATACTTTAAAACTCAGGCGGGTTTCGGTACTGGCACGTGCCACCCCCGAAAAAGTACGGCTACTCTTGCCCCCCGATTTGTACACTTGTTGGTAACGCACTGGGCGAATGACCTCTTTCTTCGTTGTTTTTTTGCTGCCACAAGCCGCCACAAACAAGGTCAGCGCAAGCAGTGAAATATAATATGTTGTTTTCATTGAATATCTGTTTAGCCGTAAGCGTCCAGCCTCAAGCGACAAGTAATGGCAAAGCCTTGAAAACTTGCCGCTTAAAGCTTATTGCTCGAGGCTTTTTGTTAATTTCCTTTAAAATAAGTTTCCAATCGGTTAAAATAGTCGCGTTGTTGTTCGGCAGGAGCCAAAAAATAATAACTACCCTTGGCGCGTTCCAATGCCAATAACTGAATGATAAACTCATACACTGCATTAGAGGCAAATTGCTCTGACTTGATGGCGGCATTTTGAGCATCGATGAGCTGAATGATAGACACCACACCTTTAGAGTAAGCATCTTGCACCAAATCAAAGTTTTTACTTGCTGCTTTTTCGGCCGCTTGGGTCAATTGAATGCTACTATAGGCCGCTCGCGTAAGCGCCAACGACGCCATAATGCGCTGCTTGAGCTTAAGAATCAAGTCTTGCTTTTGTGCCTCCATTTTCAAAATTTCAATATTGTTTTTTTGGAGTTCTGCCCTGCGTTGACCGCCATTGATAATGGGCAACGACGCCTTCACTCCCACCTGCCAGTTGAGTTTGTCGGGCGACGAAAAGTTATCACTTAAGTTAACATTACCCGCTGCGCTTGGTATCACAATAGAAGGAGCGCCTACCCCCTCACCACCACGATAAAACAAATAATCGGCACCTGCTTGTAAGGCTATAGTAGGCGTGTAGTTTTGACGACGGGTAAGCAAACGCAGGCTTTTTTGTGCGGCAATGGCTGCATCTAACTGCTTGATTTCTGGCAAGTTACGAATACCTTCTTCCACCAAAAAATCAGCCAAAACCTGGTATTTTTTAGGGTTATCTATGTAGTTAAAGATTGCAGGATTAGCCACAATCAACGAGCTGTTTTTTAGGTTAATTTCTTCTGCCACAAACTCCTCGTTGATAGGTCGGTTGAGCAACTGGTTCAAGTTGATGGCTGCCAGCTTAAGCTGCGCCTGGGCGTCAATCAAGTCTTTTTTGGTCAAGGCAATTTGGCTTTCCCAACGGTACAAGTCTGAAGGACCCGAATACCCCACTGCCTTGCGGGTACGTGCCAGCTCCAGGTTGCGACGGGTCAGTCTTAAGTTATCTTTTTGAATATTTTCCAGCGTTTTTGCTCTCAGTATATTGAGGTAACTTTGGGTAGCTTGCAGCACCACATCCAGTCGGGTGTGCTGGCGTTGGTGTTCGCGCCCTTGTTGCAGCTGTCGTTGCACATGCACATTGCCTTGGGCCTTGGGCGAAAGCAACACCTGAGTAAACGACACTGATCCAATGGTAGCATATTCGGGTTGGTTGCCAAAGCTCGCCGCCGCCCGGTCTTTATCTATCATTCGCCCCGATGCCGACACCTCTATTCTAGGGCGTAGGTTCGACTGGGCATTGCGGATATTGGTAAAACCACTTGCCACGTCTTGCTGAGCCACTTTCAACTCCAGGTTGGCTTTGATGGCTTCTTCTGCTACCTGTTGCAGGTTTACCTTTCGGGCAATGTTTTGCTTATCTTCGTTGATGAGTTCTGCCTCTGACAACTGGCTCCAGGTAGGGTAGTAATCAATGGTACGCACTGTAGCCATATTGATCACCAAACGCTCTTTAAATGAAAGGTTCACCGAAAAATTGGCGGGGTTTTCACCCGACACACTGCGTTGAATATTGAGCGCCACCCTGCGACTAATGCGTTTGGGGTTAGACGGAGGCGCTATGCCTGCCATTGCTCCGCGCTGTACGTCGGGTGTGCCCAATAAGGCAAACGAAGGCAGTTTTCGATCGTTAATGCCTTGGATCAATTGTTGGATTTCACTGGACGACATTCTAAAAATAGCCCCCAAGTATATTGCATCTATGTCTTTGCCTATGTTGGCGAGGGCTTGGCGGGCGCTGGTGTTGGTCGGAATCAACTCAAATTGTACCCCCATCTGTTGGGTCTTTTGCTCAAAATAAGTTTTCACAAAAGGCATCGCTTTCAGTATCTCGTCATATAACAAAATCCCCACTTTTTTGAAAGGATACAATTGATGAAAAACTTCTAAGTCGCGCTTGGGTGCATAAGGCGACACCAAGTAAGTAAAGTTTTTGACTCCAGAAGTATTTTGTTTGGTTAAGGGTAGCTTTTGCAGTTCGGGATTTACTACAGTACTCGCAATGGTGGGCTTGGGGTAGTTGGTTTGGTTTGCCAACAATTGCGAGGTAACCGGACCTACCCCCACTACTACCTCTACTGCCTGATTTTGCATCAGTTGGGCAATATTCTTTTTAATTGACTTGGCTGTCCATTGACTATGCAAAGTATATTGTTTGGCAAATGATACCTCATATTCGTTTTTGAGCAATGCCTGCGTTTCGTTTTGTAACGCCTGCACAAAACGCTCGCTCCCTGCCCATTTACCGTCTGTCACTATGCCTATAGTCAACGGTTTTTTATTTTGCGCCTGCAGGCCAATGGGCAATGCCACCAGCATTAACAACCACAAGCCTGACAGCTCAAATTTGTTCATGGAAAACCTATGATATTGATTCATTATGTTTTTTAGTCTTTTCATTATTTTATCTAATCTGTCGCCTGATGTATATATTTAGTCACAAAAAAATTAGCGTTAATAATTAGAGCTCGTTTAAAATTCACCTAATAGGCACTTTACGCGAATTTTGCCCTCATATATTGTTAAATTTATCTGCAATAGCCCGGCTATTCCTTCAAAATTTAACGCATCTGAGAACAAAATTCATCGAAAATCACGCTAAATGCGAAAATTTAAACAAGCTCTTATGCAATGCATCGCGAAACCATAGAACCATTTAGCCAAGGTTTAAACTTTATGGTCATTCGTTGATGCCTTTTCTCTATGCAAAGCCTCATATTCTTTCAGCCCCTTTTCGGTCAGATGAGGAATGAACATGCTTCGAAGCATTCCTAGAAAATACTCTTCCGAAAAATGTACATCATTGGTAGCCATTACGGTTTGGTGCTTCAGCCACGATATACACACCAGCAATATAGAGTGAATCAACTGATCGTAAGCCCCTTCGGTACGTTCGGGTTTCAGCAAGCCCCGCCCAATGTAATAGTCAAAAAGTACCCTCGCTGTCTTAAGATTTTTGGTTATGTTTTGGGCAAGCTTTTGGGCAATGCTAGGGTAGTTACGCACCAAATCCATGGTATCAGAAAAAAAACAACGACTCCGTTGTTGTTGTATCATTACCGTGTCCAATATTTTGTCAAAATGCTCTAACCCTACCCGCTCGCTTTGGGCAAGCACCGATTGTATACTCTGAAAATTACGCTCCTGAATGTGTTGTACAATCTCTTCTTTGCTCTTGAAATGGTAAGTAATGTTACCTGGGCTTATCTCCAGCGCATCGGCAATATTGCGAATGCTGGTATTGGTAATGCCTTGCTCGTTAAATAGCTCAGTGGCTTTGTCAAGAATACGTTCTTTGGTATCGCTGCTCATAGTGTTTGTTTTCTAAATTAGTATAACTGATTGGTTGAATGTTTTACAATTAGTATAACTGTACTAATTATAAGCAAAAAAATAACAGCTTATCGGCTGTTTTCTATTTTAATACGACAAAATTAGTATATACAAACTTTATAAGCAAGCTTTTTTAGTATAAGTGTACTAAATACAATAAAAAAATTGAACTTTTAACAAAAAAACCTTGAAAAAGGAAGTGAAATAGGAGAGAAATTTAGTGAAAAGGAGTATTTTTAGTACGGGTGTACAAATGTTTTATTTTGGCAAACTCAACAAGAGCCACTGCTATTGTGGCTAAGCTCTTAGGGAGGTTTGAGCAGTGCCAGCCCTCAACACAACAAATAAACAACTGTGTAGGCTTGATCGTATACTGCAATAAAAGTAATCAAACTTATAAATACTATGATTGAAATAATGATTGTAATAAACTGTGCCTTATTTTTTGGCGCCAACTCTGAGAATATATGGGAGAGAGGTGCTACCCCTGCCATTTATATATTTTCTGTAGTTGCATTTTTCCTTGTATTGATGTTTGGCAATACCGACGCAGTGAACTGGAAGTCTTTTCTTTTATTACTATTTTCCCCTTTGCTGGTTAACCTTCCTTTTTTGCTTGTAGAATTTTGCAGAGATTACCTCATCCCAACCAAAAAACATCAACCCGTAGCAGTAAAGAATACAATTGCTTCCAAGTTACGTGCTCAATGGCTAACTATGGATAATACACTGGTTGCTATTAGGCAACGTTTTGATCATAAAAAAAACAAAGCAGAACTTTTTTTAACAAAAAAACGATGGTTTTTGACTAAGCAGGTGGTTCACCAAAAGATAAAAGGGTTTAGGGGCTTGGAAAAAGAAATGAGGCTTTTGTTGGCGAAGCAAAAACACTTTATAGATCATAATCTTGCATCCCTCAATGCTTCCTACAGAACCTATTTTCGTCAAAAGTCTAAACAAAGCGCGAGCAAACTCAAAAAAATGATGAGTGAACTAGCAGCGTTTGCAAAAAGCTTTATAGCCCATATAAACAATGCTGACTTGTATGATGCACAACAGGCTTATCAACATAAAGGAGATAGTATTTGGGCAGAGTTTGACCCATCACGAGAAGATGATTTTTGGCAAGAGTATGAGGCATTGTTAGCAGGTATGAAAACTGCTGTTCAGGCAAGTTTTTCTAAGGCTTCCTGACTCATTTAATTAGTGTAAGATTCTTATAAGACAAGCTTTGCTTGTGTAGCAAATCAAAGGCGCTTGTTTTTGGGTCAGGCTGCACTCGCAGATAAGTCCTCAGGCTTCTACTAATCCATCGTTCAAGTCGCCCTGCGGAAGGCTTGACCCAGTAAAGAAGGTAAAACACCCCCTACTCGCCCAATAAATCCTTCTCCAACCTCTTGCCCAACTTGTATGCTTTTTGTGCCATAAACGAATATATCTTAGGATAATCACGTTTTATTTCTTTGAGGTCTTCGGGCGTTTTTATACATTCTTTCATTTTGGCGATATACTCAGGGTACTCGCTC
>NZ_CANLRP010000086.1 GCF_947493425.1 uncultured Microscilla sp. | reverse complement strand
AATTTTATATTGGAATGAGCGAGGACTTTCAGTCCGCTAGTAAAACCCCTGTACTTTCAGTGCAGGGTGGTTTAGTTGTAATCGAAAAATCAACCTGGGTAATGAAATTATTACTTACATCTAGTTGATATAAGTGAGGCAAATCAAATACTTCGGCAGGAATATGACTAAGCTGGTTATTGGCAACCACAAGCTTGACTATTTGTTTCATTTCTAATATAGGCAACGGAAACTCTTTGAGTTGATTGTGGGTTAGATCAAGCAACCCAAGCCTTTGTAGGTTGCCCATAGTTTTTGGCAATTGTTTGAGCTGGTTATGCCCTACATTGAGGTGATCTAAGCGACTTAATTCGCCTATTTCGGGAGGAAGCACCTGGAGGTTATTGTGCTGAATGTACAGAATTTCCAAATTCAATAATGAGCAAACTACCTTAGGGAAAACTCCAAACTGATTGCTATTAATAGACAAGGCCTCCAGGTACTCACATTGCTGCAGTTGAGGGGGCAAGTCCTGCAACTTATTGTCGTACAAATGCAATACCTTGAGCGATTTGAGTTGACCTATTGCTGGTCGGAGTTGGGCGAGTTCATTTTTTGCTATGAACAGCCTGTTTAATTGAGGCAAACTTCCTATGTGTAAAGGCAAATCTGACAAAAAATTCTCGTTTAAATTGAGGCTTGTTAAATGTTTAAGGACTGCTACCTCGGCGGGTAGTTTTACCAAGCCCGTACTTTGCAAGTCTAGCTCAGTAAGTTGCAACAATTCATAGATATTTTCAGGTGTTAAAGTATTCAGCATTTTATTCAAAGCCACCCGGTAAAATAAACGATATTTGTCTAACTGTTCCTCAAACTCAGGGTAATTTTGCCCTATTTTTAGAGCCAACTCTATATTGCTCATATCTTCTGACTGTAGCAATGTAGTGAGTTGATCTTTTACTTCTAAATAAGCTTGCGATGCTATTGTCATTACTTCCAATAAATTTCTATTACTTCATTACCTATGTCTACAGTGGTTCGTAGAGTAGTGCGTTTGTGACGTTTAATGACCACCTTTTGGTCTTTGCCTACCTTTATACGTTGTTGGTGTTGTACCTGGTATTGGTCACGTTTATGAAAAACCACCACCTTTTTGTTTGTCAACTTTTCCAATACCAGTTTACCCCTTGTTACTTCCATTGTTTTTACATTGTCAGGCTTCCAATGAGGTTCATTGATGAGTTTAAGAGCCACATCTGTTTGTGGAATACCATACCCAATATAATTATTGCCGTAAGGGTACAAGTGCGCCGATTTTTCTATGATGGCTCTTAACTCAGTGTTTTTGAGGGAAGGCTTTTTTTGCAAAAGACAGGCCGCAAGCCCTGAAATGACTGGAGCCGAAAAAGAGGTGCCATTAGAGGCAAAACAAGAAACATTAGGTTTGAGGTAAGGTAAAAAATCAGGACCAATACTGCTGTAACCAGCCTTGGCTCTAAAGTTTTTATTGGTAGCACCCACCGACAACGCCTCTTTAGCATCACCAGGGGTAGACACGACCTTCCATTGAAGGGCTCCTTCATTGCCTGCCGATACTACCACCAATATCCCCTTTTGTTTGACCGCAATGTCGGTAGCACGGCTTATCTTACTGGTTTTGCCATCCATTTCTTTGGGGGTATAATCTTCCTTTCGGTTGGTAAACCCATCGGAGTAGCCCAACGAAGTATTGACAATACGTACGCCAAGGCTATCCATCCATTCAACAGCAGCTATCCAATGATCTTCTTCGGTGCGTGTTTCGGTTACGCCATGATCAGTACGGGCTACATAGAATTGGGCTCCAGTGGCAAGCCCAAATTGGCGTTGGCTGGTTTTGCCAGCAATGGCGCGCCATACCTGGGTGCCGTGGTAGTCGTCGTTGGTTTGTCGGCTAAACACTTTTTTGTTGGAAGGTTTCACAAAATCGCGTCCACCCAAAAAGCGCTTGTCTTTAAAAACGTGCTTCAAGGCATGGAGTTTATCTGCCCCGTCAAATCCTACATCGATGATGCCTATTTTAATGCTTTTGCCATTCAAGCCTGCTTCTACCAGAAATCGTGCTTTCATCTGCTTAAGTACAGTAGCAAATTGTTTTTCGGAGGGCTCGCCGATTTGTTGTTGTGCTGTCATTACTCCGTAGGGGTACATAAGACTTACTTCTTTCACAAAAGCTTGTTGCTGCAACCAGACTCGTTGGGTAGTATTTGCCCTTACCGATACAGCATTGAGCCATTTAGAACGCTGACATAGTTGAATCTTTTGTTTTTGTAATTGTTGAATATATTGTGTAGCTACTGGTACATCGCTTATTTGCTGTAAAGGCAAGCCCAACAAACGACGGTTTTGCAGGGTTTGGGCAGACACATAGCGGGCATTTGGGGCAAAGGCTCCCTTATCTCTAAACACTACCCAATACTTATGGGTTGCATGTATGGGTTGATCAACATAATTGGTTGTTCGTAGCTTGGCTAAATTATTTTGCTGAGCGGCTAAAAAAGTATTAACAAGCAATATTAGTAGTGGTACTTTGATGAAAATTACAATATTTTTTTTCATTTTTGTTTGTAGTTTAAATACACCTCAATAGCTATAATTTCAATACTCTAACAACGCTGAACACATTTTCGTTAGAGAATCATCTTAATTGATTTCACTATGTGTGCAGGCGAAAAATATAATTAATTCTCATGAGATATACACCAATCCAAAAAGAAATATACATTCAAAACAGGCGAAACCTGGCAAAAAAATTAAAATCTAAATCGCTGGCTGTATTCAACTCCAACGATATTATGCCTACCAATGCAGATGGTACCATGGCTTTTCGTCAAAATAACGATATTTTTTATTTAACTGGCATCGACCAGGAAGAGACGGTGTTGCTGTTGTTTCCTGAGTGCCCACAGGAACGATACCGTGAAGTGTTATTTGTGAGAGAAACCAACGAAGAAATTGCTATTTGGGAAGGACACAAACTCACCAAAGAAGAAGCTACTGAGGTATCAGGTGTTGAGACGGTGTTTTGGTTGAGCGATTTTAAAAAAATATTTCATCTTTTGATGGGCAAATGCGAAGAGGTATACCTCAATAGTAATGAGCATACCCGCGCCGTGGTAGAAGTAGAAACCCGTGATGCACGTTTTATTAAGTGGTGCAAAGAAGCCTTTCCGTTGCATTCATACAACCGCATTACCCCACAAATGCACGACCTGCGAGCGGTAAAATCTCCTGCCGAAATTGCTCAAATTCAAACTGCGTGTGATATTACCGAAGAAGGATTTAGAAGGGTACTCAAGTTTGTAAAACCTGGTGTAATGGAATATGAGATTGAGGCAGAGTATGTACACGAGTTTGTGCGTCGTGGTTCACGTGGTTTTGCCTATACGCCTATAGTTGCCTCTGGGTTCAACAGTTGTGTATTGCACTACATCGAGAACGATCAGCCTTGCAAAGAAGGTGATTTGTTGTTGATGGATGTAGGAGCAGAATACGGTAATTACAATGCTGACATGACCCGTACTATTCCAGTGAGCGGGCGTTTCACCCCAAGGCAGAAAGAGGTGTACAATGCAGTGTTGAGAATAATGAAGGAAGCCAAAAAGATATTGAAAACAGGCATCCTCATTGACGATTATCACGTGCAAATAGGCGAAATTGTCACCAAAGAACTGATTGACCTCAAGTTGATCACTACCACTGAGGTAAAAAATCAAAACCCTGCGTGGCCAGCTTATAAAAAATACATGATGCATGGTACCTCACATCACTTAGGCTTAGATGTACACGATGTAGGCAACTGGGACAATGAAGTAGCCCCAGGCATGGTATTTACCATAGAGCCAGGTATTTATATAAGAGAAGAAAACTTTGGTATTCGTCTTGAAAATGACGTGGTAGTTACTCCAGGTGGCAATGACGACCTGATGAAGAACATCCCGATTGAAGCTGAAGAAATAGAAGAATTGATGAATAGTAAGGTAGGAGTAATGTAGTTTTTGCCTACGTTTTTCAAAGTACTTAGAAGCTCACTGTATTTGTTTACAGTGGGCTTTTTTGCTGAATGTCATTATCACAACATTGGTGACTTGTTGCCCATTGCTTGCTGCCGCTTACGGTTTTTTGGTTTGCTTGTGTAAATCTGCCTGCAAAGCTTTGGCCTCTTGCATAATCAGCTGAACCTTTTCCACCGGGCTTTGTATGCGTTGGTGGTGCAAATTGTTTTGTTGGTTTTGGTTCCACACCAATAATTTACCTTGGGCAAAGTACACTTTTACTTCACGATAAGGATATTTTTTTTCATCGTTTTGTTTTTCTTGAAAATAGACCAATTCCCCTTTCTGATTAAACAAAAACTCTTTTTGATAATCAACCCTTCCTCGTTCGCTACGTACCAGCGCCAACCTTAAGCAAGCTTGTTCTTGTTGCCAACTATAATACAGTTTTTGTGAGTAATGTCGGTAGCCTGAGTGGTGGAGATTGTGGCGTTTAAGGTTAAAAGTAAAGTGGCTGGTGCCAAGTTTTTTATGGCTGACATCACTTCTAATCTCCTGATATACCTTATTGATCTGCTTTACTTGAGTGTTTACCGTTGTTTGGGCTTGCAGTGTATAGCTTGCCCAAAAACTTAGGCTTGCCATGAGGAGGTATTGTCTAAGTATCTTTAACATTGTACTTCTTGTGGAAAGTTGTGTGGACAATAGGCTCAAAAATCAGGCGAGGCTTGGCGTTTACATCAAATCATCGTCGCCCCGGCAGCTATAACAAAATCCTGTAAGTGAATGAAGAAGGTAGCGGGGGAGCAATTCGCCACATCCGGGGCAGTAGTTAAATTGAGTAGCAGTTTGTGCCATAGGCAAAAGCTGTTGATAGAGCCAATCATCAAAGACAAATGAAAGGGTTTGGGTACCAAAAATAAAACTCACCTGCAACCCTTCAAAAGAATTGTTTATAATAAAATCTTTATTTGCTCCAATAGGTTGGCTCATGGCTATGAAAATACAAAAAAATACCCTGTTGATAGAGTTAAAAACAGGGTATCTGATAAATTGTATGTGGTGATCTTTAGTAGGGCAGGGCGTGTCTTTTAAAACGAAAACCCAACTGTTACTATTGCACTTGTCATGCTGTTAGTGGTGCTGGTAGTAGGGTGGGTGTTGTCACTTAGGGTGTAAGGTACATATACAGAGTTGAAGCGACTGTTTACCAAGGCAATGTCTATGGTAGCCCCTGGTAGTCTAAAGCCTACCCCTCCAGTAAGGTGCAAGACCTTGCGGTCTACATTGTCTATATTATTGTAAGGATCACCAAACAAAGCTGCCCCGGCACGTAGTCTAAACATAGAGTTTACCCGGTATTCGCCCCCTACTTTTATATTTAAAGTGGTTTTATAAATATTTTTGATGGTTTTATTATCTCCGTTAAAAGTAAAACTGCTTGCCCCTTGCAATCGGGTCTGGTTATACGAGTTGAGTTCTACATCGCCCGAAATAAATCCACGTTTGCCCAGAAAAAAAGCAATACCAGCACTCAATCTTAAGGGAGTCGTCAGTTGATAGTTAAATGTGCCAGGTACAGTTTCAAAGCTTTCGGTATTGAGTACTACACCATCATAGGCAAAGTTGTCAAAGTTGGCTGTAATGCCCGTTTTAAAGTTTTCGGTCAAAGCATAAAAAGTAGGCGTAGTAACCGATGCCCCAATTCTTATAAAGTCAACCGGACGGTAAATAAGCCCCAGCGAAAAGTTAATACCTGTTCCTTTTACCTCTAGCTCATCTGTAATGGTATAGTCGAGTAAACTCGGAATCGTATTATTTTCATAAATGACTGTTTCTTTAAACTCCTTGCTTTGTTTAAAGTTCAAAGTACGAATACCCATGGCGAGCCCAAAGTAAAACTTATCGTCGTAATTACCTCCATAAGCAAAACTCCACTGATACTGTGCTCCTCGTGTATTGATTACTTCCTGCTGTAACACCCTGCCCAGCAGATTGTTGTTTCCATCGCGTGCCAAGGTGTAGTATTCTCCCGGAGCATCCAGGTATTCATCTATCAAAAAAGTATTAAAAGCCAATTCAGGTAAATTAAAGATACTATCGGTAGGTACCAACAAACTATTACGGTCAACACCAAAAGCCGATTCGGCCAGGTAGTCCCCCATGGTGTTTTGGTTGTTAATGCCTTCGTAGCTAAACCTGTTCTGAAAACTATTGATGCGGTTAAACGAAATAGCAAAACTTCCTCCTCTCCATTTATCTGGTAAAATATCATCTTTAATCAGGGTGAGTACCAGGCTAAAGCCATTGAGGTTACCATTCAGTTTTGAATCTTGAAGCCCTTCTCCCAAAAAAGTAGTGTTGGTGTTGGCAACACCAAAGGCAGGGCTGATGCCAAATTTTGATTTACGTGATAAACCTAGCCCGGCAGGATTACCATTGCCTGCAGTATAACCATCTCCAATGGCATTTTCTACGCCTCCCATTGCTTGGGTTCTTGCCGATCCAAACAAAGAAGTATGCCGTGAAAAACGCAAAGCATCGGTAAAATACCCTAGAGCGTTAGGGTCTATTTGTTGTGCCTGAGCAATGGTGCTGGTCAATATCACAGCCAACAAACAGGCGGCTTTGGTGGCAATACAGGCACGATAAAATCTCTTTTTCATAAATCTGATTGGTTATTGGTCTATTGCTGTTATTTTTCATTAATCGTTCATTATCAGGTAGTTTGCCTCTCTTTTGTTGATGCTCTTTTGTAAGTTTGACCATAAAAAATGTGCGAACAATACAGCGATTATCCTCACATTTTTTATTCAAATGATTGTGTTATACTATAAACTACTGAATAACCTTCGTATTCAGACAATACCTATATACAAAATATCAATTATCTTTTTCTTCTTTTAGAGCTTCCACTGCTGCGCTTAGGCGAACTTTTTCGGCTTGGTCGCGATGTAGTACGAGTCCTTGTGCGGGTACTTGGTCTTGAAAAAGTAGATCGACGATTTGTATTAGAACGTCGATTAAAAGAAGAGCCTCTGCGACTACGGTTTTGGTTGTAGGTGGGAGTACTTCTTCTGGTCCTTGTACGGGTAGTACTACGACGTGTATTAGTTGTAGTGCCTGTATTGGTGCTTACCCGTTTGTTGCCGTTGTTGTTGGTAGTCGTTCTTTTGTACCTTCTGCCAGCAGTTTGTGACCTTTTATTCACATCACGTCCACCACTATTGTTCAAGTTACTTTGTTTTTGTCGCTTGGTAGTATTTGTATTGGTCAATATCACATTACCTCGTCTGCCTGCCCCGTTTCTGCGTGGACCTCGGTTAATGATCTGTGGACGGGAAACAACCCTGGTAGTATTATAAATAGGGCGGTTGATGTAGTTGGGCGGACACCAAGGGTTGGTATTATAATAACCCCAGCCACCACCATAGTTCCAGGCATTGCGTCTATACCAAAAATCATTGCGAAAATAAGGGTTGTACCAACCATTGCGGTTATACCATCTGCGGTAACGCCAGCCACGTCCCCAGCCTACACGTACCGAAAAAGGCACCACGGCAGATTGTACCATATAAGGGTCATAAAAAGGACTTGAGTGGTCTAAGTGTGGGTCATAAAACACCCCGTTATTGGCGTTTCCCCAACTATCATAGTTAGCTCTGGGTACTTGCACTCTGCTTGCCCGGTACTCGGTATAATATTCGTTTCCTGTGTAGTTGTTGCTATTGTTGGTAATAGTAGAGTTGCCGTTGTAATTCTCTACATATTCGGGGTTTATATTGGTTTGAGGCTTGGTTTGAGGCTTAGTTTGAGTAGTTACCCCATAAGTAGGGTTCACGTCCATTCCAGTAGAGTTATTAACCACCTTGGGGGTAGTTTTCACTTCGGCTTTTTTGGCAAGTTTTGCCTTCTCACGGTCTTTGCGTGAAAAATAGACGTCATCATCTTCATAGTTGGCGTGCTGAAGATTTGTAGTAGAAGTACAGCCCCAACCCCCTGCTACTACAGCTACCAACAGAAAATATTTAATAATTGATTTTTGTATATTCATAGTATATGTTTTTTAGAGAGCGTATGATCTTATTAATATCAAGCAATGTATAAATGTATATAGATGACCTTGAAGGTCTTAAGATAGTACAAACTTACAATTAACAACTAACATAAGTTATATATAGTTAACGAATTTATACTAAGAATGTGGCTTTTTATACAAAAACAGGCGGGTTTTAAGCACCTAAGCCTGGGTTTGGTCTATCAAAGCCACTACACTAAAAACGCATTGACGAGGCGATTAGTTCTGAAGCTTGAGTACCAAGGTTGAAAAACTCCAGTTCAACCGTTTGATTTCCATCAAAAAATAGCAAATTTGCAATTCTTTATAACAAAAAGTGACCTAATCAGACAATTACACTTACACCAATACAAAAATGGTTTTGTGGCATATTGTAGGTTGATTGTTATAAACTAAATTGCTGTAAATCAATAAACTTAAATAAAATTACAAACAGTATGAGCAAGGGAATCACCAAACGTAGCGAAGATTACTCAGCTTGGTACAACGAGCTGGTAAAAAAAGCGGATTTGGCAGAAAACTCAGACGTGCGAGGGTGTATGGTAATCAAGCCCTACGGGTTTGCCATCTGGGAAAAGATGCAAGCCGAAATAGATCGTATGTTCAAAGCCACCGGACATAGCAATGCTTATTTTCCCTTGTTTATACCCAAGTCTTACCTAAGCAAGGAAGCCGATCACGTAGAAGGATTTGCCAAAGAATGTGCTGTAGTAACCCACTACCGCTTGAAAAACGCTGAAGATGGTTCGGGGGTAGTAGTAGACCCTGACGCCAAACTTGAGGAGGAACTTATTGTGCGCCCTACTTCTGAAACCGTGATTTGGAGTTCTTATAAAAAATGGATTCAATCGTACCGCGACCTACCTATACTGTTGAACCAATGGGCAAATGTAGTGCGTTGGGAAATGCGTACCCGTATATTTTTGCGTACTACAGAATTTTTGTGGCAAGAAGGGCACACCGCTCATGCGACCAAAGAAGAAGCCGAAACTGAAACCATACAGATGATGAATGTGTATGCCGAATTCGCCGAAAATTTTATGGCAGTACCCGTTATAAAGGGAGTCAAATCGGAAAGCGAGCGTTTTGCCGGAGCTGATGAAACTTATTGCATAGAAGCACTCATGCAAGATGGCAAGGCACTTCAGGCAGGTACTTCTCACTTTTTGGGACAAAACTTTGCCAAAGCTTTCGATGTGAAGTTTTTGAACAAAGAAAACAAAGAAGAACTTGTGTGGGGAACCTCATGGGGAGTAAGTACTCGTTTGATGGGTGCCCTGATTATGGCGCACTCTGACGACCACGGTTTGGTACTACCTCCTAAATTGGCGCCTATCCAGGTAGTGATTGTGCCTATTTACAAAGGCGACGAGCAGTTTGAAGCAGTATCTGCCAAAGCCAACGAAATAAAACAAGCCCTGGAAGCAGTAGGAGTAAGTGTAAAATACGATAACCGTGATACTTACAAGCCTGGGTTTAAATTTGCCGATTGGGAAATGAAAGGGGTACCTGTACGTTTGGCATTGGGTGCGCGCGACCTGGAAAATGGCACTGTAGAAATGGCGCGTCGCGATGTAGTAGACCCCAATAACCGCAATGCAGGTAAGAAAGTGGTGAATTTTGATGAGGTAGTGGCAGAGGTGCAGGCTACTTTGGAAGATATGCAGCAAGGCATTTATAAAAAGGCGCTTGATTTCCGTACCGAAAAAACCACCAAAGTGGATACCTATGAAGAGTTTAAACAAGTGTTAGACGAAAAAGGTGGCTTTGTGTTGGCGCATTGGGATGGTACTGCCGACACTGAGGATAAGATCAAGAATGAAACAAAGGCGACTATTCGTTGTATTCCTTTGGATGATGACGTAGAAGCCGGTCAATGCATTTATTCTGGGCAACCTTCTGCCCGTAGGGTATTATTCGCCAGGGCTTACTAATTGGCCTTTATGATGATATAGAACTTGTTTACGGTTTATGCTTTGAGAGCAAAAAGCTAATTTTGAATCATTTGGAGAACCGCAGCCCTTTAGGGCAAGCTCAGCGAAGCTAAACCTTAAACAAGGTCATAATATAAAGCTTGTTACTCAAAAGTAACAGGCTTTTTTTTTTTATTTAAAAAATCAGGAGCGGGTAGCGAGATTATTTGAAATGGTTTGAACTTTTTGTTCTTTGGATTAGTTTTATTATTGTAATTAATAAAGTTACATTACTTATAACTCATATCAACAGCTAAGGCTGTTATTTCTATAACGCAACTTCTTAAAAACAATGGATACTAACATATTGAAAGTAAGCGAAGTTACTCAACAGCACCTCAACCAGTCTCAAACTTATGCCGAATACCGTACAATGATTGACCAATTGTTGAGTGAAGGTAAAACCACAGGAGACAACCACAGCGAGGACATGCTACACTACACCAAAATGAATGTGCAGCGTATGAAACGCCTCGACAAGACTGCAAAACTCAATGAAGAAATGTTGACAACCATTGCCAGTATCAAGCACTCACAAACCTGGGTAGTGATTACTGAAGCATGGTGTGGCGATGCAGCTCAGATTGTACCAGTATTGGCAAAAATAGCCGAAGCTTCGCCTAAGATAGATTTGAAACTGATATTAAGAGATGAACACCTCGATGTAATGGATGCTTACTTGACCGATGGTGCCCGCTCTATTCCTAAGTTGATTGCGTTGGACAGCGAAACATTGAAAGAACTAGGGGTGTGGGGACCTCGCCCGACTCCAGCCCATGAAATGGTGATGGAACGCAAGAAAAACAACGATGGTGAGAGCTACCTTGAGTTTGCCACGCGTTTGCATGGTTGGTATGCCAAAGATAAAACCCAAACCACCCAAAAAGAATTGGCTGAGACAATGCAACGTTGGATTTAGGAGATAAAAGTTAAATATACCCTTGAGTAATTGATAAAAAATCCCCTTGAAACATTTTTCAAGGGGATTTTTTATCAATTACTTTTTTATTTCATTTACTGAAAATTGATGATCAAGCCTACATTGAGTACCAACATATCGGTTCTTGACCTGCGTGGACCTATGCCACCTCCGTTTATTACTGCACCGTACTCGTCGTTGCCTACGCCATTGTTGGCGGTAATGGCCACATCAAAATCGCGAATGTCTTGCTTGGTATAATACTTGGCAGGGCTCCCCCACAAGTAACGCAAACCAATATTTGCCCCAAAAAACTGACTAAACATCATTTGTGCACCTATACCCAAGCCGTGACTAAAGGCAATGCTTCTTTGCAACGACTCCCCTCCAACACTGCTGTTTCGGGTCATTTCTTGTTCGCTTACTGCACTATTACCTGTATTGATCTCTTTGATAAAAGTACGAGTATAAAAATACTTTAAGCCTACCAAGCCTTCTACATAAGGTTGTACTCCTTGGGTAGGTACTTTGGCTCTTATAACAAAATGCCCACTGAATAACCTGTTTCTATTGGCAAGTTTAAAGTCTATTGGAACACTGGTGCCATTTACATCTGTATTGACCACCTTGCTTACCTCACGTGCTCCCATTCCTTGAAAGTTGAGGTCAACTCCCCAAAATACTGGTGAACTTTCTGAATGAGGGAAAAACATATTGATGTTAATGCCAAAGGCAGTACCAGGGTTTTGTGCTTTAAATTCATTCAGAGGAAAGCCAGTAGTAGCATTGATACCCGTGTGTATTTGGGCGTGTGCGGTGAACACTAATGCCAACAAAAAAACTAATGTGACTAGTTGTTTTCTCATGATCATAAAATACGTTCCAGTTAAAAATGAATAGTTTGTGGTTGTGTGCCATTGTCTGGAAAATGGTATCCTGGTATTATGCTATTTTACACAGGCAAAGCCATCAAAAGTTCCAGAAAATTTATTTCACCCTATCAAACGCGTAAAGGTTAAATATTTTATATTAAAAAAGCAAATGGTGGTCGCACATTAAACAATCCTGATTTTACCAGTCAATGGTATCTTTACTGCACAAACCCTACATTTCACCGTTTTTGTGCCTTCTTTTAATTAAATTAGCAAGAAATATAAAGAGGTTGTAAACGTTTTTTGACTGACGATACGGCGAACTTTTTGCAGGACTAAAACTTATAACAACGCTCGTATAGAAAGTAAGAATAGTTAATATATTGATACTAGTTTGGGCGAATGATGTGTTAAAACAAATTAGGAATAGCAAGTTTAACTTTTCAAAGATTTGCTTTTTCGATGAGTTCTGCCGTTGAGATAGCGCCTACTCATTGAAGCTTTTAAATTTAGATACATGATACATAAAAACTTATGGTACTATATAGTGGTCATTGCCTTGCTGGGGGCATGTGTACCTTCGAAAAAGTACAAATCTCTTGAGGCAAAATATAATGCCTTGAATGACTCTACCAGTATACAAATAAAAGTGCTAGAGGCAAATAATACGATATTGAGGCAAGAGCTGGATACTTTGAAAAAGCAAAGGGCAGTGCTTGAGCAAAAAAATGCCACCCTAAGGTTGGGCAACGAAAAAAGTGTGGCAATGCTTAACAAAATGATGCGGAATTATACAGTGCTTGAAAGTGAGCATATTACCTTGTTGAAAAACAGTGCTCAGGAAGCCTCTTTTAAAAAGAAAATGCTCGCCCAAAACCAGGAAAAACTTGTTACTTCCAGCCAGTTGCTGCGCAAATACCGTCAGCAGATATTTAAACTGCAAAATCAGCTTACCTCGCAAAAACAGGTCTTGAAGCAAAACACGGTGCCTCCTGTACACCACGAAGATGACAACCCCGTAGATTTGCGTAGCCGTATTATGGCAAAAATTCCTCCGCAAGATCGTAAGTATTTTGATATTGACGTAGACAATGGCAAGGTGTATATAGAGATTGTAGATTCGGTATTGTTTGAACCAAACCAGAACAAATTGACACCAGAAGGAGAAGCATTACTGGCCAACCTGAAAAATATACTCAAGGGGTACAATCTGGCGGTAAACGATAATGATGAAAACGCTGCCGAAAATGGTAAACAAAACCACAGAACAAGTCAGGTTAACCGCATACTACAATCGCCTAATGGCAAAAAAAGAAAAACAGAGTTGCCCACTTCTACTATTGACCCTCACAAAAACGCCACCTCATTGGTGCCGCTCAAAGGCCGTAAAAAGTTGGATAAAAGCCCTAAGGGGAAAACCCTGATTGTAGTGTCAGAGCAAGACTAGTAATCCTTAACTCACGCCTCTATAATGGTTATATTGTATCTTTATGCAGTATGACCATTTTTATGTTTTAGTGTGTTGTCTGATTTCACCTTATAAAAAAAATAAAAAATATATGCGTCTTTTAAGTACCTTGTTCGTCTTGGGGGTGATTTTTATTTTATACATACAGTTTATTCAATGATAGATACAATAAAACATCACTCGACATTACCCACTGCCATTATTGGTGGAGGACCAGTAGGTTTGGCGGCGGCTGCCCACCTTGTGTTGGCCAATCAACCCTTCATATTATTCGAAACAGGTAAAATCGTAGGGCATAATTTGCTCGATTGGGGGCACGTGCAGCTGTTTTCGCCTTGGCAATACAACCTAGACAAAGCCGCCAAAACATTGTTGCAGCAAAGTAACTGGCAAGCTCCTGATGACAAAGTCTTGCCTTTTGGGGCTGAAATTGTACGCGACTATTTGCAACCTTTGGCCAACTTGCCTCAAATAAAGCCACACATTCGTTTGAATGCCCAGGTAATACAAGTAGGACGTAAAGGCTTAGATAAGATGACCACTAAAAACCGTGAGCAATACCCTTTTGTATTGAGGGTAAGGCAAGGAGAGGTTTACCAACGTTATGAAGCTAAAGCCGTGATAGATGCCTCTGGTACCTGGCAAAACCCTAACCCGATAGGTTCGGGAGGAGTAAGTGCATTGAATGAAGAAAACTGCCGAGAACACCTCTTTTACGGGATTCCTGATGTGCTGGGCATACACCGTGAAAGGTTTGCCAACAAAAGTGTGGCAGTAGTAGGAGGGGGGCACTCAGCCATCAACTCTTTGTTAGACCTAAACAAACTCAGGGCTGCTTTTCCTGCTACCCAGCTTCATTGGGTGTTGCGTAAAAAAGACATAAAACAAGTGTATGGAGGCAAAGAAAACGATGGCTTAAGGGCAAGGGGTGCTTTGGGCAAAAGAATTGAAAAACTGGTAGAAGCCAAAAAAGTACACATACATACTCCGTTTTATATTGATGAAATTGCCTTGAATGCCCAAAAAAAAATTACAATGAAAGATACTGAAGGCAAAATATTGGAAGGTATCCAAGAGATTGTTGTCAATACTGGTGCGCGCCCTGACTTTTCGTTTTTACGAGAGGTGCGTTATACTTCTGACACTGCCCTTGAGTCAGTACCTTCTTTGGCAAATCTGATAGATCCTAATATACACAGTTGTGGTACAGTACGTCCACATGGAGAAAGAGAATTGCGTCAGCCCGAAAAAGGATTCTATATAGTAGGTGCCAAAAGCTATGGAAGAGCCCCTACATTTTTGATGACCACCGGATACGAGCAAGTAAGATCAGTTGTTGCTGCACTTACTGGAGATTGGAAGGCAGCTAAAGAGGTAAAGCTTGAACTGCCCGAAACTGGAGTTTGTAGCACAGAACTACCTTTAGTACCAACTACTACCTGCTTTGGTGTAGGTCAGGAGCAACCCACGGCCTCGTCAAAAAAATGCTGAGCCAAAGCATAGCCATAAAAAAGCCCCTTACTTACCAAGAAGAAAGGGGCTTTAGTTGAGCCTAAATAGCAGCCTAAACTGCATAAATGCAATTAATATAGATAGTTATAAAACAGCAGATAAATCTCTCATTGCCAATGGCTTGGGCAAAGTAGCAGTTACAAAAGAGTAATTCAATGCCTTACTTACTTCGGTTTCTTGAGCCATTTCCGATACAATCAATACTTTAGTTTGTGGGTATTGTGTGCTGTATAATTGCTCAAATTTTTCTAAGAAATATTCACCTCCGCCCAGCTTCAAACGCCAGTCAAGAGTAATCAGTTCAGGAAAGCTTCCTTTTTTGTGCATCTCGTGCAACTTGTCAATGGCTGTAGCCATACTCATACTAAATTCTATGTTTGCATATTTAATAATGCTTGAAAATATCTTGTGATAAGTCACGATAAAAATACGGTCATCATCAATTAATAAAATGTTTTGGTAGCGGTTTTTAATCTTTGTCATAATATTCAATGCCTAATAGTGGTGTATGTGGTAATAAACGTATTTGAGTGCTTACAGCCCATTGTTTTCGATAAGTCGTGTATTTTTACCGATGAGTGGATAGATGCCTGATGTATGGTGTTAATACTTCTTAATCTTTGTTAATAAATACCAAATAAAGACCATTGGACGGAAGAATAGACGTATTTTTAGCATAAAATTTTTTCAAACCATGCAGAGGAGAACGATTCGTTTGATTATAGCCCTGGCGGTATTTTCTATTGCTGGCATCATTGTAACCCAGGTATATTGGGTGCAACGTGCATTTGATATGAAAAGCAAGCAGTTTCATCAAACCATTCATGTGGCCTTGCGCGATGTTGCCCAGCAAATAGCCCGAATCAATCAGCATACTGTCAAGCCTGTAGCCATTACACAACTATCGTCTGATTACTTTGTAGTAAACGTAAATGATGTAATAGATACCAATGTGCTGGAGCATTTGCTCAAAACAGCCTTTAGCAAACGAGGCTTGTTTATGGAGTACGAATATGGCATTTATGATTGCTCTACCGATAAAATGGTGTATGGAAATTATATAAGCTCTAAAGCCAATGCCCAACCTAATCGCCGCGTCAACTTACCCAAATACGACGATTATATTTATTATTTTGGGGTACGTTTTCCCAACAAAACCAGTTATTTGGCAAGTCAGATGGATATTTGGATTTTTTTGTCTCTGATATTGGTGGTGGTTATTTTGTTTTTTGGATATACGCTCTTTGCTATTCTCAAACAAAAACGTTTATCAGAGGTTCAACGCGATTTTATCAACAATATGACCCACGAACTTAAAACACCCATTTCTACCATTGCCATTACTGCCGATTTATTGACCAACCCCCAAATACTCGATAAAAAAGATAGCTTGATTAACTATGCACATATTATAAAAAACGAAAACGCCCGCCTACAAACCCAAATAGAAAAAGTGTTGCAATCGGCACGAATGGACAAAGAAAAGCTGGAGCTTCAGAAAGAGGAGCTGGTTTTACGCCCATTGTTAGAAGATATTGCGACTAACTTTGAGTTAAAAACAAAAAATGCCGGGGGTAGCTTACAGTTGCGGCTTGCACCAAAAGAAGTGAGCATTTGGGCAGATCCCAACCACCTGATCAATGTAGTGGGTAACTTGCTGGACAACGCGCTTAAATATGCTGCCCCTCATCCTCAAATTGTAATCATAACTGAGGTGATTGGAAATACAAAGAAAAAAAAGTTACATTTAAGCATTCAGGACAACGGTATTGGAATTAAAAAAGAGCACCAGAAAAAGATATTTGACAAGTTTTTCAGGGTTCCTACGGGCAACATTCACAATGTGAAGGGGTTTGGTTTGGGGCTTGACTATGTCAGGCAGATTGTGCAAGCCCATGGTTGGAAAATATCACTGGAAAGCGAATCAGACAAGGGCAGTACTTTTCGTGTAGTAATGCCAACACGCCTGACAGCTAAAGACCAATAATTGAATGAAAGCACATATATTATTTGTAGAAGACGACGCAAGCCTTGCTTTGGTTACTAAAGATAGTTTGGAGTTGAGAAATTACCGGGTGACCCACTGTGCCAATGGGCAATTGGCGCTGGAGCAGTTTCAACAAGATAACTTTGACTTGTGCCTGTTTGATGTAATGTTACCCCAAATGGATGGCTTTACCCTTGCCGAAAAGGTGCGTACATTGAATCACGAAATACCCATTATATTTTTGACCGCCAAGGCAATGCAAGAAGATAAAATAGCGGGGCTTAAACTAGGGGCTGACGACTATATTACCAAACCTTTTAGTATAGAAGAGGTAGTGCTTAAGATAGAGGTTTTCTTGAAACGTAGCCGTTTTGCTCAATCAGACACCCGCCAAACCAAGTTTACTATAGGACTATATGCCTTTGATTTTCAAGACTTAAAACTACAGTACCAAAACGACCAACCCCGTCGCTTGACCCAACGCGAAGCCGAATTGTTGCGCTTTTTTTGTTTGCATCAAGACAAAATTCTTAAGCGTGAAGATATTCTTAAAAACATTTGGGGTGATGATGATTATTTTTTTGGTCGTAGTCTCGATGTATTCATTACCCGCTTGCGTAAATACCTAAAAGCTGACCCTACCATTAAGATCGAGAATATTCATGGGGTAGGGTTTAAGATGATAGTGAAAAATTGAGCACAAAAAAAAGAAACCTACCCTAAGGGAGAGTTCCTTTTTGATGAC
This sequence comes from uncultured Microscilla sp., assembly GCF_947493425.1. Classification (GTDB taxonomy): domain Bacteria; phylum Bacteroidota; class Bacteroidia; order Cytophagales; family Microscillaceae; genus Microscilla. The sequence continues at coordinate 18,284 of NZ_CANLRP010000086.1, read as the reverse complement.
TGGAATGGTGCAAATTTAATTTACTTAAGTGCACTTACCTTGTCTATTTCAATGCCCATATTTTGCATCAATTTACTGGCGTTGAAGCTGCGGCAAATGCCAGGAGTCAATTTATAATCAAACAAAATTTGGTCACCGTTGATCTGGCTATTAAAGCTATAATTTTGGATAAAGTTGGTTTGCTCTTCCAAAATGCCCAGCTCCAGGTCGTGGGTAGACACCAAACCAGTAGAACGGTGTCCATGCAACTGAAATACCAACGCCTTGGCGCCCAGGTGTCGGTCTTGCGAATTGGTACCCTTCAGAATCTCGTCCAATAAGTAAATAACGGGCAGGCGTGGATTGGTTTCCAGGTGGTCAATCAATTGTTTCAGACGCTTAAGCTCTGCATAAAAAGACGAAATATGTTCTTCTAATGAATCTTGGGTACGCATACTGGTAAATACCTGCATGGGCGACACTGTAAAACTGTCGGCACATACTGGAGCCCCTGCCAACGCCAACACTATGTTTACCCCTACAGTGCGTTCAAAGGTGGTTTTGCCCGACATGTTCGAGCCCGTAATGACCATACTATTGCCCAAGCCCTCTAATTTCATGGTGTTAGTAACTCGCTCCTGCGCATTGATAAGCGGGTGCCCCAAATTGGTGGTATCTATGATGTAATCTTTGTCCGAAATAGTAGGTATCTGGTGTGCTGGATTGGCGTAAGCATATCCGGCAATACTGTTCAAGGCTTCCATTTGGTTAATGGCTTTGAGCCAGCCTACAATCTCACGTCGGGTCGTTTGGCGCCATTTTTCCAGCCTTGCTGTCCATATTACATCCCATAAAAAAAAGAAATTGGCCACAAATATAAATAACAGGTTTTGGCGTTGGTCGAGGCTGGCAAGTATACTGGCAAGTTTTGAGATTTTTTCGGAAGCAGTTCCTTCCGCCGAAGCAGTTAAACCTTTAATTTTCTGGAGTTTTTCGCTGTTAAAATTGGCTTCTTCTATGTTTTTCAACAATTGCGTGTATGACTTGAGTGTGGCACTCGATTTACTGGTTTTCTCATGAATGTTTTGTATGTCTTTAAAAGACCCTCCTAAAAGAAAACCATTGATAAAAATAGGAATGAATAAAATGTGGTAAGTAGTGAAACCCAACAACACGGCAGCAAACGCTGCCAGCGAAACGATTGGCATAATGTAAGTCATGGTAATGAGCCACTTTTTGGGCAATACCTTGGCAGGCTCGCTACCCCAGGCAAACAATTGGTCTACTGCCCGCCCATCTTCTTGTCCGTGCTTGCCTTTAGCTTCAAAGTCTTGTCGCCACTCTATATTATTTTTCAGCTCTTCAATTGCTTGCTGGCGTTGGCGAATCTCTTGGGTGCGTGCTGGAGCCAATAACCATTGCGCCAAGGTTTTTTCACCTAATTGGGTAGTGGTGCGGTTCAATAATTGAAAAACGGAATGTTTGCCAAAAATATCGAGGTCTGAAGCATAAAAATGCCCTGGAGTCATATACTGACCCCCCTCAGCAAACCCTTTGAGTTTATTGTCGAGCCGCTGAATTTCTGCTTCGTTTATTTTCTGCAAAAATCGGTAATGGTTGCGTTGGTACACAATACGGTTGTGTTGTTTGATCAGGGCAATAAAAATACCCATACCCACAACAAATGCCCCTAAACCTGCTGCCCAGTGTTGGACAAACTGATAAGTATAATAGGCCCCTACAATGGCACCCAAAAACACCAGTAGACGAATGGTAGATATACGGTTGTACTTGGTCTGAAACTGTTGGGCAAGTTCCTGAAACTGCTCAATACGGGTTTCAAAAACTTGCCTCTCGGCAGATAGGTTTGAGTGAACGCTCATGGTTTTATTTTTTTATACAAGGCTACAAAGTTAGTAAAACGAAAAACATAAAGTAGTTCAAACTTTAGGAAATATCTTGTGACGAGACAATTGGCAGGGTAGCAACAGATAAGCCCATTTTTTTAGTTTTACACTTAAACAAAAATGGTTTTGAGGATGGATTTTGACTAATTGTCTGAATACCAACATTAATCAATCCTGTAAATCCTAACATCACTTTCATCTTAGGAATGGTGTAAAAATAAATTTCTATAGTAACGCTAAAATATTTTGTTGCTAGACGAGGCAAAAAATCGGCTAATAGCATCGCTATTCGGCTATTTTTTAACAAAGTATAGCAACAAAAGATGAGGTTAAGAATGTAAATTTATTTTGGTACCATTCCTTAGTATACTTCAGGGGTTGATAAACCTGTATATAAGCTATCAGTACCCAATAGCGGTTTATACCGGAAATGCTTGAAGTTCACTAAAAAAACTATTTTGAATAATGAGCCATAAAATGACTGATGGTCAAATATGATTTTGTTCCCATTAACTCCTGTAAACGAGAACTTAAGATTGTAGGCTTTTGCATTTATTAAGCCGATAGGTATATTTGTACGGTGGTTTTGATTGGGAAAACCCGAATGTTTATCGGTTGAAAATTGTCCCTGTGAATTTACCAAAATTAAATTCGGATTTATCGTCTTTGTGTCAAAATAATGGAACAGGGCGGGCAAAACAAGTACACCAAGATTTGACAATCTTTTATGAGTGCAGGCAATCATCCATTACCACTACACATAAACACATGCATATATCATTATGAGAAGAGTAGTAATTACTGGTTTGGGAGCAATTACCCCAGTTGGCAACGATGTGAAAACTTTTTGGAACAATCTACTTGAGGGCAAGTCGGGGGTAGATAAAATTACCCGATTTGACGCCACTGGTTTCAAAACGCAGTTTGCCTGCGAGATCAAAGGCTATGATCCATTAAATCACTTTGACCGCAAAGAAGCCCGCAAATTAGACTTATTTGCTCAATATGGGTTGATTGCTGGAGACGAGGCGGTCAAAGATGCGAATATCGACCTTGATAAATATGATACCAGTCGAGTAGGGGTAATCTTTGCCAATGGTATGGGGGGGTTAGATACCTTCGAAAAAGAAATCTTCAGCTATGTCAAAGGCAAGCCTTCTCCCCCCAGGTTCAATCCATTTTTTATCACCAAAATCATTACCAATGGTTTGGCTGGCTTGTTATCTATCAAGTATGGGTTTCAAGGGGTAAACTATTGTCCGGTAACTGCCTGTGCCTCGTCAAATCAGGCATTGATTCACGCCTTTAACTATATTAAGTGGGGCAAAGCTGAGCTAATTCTTGCCGGAGGCTCTGAAGCCCCCATTACCGAAGCTTCTATAGGTGGGTTCAACTCTACCAAGTCTTTGTCTACTTGTAATGATCAGTTTTCGGTAGCTTCCCGACCGTTTGATAAAAACCGTGATGGCTTTGTGATGGGAGAAGGAGCTGGAGCTCTGGTTGTAGAAAGCCTGGAAAGCGCTTTGCAACGAGGAGCAAAAATATACGCCGAAATAGTAGGTGGAGGAGAAGCCGGAGATGCTTACCACATTACAGGCACTCATCCCGAAGGTTTAGGGGGGTATCTGGCTATGAAAGAAGCCATTCGCGAAGCAGGTATTTTGCCGTCACAGGTGAACTACATCAATATGCACGCCACCTCTACCAAAGTAGGTGATTTGTCAGAGATAAAAGCAGTGGCAAAACTAGTAGACAATCAGCCCGAAAATTTACAAATAAGTGCCACCAAGTCTATGAGTGGGCATTTGGTAGGTGCGGCCGGCGCCATCGAGGCAGTTGCCACTTGTATGGCAGTACACACCGATGATATTCCGCCTACTATCAATACCCAAGAGGTAAGCGATGATATTGCTGCTTTGGGCATTGACCTTACCTTGGGCAAAAAAGCACATCGCCGGGTAGAGTATGCCCTCAATAATAGCTTTGGTTTTGGAGGACATTGTGCTGCTATGGCCATGAAAAAATACGAAGGATAAGCCAATCAAGGACCACTCAGAGAAAATAGGCTCTGTCATATTTGGCAGAGTTTTTTTTGTTTTTCTGTAGTCCAGCAGTTACTGCATGGCCAATGAGTAATATTCGTTGAGTTTTTTTTAATGACTAATCCTTGGAGATTTCTTTTTGTTTTGCCCACACCAACCCTCCTCCGGTAGCAGCAGTTATTAAAGGTAAAAAAGCTACCCAACCTACTGCCGGGTAAATGATATACACCACTACCCCACTCAATCCCAATAAAGCATTCAGTCCAGTAAAACCAAGGGCGGTTTTATGCAACCACGCTTTGTGACTGTACAAATTAGCCAATGATATTATCAAGCCAACCATAGTAAAAAGCCCCAAAATAACTATGATACCATACCAGTAAGCGGCTTTTATATCGTGGGGTGGTATCAGTCCTTGTGCACACAAAGAAGGTACACAAACAATGAGCAACAATAAACTAAAGAGTATTTTGTCCATGATGGGGTGTTTTTGATAAAAATAATGCAGGCAAAAATAGGAGAGTTTTGGCAGATTAATAACTATTCAAGCGTGGGAAGTTTTTATAAGCTAAATTTTGGGCAGTTGTCCCTATTGTACTGTGTGATTGATATTACACTTTAAATCCAATAATCAACATGTCATCTGTTTGTTCATTATACCCTTGCCATTTTTTTAGTTCAGTGTTTACCTCCTTTTTTTGTTGGTGCATGGGTAAATGCGCAATGCTTGCCATAAATTGCCGGAAACGCTTGGCGAGGTATTTTTTTGCTTTTTTACCACCAAACTGATCTTGAAATCCATCAGAAAAAATATAGAAAATATCACCAGGTTGAGTCACTATTTCGTGCGCTTTATACACTTTCTTAGTATGATATTGGGTGCCCCCAATAGGGTAAATAGCTCCTTTTATTTGGGTTAGCTCACCTTCTCTTACCATAAAAAGTGGGTTCTTTGCACCAGCATAGGTTAATACTCCCGTAGCTTCATTCAATGTTACCAGTGCCAGGTCCATCCCGTCGTTGTTTGTTTCTTCTTCTTCGGTCTGTCGTAAGGCGTTAATTACTTTATGGTCAAGTTGAGTTAAAATTTTGTCAGGCTGAAAAATGCGTTGGGTATGTACAATTTCATTCAATATGCTATTACCTAGCATTACCATAAAAGCCCCTGGAACCCCGTGCCCGGTACAGTCTACTGCAGCAATTATTTTGAGCAATGCTGTTTTTTTAGGTATCAATGACTGAGGTCGCAGTTCATCCAAATTGGTATCTACTTCAGCATACCAGTAAAAATCACCACTTACTATATCTTTAGGCTCAAAAAACACAAACATATCCTTAAACTTAGACTCTATTGAATGAATAGGCTTCAGAATAGAAGTTTGGATTTGTTTGGCGTAATGAATACTATCAATAATACTTTGGGTTTGTTGCTCAATCTTTTGGTAAGCTTGTTTTAGCTCCACATTTTTCAATTTATGAATTTCTGCCTCTTGCTGTGCCTTTTCAATGCTGTTGATCGAGTTTACATTTTTTAGTTGGGTAGACTTTTCCTCGCCCATTACCTCTGCTTTCAGCCCTTGGTGTTGTTCGTAGTATTGAATGGCCTTCCAGGGGTCTTCCAGTTTTTTATACAAACGGGCAAGCGTTTCATAAATCAAAATTAATTTAGGCTTGGCGCTTTTCAACTCTGCCAGTCGCTCGCCCTGTAATAACAAGTGCTCGGCTTTTTCATATTGAGCCAGCTCTATGTGTGCTGTGGCAAGGTAAATCAATCCGGTAATTTCGCCCTGTTGGTTGTTTACCTTACGCCTAAAAGCCAGCCCATAGTTCAAGTAATCAATGGCATCTTGGTATTGTTCTGTGGCCAGGTATACCATTCCTATTTCATGCATTGCTTGTCCCTTCATCATTACCAGGTTATGCTGGGTAGACATGACCAACGCCTCTTGATGAATAGCAAGGGCAAGATCATACTGCCCCAACGCCTTATAAATATCGCCAATGCCAATAATGGTGGTGATGTGTCCAGGTACATCACCAAGTTTTTTAAATAATTTAAGCGCGCGTTGGTGATACCTGAGTGAGTTTTCGTAGTCTTTCAAGTCGTGGTAAAACTCTCCTACCAAATAGTTAATCCACGACAGCCAATTCATATCATCTGCTTTCTCGCTAAACCTGAGTGCTTTCATAAGCGAATTAAACCCCATTTCATACTCTCCGGTACTCCAGTAAATCACCCCCAAAATACCAAATACCTCGCCCAAACCATTGTTGTAACTGAGGGCTTCAAATACTGGTATTGCTTCGTTACAAAGCAAAAATGCTTCTTCGATGGCTCCTTCCTGGTAATACTTACCAAAGGCTACATTGGCTTTGGCTATAGCTATGATTTTACGGTTTGCGGTGTTTTTCGCAAGTTCAAGGGCTTCCTGAGCGTAAAGGTAAGATTGTTTGTTGTCGCGGTTGCGCAGTTTTCGGCTCAATTCATTGAGGGTGTTAATCCTTTCGTTCAAAGGCAACTCAGCTTTGAGTTGTGTTTTGAGGGATTCTACATGTTTGTTGAATGGGGGATGAAAACTATCCATATATTTTTTATAAATTCTAAAGCCTAAATATTGAAGGCGTGATAAAGCACCACAAGGCTTTGTTTACATCTTATAGTTCATGTTGGAGGTGTATTTACAAGTGTGTTTGGCATAAATCACTTGTTCCAGATAGCTGACCAGATATGTAAGCTAAAAATGTGCCTTTTAGCTCATTTATAAGCGAAATTATTGGTTGGTATTTACTTAAAAATGGACTGTGATCTAATATACTATTTTCTTTTGGTTTTACTGGCAAAAAACCCCCTCGTTCGACCACAAGGGGAGCAAAAGGTCAGCCATTATTTTACTTCAAGGTTTTTGGTACCTTCAAAGCGAAATACTGGGTAACGCATATGTTCTTTTTCATAATAAAGCGAATTTTGATAGATAAAGTTCAATTGCTGATAAGCACTTTCTCGAAACGTCTTACTTTCTTTTCGCTTAGTTTCAAACCTTTTGAGCAAATCAGCATTGTCTTTAAGTAGCTTTTCGGCTATATCTTCAAATACATAACTTGAGAAACCTTCTTTTTGCTGAAGAATAGTATCGAAAAAATTCCAACTAAAAAAAGAATCAGTTGCTTGTGGCTCAAGGGTTTCTATAATGTAGCGATTGCTGCTTTGGTTTACAAAGACCACATAGTCGTTTTTATAAAACCGAACAGTCTGTTGTTTTACTTTTACCTTGGTATTATAGTGTACATAGTGCCCTTCAAACGGTTGAGGAAAGCTTTTATAATCGGTGATATAATAAGCATCAACTTTGACTTGTTGGTCTGTAGCGAGTTGTTTTACTACTACACCATTTTTTTTGAGCAGGGTTACTACATCATTCCAGGCTTGGGAGATGATGTAAGCCTTAGGAGCCTTTACTGTCAGTGTTGGGTTAAATACATTGTAGTACTTTATTTGTTGGGTGACTGGCTTGCTACGGTCATAAAATAAGCGTTTTTGCCCCGTAAACTTGCTTGGAATCATTTGAGGAGTATATCCCTTAAAGGTGATTTTATCAAACTTGGTTTTATCTCTTTGCCAGCCTATAGTAAAACTCTTTTGTTGGGCTACCTTACTTGCAGTAGCTGCACGCATTATTTTTATCCTAGCCCCATTTTCATGCAGGTGTTTTACCATACTTACCATAAAATCATACGTAGCATTTACCCGTTGCTTGAACGGCTTGAGCATGTGGGTTTCATTTATAAAACCTACACTATGAAACAAGGTAGTATAACCGCTTGAGTATCGGGGTGAATCAAAAAATTGAGGAATGCCAAACTGGTTGGGAGTGCGGTTGCCATACACGTTTACATAAGGGATAATATCCCAATTGTTTGCCTTCATTGTTTTCTTAAGATCAGGTATCATCTGCTTACGCAAATAACTGCCCAACACCCCACCGAGTTTATCGGCTTGAGTAGCAAGGTAAGTCAATACATGCTGATAATCTGCCCCATTACTTACGTGGTTTTCTATGTATAGATCAGGGTTCCAGCGTTGAAAAATTTGCACAAAGGTATGGGTATTTTTAGCGTCTAGCTTGATAAAATCCCGGTTAAGGTTCAGATTACGCGAGTTGCCTCTAAAGCCATATCTTTTAGGTCCATTCTGGTTGACACGGCTATAGCTACTACGATTGAGTGCGCCTCCTACATTGAAAAAAGGAATCATTATAAATACAGTGTTTTTAGCCATTGCCTGTAGTTTGGGTTGGGTAGCAAAGTCGCGAAATAGCATCAGGCTGGCATCTACCCCATCAGGTTCGCCAGGGTGAATGGCATTATTAATCATAAACACATTGCGCCCTTTGCGCTTCAGCGATTCTGGCCTAAAATCTTTGTCCAACGAAAAAATCGCCAGATGCAAAGGCTTGCCTATGTCAGTAGTACCTATACTCTGTAACTTTATAGTGGCAAACCGTGTCGCCAATTTTTGCAAGTAAGCAATGCCTTCTTCGTAAGTCACTGTTTCAGTGCCTTTAGTTTGCTCAAATTTAGTAATGAGCCCAAGCCTGTTTTGGGCAACAGCTATTTGACCAAACAAGCACAAGAGCAATAATAACAAGTAGTTGTTTTTCATTGAATAACAATTGGTAAGTAATAAATAAATAGCTGATGCAGTACTGCACCAGGTAGACAGGGCAATTTACAAATGTAGGCTTATTAAAAAATCAGAAAAGAAATAAAACTGCTGTAAAACAGGAGGGGGAAATAGTGTTGGATTGTTGGGGTAGGTACAAAAAAAGAAAGGTTAAGTGATATTAAAATCACTTACCTTTTCTAAACCTAACTAACCACAAAACATAATTTTTTGAGAGGTATGTGCCTCTGTTATATATCTTTTATCTTACCTTTATAACTCTTTTAAGGGTGCTTTTGTTGCGAAAATTCAGGAAGTTTTTTTGCAACTCCCTGTTTTTATATCCTAACCACAAAGCTTAAATAATATTGTTTATATATTATTTTTATAAGTATTTTTTCAATTAACCTTTTAAAGTTGCTTATAGTATTATCAATTTATATACCACTTTTGTAAATTGAGTTGATATATTTTGTAAGTGATTGATAATCAGCAGTTAATTTTTCTTGAAGTTCAAAATGTAAAAAGTGTATAAACATCTATTTTACACGAAATACCGTAATTAAATCGAAATATCGTACTATTTAGGCAAGACCTTGTATTGTCTCTTGAATGTAAACGTGGTGTCTCTACCCCTGTCTTTGAAGGTAACGCTCCCTTGCCAAGTGTAAATGCCAGGCTTGTTTGGGCGAAATTTTACGCTTCCTCTGCCATTATATACAGGAATAGGCTTACCATTGACTGTCATTTTTGGAGCCGATGATTTGTTTATACCAGTGCGACTTAAAAACATAAGTGCTTCGTATTTTTCTCCTTCTATTACTGAGTTTGATGGGGCGAAAGCTTCCAAGTAAAGTTTTGGAGTTGTTTTGTACTCAGGTATGAATTCAATGATTTTGGCTTGGCGTGCCAAAATCAACTGTTGTTTTTTGAGTAACGTTACTTGCCACTGAGCCAAATCGGTGTAAGCCACTGCCCAAGCAATGTAGCGGTTTGGGGTAGAGAATATGCGAAGCACAGAACGGGGTGCTTCTTTTACTTTCAATATTTGAGGATATTTTTGATGTAAAGAATCTTCAAAGTGTATTACAGGTTGGAGCATTTTTTTGAGTTGATTGACGCTTACCTGTTGATCACCTGCTTTTACAAACTGGGTTGCAACATTGTTAGTTTTGGGTTGTTTTATGCTTTGATATAAAGCATCTGCAATGCTGTCAAGCGTCAATAACTGTGTTTTTACTCTCGTGTGTAAGTCTGTCCATTGATTGCGCAATCGCAGTCTTTTTTGAGAAGTTTTATAAACAGGTAGTTGAGCAAGGTATTTTCGGTTATGGTGTAAAATAACCCTTTTTTGTTGGTTAAAGGTTTGAGTAGTTGTCCATAGCTTATGCCAGTCGGCTTCAGAGTTGGGCTGACAGCCGAGCAAAGTGTAGGCACTCCCTAGAAGCAGGCATATTTTTTTAAGGCAGTTGATCATTACTTATTATTTTGAGGCGTATAAACCGATTTTCTTAATACGTTATAAGGTTTTTTGATGTAGAGTGTAGTGTCTCTTCCTTTACTCTTAAAGGTAATACTCCCTTTCCAATAGCGAGTTACTTTATTGATGTGAGCAGGTACTGAGTGAGGGATTGCCCGTACTTTGAAACTCAAGCATGCACTGCCATCTTGCACAGGTGTCGGTGAGTCGTTGATAGTTGCCTTGTGTGCGGCTTTTGATATATGAGAAGCAATAAATATCTCTGCCCGGTAGCTGTCTCCTACTTTAATTACTGGACTGTTATTGGTGACTCCTATACTAAAGCGTGGTATACCAAAGTGGTCTGAATTGATCTTAGCATCTTCAAGTTTTTTCATCACTAGTTGGGCATACTGCAATATCTCTATTTGTAGTTGAGTAAGCCAGGCATTGGCAGTCACAGCAGTAGTATTGGTAAAATGAAAAAGCAATAGCTCATCAGGTGTATAGTTGTATGTGTAGTTAGTCATAGTTTGAGTGAAACTGGCAAAACTGGGTAACTCCAAATCTTTAAACTCAGCATTCAGCCAATCAATATAACTTTTGAGGTTGTTCATTAAATTTTTACCTTCATCGCCTAAAAACAGGCTGCGAACGTGTGTGTCAGGTGTACCAACAGTCACCAAGCTTCGCCAATAACTCAGAGAGTCACATAACCTGGATGTTTTCGTTTGCAAGAGTTTTGCCCGACCAATAAGCTCTAGTCCATGGCGTGGATTACCTTCACGTTTAACTTTTACATGTATGGCGTTTATTGCCCTTTTGTTTTCATTTTCAACATCAAAAATCATATTTTTTAGAAAACATGAAGTGCTTTTGAGCTTTTGTTGCAGGTCGTTCTCTGGCGCAGTACAGCCTGCAAGCCAAATCAGGAGCAAGCCCATGAATAGTGGTGTTGTTTGCATGACAATTGTTATTGGTGGCATGTGTCAATACACAGGAAGGAGAGAAGAGTGGAATAAAAAAAGCCAATGACCCATCAGTCATCGGCTTATGCTATATATTTTGAGTAGTTCTGGACACTGAGTTGCAAAGGGTTGATTAGTCGTCATCGTGATCATCCCATAAACGGCTTCCACAATATTTGCAATAAGAGGCATTCAAGTCGTGCCCTGTCATACCACAGCCAAAACACTCTTTATTGCTTAGCACTGGGGTTATTTCCCGTTGTTTGGCTATTTCGGCAGACACGATACTGGTAGGCACCACTATCGTACTAAAGCCTAGCAGCATAAGCAATGACGCCAATGCTTGTCCATGCAAGGTTTTAGGTGCCATGTCGCCATAGCCTACCGTTGTTACTGTTACAATTGCCCAGTAGATGCCCCTGGGAATACTTGTAAAGCCGTGTTGAGGACCTTCTATTACATACATAACAGACCCAATGATAGTTACTGAGATAACTACTGCAATGATAAATACAGTGATTTTGTGTCGGCTTGACTTGAGTGCGTCTACCAAAGTACCTGCTTCACCAGTATATTCTACCAGGTTAAATACCCTGAATAATCTGAACAGCCTCACCAGTCGAATCACCATAAGGAAAGTAACCGAGGTGAAACCTAACAATCCTAGATATGCTGGAAAAGTAGCCAAAAAGTCTAAAATACCTAAAGGGCTGAGCACATAGCGCAGGGGTTTGGGTAAACAGATGACCCGTAAAATATACTCTATAGAAAACAAGATAGTAGTAGTCCACGCTATGAAATTAAAGACCGGCCCATAGGCTTGTTTATAGTCTTTGACAGTTTCTAGTATTACCGACGAAGCACTTAAACAGATAAAGAAAAGCAGTGCCACTGCAAATACCTTTGAACTGAGTGTGTCGGAGCGGTAAATGGTTTTATATAAATTATATCGCCATTTACTTGCAATTACTTTTCGGGCTGATTTCATATATTTTGCCTGAGCGCTCAATTTTTTCTGGGTTTCTTTTCTGTTCGTTTTTGTGTTGTTTAGTGTTAGTGTCCTTTCCATGTATTATTCTCGTCTTTTATAACTATATGATTGACCTTACCTATTGCTACTATTTTTCTTCAATATTCTTACCAATTCTTAAAGTTTATTAGATAAGTACAATTTATTTTCTTATTAACTGTAATATTTACCATAAAAATGTTTTTTTTGGTGGCAAATACTTGTGTGTATAAACGTTAATATCAAATGTATATAAATAATAAATTATGTAACTACCTGATTTTCAATTACTATTTTTACACTCAATCAGTGTACACTTTTCTCTTTTAAGTGTATTAATTCAAGATAAAGCTTGTTGGTTTAAACCTAAAAAAGATGATTTTTCAAACAATTTTTAGTACAAAGAGTTATTATTAGTTGCTCTTGTTTTATCAATAATTTACCAATGAATTCAAATAGTTTTACCATTGACTTCAGTCATTGTTTTAAGTTTTACGTATAAGTAGTTTTTTAGGCGAACTACAATCAAAAAACACCATGAGTAACCGAAAAAAACGAGCTGAAATAGCTCAAGAAACCTTACAAATTTTAGCCCAAGGTAAGTACACTAGCCAATCACAAAATACCATTGATATTAAAAACTCATTGACAAAGTCAATAGATGATACCTTATTATATACACCTAACAGTTTTGACGAAAAAGTACTTGTATCTAGCAACCAAGCACTTAAGGAGCTCGATTTTGATACCCAATATGAGGTAACCACCGAAACAACCTTACAGGCAGCCAAGCGTTTGGTAGAGGGTGAAAACTATACCAAGGTGGGAGTCTTAAACTTTGCTTCAGCCAAAAATCCAGGCGGCGGATTCTTAGGAGGCAGTCAGGCGCAAGAAGAAAGCCTGGCACGTGCATCAGGTTTATATGCTTGCCTTGAGCCCCAGCAGGAGATGTATCTTACCAACCGCAAACGCAAAACAGGTTTGTACCTTGACTATATAATTTATTCGCCTGATGTTCCGGTATTTCGTAACGATGACGACCAGTTGTTAAATTCACCCTATATGATCTCTGTAATTACGGCTCCTGCCGTGAATGCTGGATCGGTAAAAGCCAACTATCCTGCCGAGCAAAGTTTGATAGAAGCTACAATGCTTTCACGTACTGAAAAAGTTTTGACCTTGGCAGTTTTGCATCAACACGAGGTGTTGGTGTTAGGTGCCTGGGGTTGTGGTGTGTTCAAAAATAATCCAAAAGATATTGCGCAATACTTTGCTGCACATTTATTTGGTGAGGGCAAGTTTAATCGGGCATTTCGCAAAATTGTTTTTGCAGTATATAGTGGTCAAAAACAAAACCCCAACTTGCCAGCGTTTGAAAAACACTTTGGTCATGAACAAATTTTATAGACTTAGTAAATCAATACAATGGGTATTGGCTATTTTTTTTGTGTTACTGGGAGCAGGATCATTTTTAGGGCCTTTTGCAAGGCCTCAACTATGGTATTTTCTTCTTTTTCCTTTTGCTCTGGCAATAATGCAATTTGCGCTTACTCCTCTGTTTACTTTGTTGGGAGTTTACAAATACTACTCCCCTATGTTGTTGGTATACAACCCAAATAAGGCGGTATATGATCTTCATACAGGCACTTCTTTTGATTATTTGATGGTGATGCATTGGCGCGATCGAGGACTCGCAGCTCGTCAGAAGATTTGGTGCTACTGTTTACAAGGATTGATAGCTATAGCCAAAGACATAGAGCAAGGTAAGTTGCCCAAAACTATACAAGTGGTGGGTACTTCTTATTTTTTTAGTTCAAATACTGCCAAGCGTTTAGGGTTTCATTTGACAAAACCATCTTTAAGTTATCGAATCAATCTCTTGATCAATGCTCTTGACCTGATCTGGATGTATTCTTTTGCCCAGGGTAAAATAGCTATTCCTCCATTGCTTAAAACACAAAAAGCAGCCATTAGTGGAGACGAGTTGTTAAAACAAAAGCCTACACTTGAGCAACTAATGTCAAAAATTGAGAAGCGCCTCTCTTAAAATAGTTTTATTCTTAGTCATACTATGATATTGGTTATTGAGTATTCAAAATATTTCTTCGAATACTTCAAGTAGTATTTAATTTACAGTTTGTTGAGCAAAATTTTAGTTTTTAAAAATTGATTTTAACAAAATATAAAATATTTTTTATGTTAAAATTAAAAATTAAAAACTGTTATATGAAGGTGAATATAAATAGTGAAACGGGAAAACTAAACACGGTTATCTTAGGTATTGCCTATGATCGTGGCGATATATCTTATCTTAATAATCCTAAACATGCAGAAATTGCCCAAAAGGGAGAAGAACCTTCCGAAGATGTTTTGATTAAAGAAGTAGAACATTTTAGAAATATCCTGGAGCAAAATGGGGTAAAGGTGCTCAGACCAGAAAATATAGCCAATCAAGATCAGATTTTTTGTCGGGATATTGGTTTTGGAGTGGATCATAATTTTTTTCTGGCAAACATGCGCAAAGCCAACCGTCAACCTGAAGTTAATGCCATTCAGTCCATTACCAGTGGCTTGTCGCAAGTGCATACACCACCCCAAGGTGCAGTAATAGAAGGAGGCGATGTAGTAGTTTGGAAAGACCACGTTTTTGTGGGGCTAGGCGAGCGTACAAATCAGCAAGGGGTAGATTTTTTAAAATCAGTCTTGAAAAACAAAAAAGAAGTAGTGACATTACCTTTAAATGTAACCAATGAAGGCGCCACCAATATATTACACCTTGATTGCGCTTTTCAGCCAGTGGGCACCCACCATGCCTTAATTTATAAAGGAGGCTTTCAACAAATACCAAATGCTATTTATGATATATTTGGCGAAGACAACCTCATAGAAGTGTCACAAGCCGAAATGTATCACATGTTTCCCAATGTTTTTTCTATCCATCCCGAACTGGTAGTGATCGAGCAATCTTTTGAAAGGTTGTCAAAAGAGCTTGCCAAAAGAAACATTCAAACCATCAAAACTCAATATAGCAACGTGTCAAAGCTGGGAGGTTTACTCAGGTGTTCGGCGTGTCCTATAGACCGTGATGATATTAGTTAACAAACATATTTAATATCAGCCGTATATCCCTTCTTTGCAATTAATTAACAAGTTTGTTGAGGGAGCTTGGAATAAAAAATGCTTTTATTTTGTTTATCGCTATAAAGCTGATTATTTCAATCTAAAGGCATCTCTCTTGTTGCATGAAAAACTTATTGTATTATCTACTGTTTAGTGGTGCTATTTTGTTGGTAGGCTGTACCACCAAGCAACCAAAAGCACCTGCTATATCAAAAGGCACGCTTGATCTTTCTGCCTGGAGCTTTGATCATAACCACTTTGTGACATTGGATGGACAGTGGTTTTTTTATTGGAAAAAACTTTTGTCACCACAAGATATTAGCAAAGGACAACTCCCTCCTTATACTTTAGTAGATGTACCCAATAGTTGGACAAACTACAAGGTAAATCAGGTTAAACTCTCTCCCCATGGATATGCTACCTATTGTTTACGTATTAAACTGCCCAAAACCAACAAACCCTTAGGTATCTTTATCCCCAAGATATGGTCAGCAGCCAAAGTATGGCTCAATGACTCGCTAGTGTATACCTCAGGTAAAGTAGGCAAGCAATATAAAAGTTATGAAAGTCAAATATTAGAGCAACTGGTAGAGTTTTCGGCGCCCAACCAAGAGGTACATCTGGTGGTTCAGGTGGCTAATCATGACATGTTTATTGGTGGGTTAATACAGTCTTTTCGCCTCGGGATTTATAGCGAAATATTAGAAAGCAACTCTCTTGCCTATAGTTGGACGTTGATGTGGCTTGGAGTGTTGTTAGTGATGGGAGTATACCACTTTGTGTTATTTTTCTTTAGGCAAAAAAACAAGTCTACGCTCTATTTTGGTATTGTTTGTCTATTTATAGGCTTGCGCCTGATTGTTTTTGGTGAGCACTACATTTACGAATACTTAAAAGAACATTCAGGTTGGCTTACTTTTGCTATTCAAAGTAAGGCATACTACATTACTACTTTTTTTCTGCCTCCAGTGGCTTTGTTGTATGTACGTTCTTTATACCCCGAAGAAGTTCGTTTTTTCAAATGGCAAATCTTTATTGTATCTCCCCAAGTTATCAAAGTATCATTGTGGATTACGACTGTTTATACAGTATTTATTGTAATCGTAAGCCCGGTTACTTTTACACCCACTATATTTTTTTATCAGCCGTTTATGGGCTTGTTTATAGCCTATTTGTTTTTTGCTATAGTGCTGGCAGGAGTGCATAAAAAGAGAGAATCGGCTTTTCAGATGGCAGGCATATTTACAATGGTGTTGGCTGGTATCAACGATGGTTTACTGGCGCTGGGAGCATTAGAGCTTTTGCCAGTGGCATTTGCTATATTTTTATCTCTTCAGTTTTTGGTCATTGCACGCAGGTTTTCAAGAGCATTCAAGAGTGTAGAAGATTTATCGACTAACCTGGAGAAAAAGGTAGAAGAACGAACCAAAGAGTTAGAGGATAAAACCAAACAACTGGAAAAGAAAAACCGAAGCATCACTGATAGTATTCAATATGCAAATCGTATTCAAAAAGCGGTGCTGGGTAGCCAACAACACATAGAGAAGCAATTTAAAGACGCTTTTATTTATTTGAAGGCACGAGATATAGTGAGTGGTGACTTTTACTGGTTCTCAGAAACCAATTGCAACCAGTCATGGCTGTATAATACCAATATGAACGGAGGGCTTGAGCATGCCAATCCTGATTTACCCATAGTCAAATTAAAAATCATAATTGCGGCTGATTGCACTGGGCACGGAGTTCCAGGTGCTTTTATGACCATTATGGGCAATGACTTGCTCAACGAGATTATAGATAATGAGTGTATACATAAGCCTGATGTTATTCTAAAAGAGTTAGACAAAAGGGTACGGGCAACCTTACACAACGAAACCCAGGAGAAGGCAGATGACGGGATGGACATGACTGTGGTAACAATAGATGAAACCCATCAAAAACTTTATTTTTCGGGAGCCAAGAACTCTATATTGCTTGTGAGAAGAGGTGAAGTGTTTAGACTCAAAGGATCTATTTACCCTATAGGCAGCGAACACTACAAAACAGAGCGTGAATATGCTTTGCATGTATTTGAAACTCAGCCTAATGACATTATCTATATGTACTCTGATGGGTTCCAGGATCAGTTTGGAGGCAAAAAGGGGCGAAAGTATATGTCAAAAAAATTCAGGCAATTTTTATTATCATTGAGTCACCTACAGATGGAAGAACAACGTTATAAGATAAATGAAGAACTCAAAACCTGGATGGGAGACGATTACCAACAAACAGATGATGTGCTGGTAATGGGGATTAAACTTTAATTTGCCAGTACTCTCTTTCACATATAAAGGCTTGATATTTGCGTTTTCTTTTCTTGTTTTTTTGAGAAAAAATAGCATTATAAAGTATTTAACAGTGTTTTATAATCCCTGTCACAAACCTTATTACTTCAATCAATCCCTGTCTGAGTAATCTTTCAATCAATACTATTGTGTCACATAGTTTGTATTAACCTGCACATAATGAAGTATATCTTCAAAATAACATGCATTTTTTTATTTTTTCAATCAACCTTGGTTGTGTATGGGCAACCTGCTCTTCAGCAAATGAAGTTTGCCCGGCTTACACCTAAAGATGGATTGTCACAAAACACGATCAATTGTGTTTTGCAAGATAAAAGAGGGGTGTTATGGTTCGGTACTGCCGATGGGCTAAGCAAATACGAGGGTTATCAATTAAGAACTTATAAAACAGAACTGGGCAATCAGAACAGCTTAAGTAATAACTATGTTTTGTGTTTGTACGAAGACAGCGCAGGGTATATATGGATAGGTACTTATGGAGGAGGACTCAATAAATTTGATCCAAATACAGAAGAGTTTACCAGGTATCAACATCGCAAAGCTGATAGTACAAGCATTACAAGCAACGATGTACGCTCTATTTATGAAGATGATCAAGGCATGTTTTGGTTAAGCATGTACAGGGGAGGAGTTGATATGTTTGACCCAAAAACAGAAAAATTTAAGTTTATTCCTTATCAATTTGCACCAGGTAAGCCAGCTCCTAGTGCAACAGGAGCTAAGTTAATATAGTATTAATTTCCTTTTCCTTTGTAAAGCCTTTGAACTTCCACTTCAAAGGCTTTAACCAATGCT
>NZ_CANLRP010000085.1 GCF_947493425.1 uncultured Microscilla sp. | reverse complement strand
AAGTGTAACTTTTCTCAGTATCCAGCCCCAACACCTCACAGTTTCAATCCTTGTTTTAATGGAAGTAGCTCTTAAAGTCCTTTTGCTTCTTGATCTCCTCCAGCAAATCATCGTTTCAATCCTTGTTTTAATGGAAGTAGCTCTTAAAGAATACTTTGTTTGGTGGTGTTGGTGGTGTTTCAATCCTTGTTTTAATGGAAGTAGCTCTTAAAGTGTAACTTTTCTCAGTATCCAGCCCCAACACCTCACAGTTTCAATCCTTGTTTTAATGGAAGTAGCTCTTAAAGCAATTTTGTATTTTTGCAGGTCGGTTTTGTTCATGGTTTCAATCCTTGTTTTAATGGAAGTAGCTCTTAAAGTCGTCTTTCTTTGTTATCAACTAATTACCAGTGAGTTACAGTAAAATCACTATAGGTTAAAATCAAAAAAATCAATACATCAAAGAGCTTTTTAAGCCCGTTTTAGCAAGTTTTCCGAATAGGCAACCTGCTTATAGTCAGCTTGTTAAAGGCGTATTTGAAGCAGTCCTAAATAAATTGCCCTCCGGCAAAGGTTTTACTTTATTGAGGACACCCACTTCGATGAGCACAAGATGCATATCTTTTTTTAGATTTGGTAGTCTTCAGAAGAATATTTTTATTCACAGTACCGTCATCGCCTCAGCTCGTGGAGACACGAGCTGACCAAAACCTTGAAAAGCACTGTTCCCAGGCGCTGTGGCGGAGCTATTTGTGGAGACACAAACCGAGGCGAAACACACTTGCTCCCAAAAGAAAACTCTCTATAAACCTGCATTTTACTACTCCTTTTCCTAATTTTAGTTGTCTTCCAGTTAATTATACCAACTATACTTTTAGTAGACAACAACCCTATACATTCAATAAAATATACATTATGAAGATAAAGACCTTGCATACCAAAGGCTTATGGCTCACCTTGGTGTTAGCCTGCCTGGTAACGATTCGTGGTTTTTCGCAAAAGCAAGCAACCTACGATGGTTTGTGGAAAAAGGTGGATTCGCTGGATAGTAAACGTTTACCCAAAGACGCTTACAAGGTAGTGAATAACATCTATGCTCAAGCCAAAAAAACCAACAATGCCTCACAACTGGTAAAGGCCACTGTGTATAAACTACGCTACATAGGGGCGGTCAAAGAGAATTCGCTGATAAAAAGCCTGGAAGCTTTGCGTATGGAGGCCGCCAGTGCCCAGTATCCCGTCAAGCCCTTGTTGCATTCTATGTTGGCACAAATCTACTGGCAGTTTTATCAGGTAAACCGGTATCGGTTTTTGAACCGATCTACCACTGTCAATGCCAAACAAGACGACATTAGCACCTGGGACTTACATAAAGTGGTACACGAAACCATACGCCAGTACAAGTTATCGTTGGCAAACCCACAAAAACTGCAGCAAACCAAGATTGATATTTATGATGATGTGCTCCATAAGGGGCGTAAAAAGCAACGCCAACATCGTCCTACTTTGTATGATTTTCTTGCCCATCGTGCCATCAATTTTTTTCAGAGCAGCGAACCCAATATTACCCGCCCCGCCTATCAGTTTACCCTAAACAAAACCACCTATTTGCAAGGGGTAGAACAGTTTGCCCAACTCAACATTGCCAGCCAAGACACCATGTCTTACAAGTATTATATGGTCACTATTTTGCAGGACTTGATCAAATTTCACCTCAAAGATAAAAACTATCCGGCGTTGGTAGATGTAGACCTCAAGCGATTGGCTTTTGTGTACCAGCACCTGACCACCAGCAACAAAGAGGAGCTGTATAAACAGGCTTTGCGCCAATTGGAACAAAAAAGTCTGAAATACCCCATTTCGTCGGAGGTAACCCACACTATAGCACAGTTGATATACACCCAAGGCACGCAATACAACCCGCGTCGTTCGGGCAAAAACAAGTGGAAGATGAAAGAGGCGCTTAAGATAGCCCAAACAGGCATTGACCGTTTTCCGAAGTCAGATGGAGCAGTGCTATGCCAAAACCTGCAAAAAACCATCAGGGGCAAAAGCATTGGTATTACCATAGAAGAAGCCAACCTGAGCAATGCTCCCTTTAGGGCGTTGGTTTCTTTTCGAAACGTAAACAAAGTGTACTGGCGATTTGTAAAAACCAGTATGAAAGAAATAGTCAAGGTAAAGCGTAAACGAAGCTACCATGAAGATATACTGAAGCATTACATTGCCAAAAGCCCTCTGAAAACTTCAGAAACCAGCTTGCCCAATGACCAGGACTACCAAACCCACTATGCTGAAGAAAAACTGAATGGCTTGCCCCATGGTACTTATGTAGCTATAGCCAGCGCCAAGCCCGACTTTAGCATAGGAGGCAACGGGCTTGCTTATGCTTATTTTACTGTATCGGACATTGCTTGGGTACACCGCAATGTACGCCGGGAGGGTGCCACAGAGTTTTATGTGTTGCACCGCAAAACGGGTGAACCACTGGCAGGAGTAAAAGCGCAGGTATGGCTCACTTATTACAACTACCAAAAAAGCCGCTATACAAAAGTAAACGGAGGGGTGTATATGAGCAACAAAGAAGGTTACATCAAGGTACCTTATAAATCAAACAAACGTAACCAACGCAATTTTTATGTAGAGTTTAACCAAGGTACCGACAAAATTTACACCTTGTCGCCCAAAACCTACTCTAGCAGGTATGGCAACTTGTATCGTACGATTGCCCGAAAGCCCCGTACCCGCACCAGGGTATTTTTCTATTTAGACCGTAAGATTTACCGCCCTGGGCAAACGGTTTATTTCAAAGGAGTGGTGCTCAATACCGATGGCGAGTCGCACAAGTTGCTCACCAAACAGGCAAGCTCAGTGACCCTATATGATGTAAACCGCCAGAAAGTAGCGACCCTCAATGTAACTACCAACGAGTATGGTACATTTAGTGGCAGTTTTATGGCGCCCAATACCGGGCTTAATGGGCAAATGCATATTGCCAGTAGTTTGGGGCGCAGGTATCAAAATTCGGTGTATTTTTCGGTAGAAGACTACAAACGTCCCAAATTTGAAGTAAAGTTTACCCCAGTAAAAGGGAGCTTTAAGCTCAACGAAACCATTACGACCAAAGCCAAAGCCAAGGCTTATTCGGGTGCCAATATAGACGGAGCCAAGGTGAAATACCGGGTGGTGCGCAAAGCACGTTTCCCTTATTGGTTTTACTACTGGTATGGGTATTATCCATCGTCGCCCCAAATGGAGATTGGCAATGGTGTGGCAAAAACCGACGAAAACGGCGAGTTTGAGGTAAAGTTTAAGGCCATACCCGACCTAAGCGTAAGCCCCCAATCTGACCCCATATTTACTTATACTGTATATGCCGATGTAACCGACCTGAACGGCGAAACCCGTAGTGGTAACTTATCGGTAGGGGTGGGCTACCGGGCGCTTGAGCTTGCCGTGAGCGTGCCGTCAAAAGTGAATAAAACGGGTGAAAACGAATGGAAGATCAATAGTACTAACCTGAGTGGCACTTTTGAACCAGCCCAAGGCAATATTGTGATTCATCGATTGCAAACTCCGGACAAAACCTATCGAAAACGACGCTGGGGTCAACCCGATAAGTATTTGTATTCTATAGCTGAGTGGCAAAAGATGTTTCCGGATGATTTGTACAAAGATGAAAATAACCGCTATCGCTGGAAAAAACAAAGCGAGGTATACAATGCCAAGTTTGACACCCAAAAAAGCAAGGCGTTGACTGTAGCCAATATCAAAAGCTGGAAGCCGGGGTATTATATGCTAGAGATCAAGGCAAAAGATAAATTTGGCAAAGAAGTAAAATCGGTGAAATACTTTGAGGTGTTTGACCCCAAAAGCAAGACTTTAGCCACCAATGCCATTAGTTACCTGACTACCCTCAAGGGAACAGCAGAGCCAGGCGAAACCGCGCAGTTTTTGGTAGGTACTGCCTTGCCCAAAGCCCAAATACTGTATGAAATAGAGCACCAGGGTAAAATTATAAAAAAAGAATGGCTGACGCTGAAAAAACGCCAACGAATACTTGAGATTCCTATTGTAGAAGCTTACCGGGGCAATTTGGCTTTCAATTTTGTTTTTGTATATAACAATCGTTTGTACAACCGTTCGCAATTGGTATATGTGCCTCGTACCAACAAAGCCCTGGACATTAGTTTTGAAACTTTTAGAAACAAACTGAACCCAGGACAAAAAGAAGAATGGAGGCTTAAGATTAAGGGTAAAAAAGGAGACAAAGTGGCGGCCGAAATGGTGGCTACCTTATATGATGCTTCACTGGATGTGTTTAGGTCTAACTCGTTTGACTTTGGCATTTATCGTAATTATTACGCTACGTTGCGCTGGAACAGCAGCAATGTATTTAATACAACCCGTTTTAATAACTACAGTAGTGGCTGGAACCCCAGCCAGCAGTCAGTAAACAAAAGGTATGATCGCTTTAATTGGTTTGGGTTTTCGTTCAGCTCTTATTACTACCGTTACTTTGGACGCAGGCCGGGAGGGAACCTGTATGCCGACTACGAAAGCGAAAAAGGGGAAGAAGTATTGGATGATATGGCAAAGAAATCTTCTGTAAAAACCAGACGCAAACGCAGTAAAAACGACAAGCTTGCGGGACAAGTGGTGGCAAACAAGCCACAGCTTCAGCAAAAGGGAGGCAAACAAGCCAAAAAAGAAGACTTGGGTACAGTAAAAGCCCGCACCAATTTCAACGAAACGGCTTTCTTTTACCCCCAGTTGAGAACCAACGAAAAGGGCGAAGTGATCATTAAGTTTACCATACCCGAAGCCCTCACCAAATGGAAAATGTTGGGGTTTGCGCATACCCAAGACCTAAAGTATGGAATGATTAGCAATACACTGGTGACCCAAAAAGAATTGATGGTGGTACCCAATGCTCCTCGCTTTTTTCGTGAAAACGACCAAATGACGTTTAGCAGTAAAGTGACCAACATTACCGACAAAGCAATGAAGGGCAGCGCCCAATTGTTTTTATTTGATGCCATTACCAACCAACCTATAGATGCCAAAATGGGCAACACCAAGGCGCAACAATCTTTTAAGCTTGCCAAGGGGCGTAGTACTGCGCTGAGCTGGAACATCAAAATTCCGGAAGGCACCCAAGCGATTACTTATAGAGTAGTGGCAAAATCGGGCAAATTTGCCGATGGTGAAGAAATGACCTTGCCCGTATTGAGTAACCGTATGTTGGTAACCGAAACAATGCCGTTGCCTGTGCGAAGTGGGCAAACCAAAACTTTTACCTTTGCCAAACTCAAGGCAAGTGCGGGCTCTAAAACACTGCGTCATCATAAGGTTACCCTGGAGTTTACCTCTAACCCTGCCTGGTATGCTATCCAGTCGTTACCTTACCTGATGGAGTTTCCTTATGAGTGTGCTGAGCAAACTTTTAGTCGTTTTTATGCCAACAGCATTGCTTCGCACATTGCCAACTCAAGCCCCAACATCAAAAAAGTGTTTGATAGCTGGAAAAACATCACGCCCGATGCCTTGTTGAGCAACCTTGAGAAAAACCAAGAGCTTAAGTCGTTGGTATTGCGTGAAACTCCCTGGGTGCTCAACTCCAAGAGCGAAAGTGAGCGCAAGCGTAGGGTAGGGGTGTTGTTTGACCTCAACCGGATGAGCAATGAGCTACAGCGTGCCTTGAACAAGCTGGTAAAAAAACAAGTAAGCAATGGCGCCTGGCCTTGGTTCGACGGCGGGCCTGAAGACCGTTATATTACCCAGCACGTTGTAACCGGCATGGGGCACCTGGATCATCTCGGAGTAAAGAATGTGCGCAAAGACAAGCGTGCCTGGAACATGACCCGCAAAGCAGTGGGGTACCTTGATAGAAAGATCAATGAAGATTATCGGGAATTGTTGCGGCTTGCCAAGCGAGGCAAGTTAAAAATGAGCGATGATCACTTGTGGTACCTGCAAATTCAATATTTGTATGCCCGCAGTTATTTCAAAGACTTGCCCATTCCGGCACATACCAAAGAGGCGTTTGCTTATTATCAGGGACAAGCCAAGAAATACTGGACTAATAAGAATAAATATATGTGGGGAATGATTGCTTTGGGGCTGCACCGCTACGACGACAAAACCACTCCACAAAACATAGTGAAGTCGCTGCGTCAATACGCTATTAAGTCTGAAGAGATGGGGATGTACTGGCGCGAAACGGGAGGCTATTACTGGTACCAGGCACCTATAGAAAAACAAGCCTTGATGATAGAGGTGTTTGACGAGGTAGCTAAAGACCAAAAGGCAGTAGATGATTTACGCACCTTTTTGTTGAAATCTAAACAGACCCAAGACTGGAAAACCACCAAGGCAACCTCTGAAGCTTGCTATGCCTTATTGTTGAAAGGTACCCAATGGCTTGCCGAAACCAAAATGGCTGAGATCACCATGGGCGGGCAAAAAATTGACCCCTTGAGCGAAAACAGCTTGAGCAAGGTAGAAGCAGGTACGGGGTATTTCAAAATGAGTTGGAACGCCGAAAAAGTAACCCCGGCAATGGCTGAGGTAACTGTGAAAAACCCTAACCCAATGGTGGCGTGGGGGTCGGTATACTGGCAGTATTTTGAGCAGCTAGACAAAATTACCCCAGCCAAAACTCCTTTGCAGTTAAAGAAGCAATTGTTTTTGCAGAAAAACTCTGACGCTGGTCCTGTCATTACACCCATAGGCAAGCGTACCAAACTGCAGGTGGGCGACTTGATCAAGGTGCGCATTGAACTAAAGGTAGATCGTTTGATGGAATATGTACACATGAAAGACATGCGGGCATCGGGGCTGGAGCCGCTCAACACTATTTCACGCTATAAATGGCAAGACGGCTTGGGTTATTATGAAAGCACCCGCGATGCGGCTACGCACTTCTTTTTTGGGGCTTTGCCCAAAGGTTCTTATGTGTTTGAGTACCCCTTGCGGGTAACCCACGCTGGCAATTTCTCTAATGGCATTACAAGCATTCAGTGTATGTATGCACCTGAGTTTGCCAGCCACTCGGAAGGAATAAGGGTAAAAGTAGCAAAGAAATAAACTGCTTAAAACACTTAGTTCGTCTAAAATCTGCTAGGTTATACCCATTAACAGTAACAAAAAAACCAATTCGTTCTGGAAGCGAATTGGTTTTTTTGTGATGGGTTAAAACTTGATACCAACGGCTGGCGCACGCGTCCCGCGTGTGTTCCTAACATATCAAAATCAAGTAATTCTACAAGATGTTTATTTTTAACCTAAAATGTTACTTATCTAAAGAAGAAAGAATTTTTGTTTTTGAAACCGTACACTTTTTTATACTAGGCATTTCTTGTCTTTTTTGCTGGTTTTACAACATAAAAATGGACGTTGATCTGCTAAGTTGCAGGATAAAGCCGAATTTCGTGTGCATCAGGCATCCGTTCATTTCCCCGAATCAAGTTCGGTTCACAACTCCGAGCTTGCTCTCGGAGGATCATGGATTTTCTTTAGCTAAAAAAACGAACCAAAAAAAGCTCCGAATCAAGTTCGGCTCGCAGCTCCGAGCTTGCTCTCGGAGAGTTCAAGCACCACCGCTGTAGTTTGATCGCTAAAATTTAATCCATTGCGCCTAAAATGCTCAAACATTCGCTCGTGCCTCGCTCAGTGATCATTTTTTAACGGCTTCATTGCTTAAATTTCCCCGAAGGCAAGTTCGGTTTACAACTCCGAGCTTGTACTCGGAGGATTTTCAACTTCACGCTAACAAACTAAGGCGGAAAGAAAGGCCTTATTATTCAAGCACTTTTAAAACTGATAAAGTTAACTTCTAAGCAAATATTAATAGCTAAAAATTAGTGTACGGTTTCTAAATTTTTGTTAAAAAAAATGTATAAGACCTTGAATAAAGCCAATGATTCAACTGCATTTATCTAAAACTTTAACCCTACTCTGCCATACAAAAACATGCCTCTTACCCCAAAGTTGGCAGCAGTACGGCTGTATACAAAGCGCCCCAGGCTGGTGTTGGCCGAGTGGGTAAGCTTATCGGGGTATACATTCAGCAAGTTGTTGGCGCCTATGGCCAGTTGTAGGTTTGTAGTGGGCTTAAAGGCAATGTCCAGGTCGGTTACAAACTTTGCCGAGAAACTTTGGTCTCTGGTTTCTACTTCTCCCGTAAACTCATTGACTGCCCAATTGGCAGGGTCGCCATCGTTGGGGTGCAGAAACTGTACTTCGCCAAAACGGGTAGAGCGTAAAGTAAAGGCAAATTTGCCAATTTCATACAACGCCGACAAAATCAACTTACTACGGGGTTGTACTACCTCCAGCCGAGAAATTTCTTCGCGGTTAAACAATTGTTCTTCTCTGCCTGCCAACAAGGGAGGCGTTTTTACCTGCCCTTGCACCTCGGTTTGGTTGAGATTGAGCGCAGCGGTCAAGGTAATGGCCCCCTTGCCCAGGTCATTACGATAGTTTGCCACCACGTCGAGCCCCTGAGTACGGGTATCTACAGCATTGGTAAAAAACTGGGCTGCACCCGCGCCCAGGGTAGTAAGGAAAGGATAGTCGGCTGCATCGAAGCGGCCAGACAGCACAATGCGATCTTTGATGTCGATATTGTAGGCATCTACAGTCAACGACAAACCCGCTACTGGTTGGGCAGTAAAGCCCACACTAAAGTTTTGTGATACTTCAGGCTTAAGACGATCTATACCAAAGGCGCGTGCTACGTTGCTTTCATTGTTAAAAGTACCTACTTGCACAGGCACTTGGTTTGCCCCAATGGTGATAAACTGTGTGCTTAGATTGCTAAAATAGTATTGGTGCAACGACGGGGCACGAAAACCGGTACTAAAGGCCGCCCGTAAAGACAATGCCTGACTGATTTTGTAACGAGCCACTGTTTTCCAGCTAAAATTATCGCCAAAATCGCTGTAAGACTCAAATCGCCCGGCTACCCCCACCAACAAGGCTTCAGTAATGTCGGCTTCCAGGTCTATGTAGCCAGCAGTGTTGGTGCGGGTTTGGTTGAGTTCGTTTTGTGGTTGAAACCCTGGAAAAACCTGGATACCTGCGCTTCCTTGTACACCCGGTTGTGACTCTTGCCCTCCGTTGATGTAAGAAGCTTCTTCGCCTGCAATAATTTCGTAGCGTTCTAAGCGAAACTCTGCCCCAAAAGCTACATTAAGGTCAAAGCCTATGTCTAGCTTGCGCGAAATGTCAAGATTGGTGGTGTTTTGTCCGTAGCGAAAGCCTCCGGCATACGCCGAAAGAGGAGAAGCTGCCCCCATAGAAGCATTGTTAGAGTTTTCTACGTTAAAGTCAAAACCATTAGACCCTCGTGTATTGCTAAAATCGAGGTTCCACCCGTTTTTTTCGCCGCGCAAACCCATCGTCAACGATCGGTCGACAATGTCGGTGTGTATTTCGGGTGAAAACCCATTGGGATAAATAGAGAGCACTACCCGGTTTTGGTCTTTTGGGAAACGATAAAACCCGTTGGCACGCCCTTTACGGAAACTAAAGCCACCGCTGGCATACAGTTCGCCTCCCCCCACTATGGGTACTTCGGCATTGAAAAATACCTGCCCGTTGCGTCCGGCAGAGTTTCCTATAGCCATTACACGCCTGCCACCCAAACCCGTTTGGGCAAAAAAGTCAGTCAAGTCATTGTCACGGGCGTCGCCGTACACTGTACCCGTATAATCTCCAGAACGATTGGTTGCTTCCCGGTCTACAAACTCTCCGGTTACGTTTACAAAACCCTTTTTGCCTACCCTAAAGCCATAGTTTACCCCAAGCCTGCCCATGGCTCCATCGCTCTCAGAGGTTACCCCAAGTTGCGAGTTAATCTGGGCTACACCTACTTGTTTTTTGAGTACAATATTGATGACTCCAGCAATGGCATCGGAGCCGTATTGAGCAGCAGCGCCATCTCTTAATACTTCTATACGCTCAATTGCCGCCGCAGGAATGGCATTGAGGTCGGTTCCTACGGTTCCTTTGCCCACCGTACCATTTACATTGAGCAATGCGCTGGTATGACGACGTTTACCATTCACCAATACCAGCACTTGGTCTGGCCCCAAGCCACGCAACGAGGCAGGGTCGATGTGGTCAGTACCGTCGGAAATGGTTTGTTGCGATGAGTTGAACGAAGGGGCAAGGTATTGCAAAATTTGTCCGACATTTTCCTGCGATGAGTTGGTGATTTCTTTGCTGGAAATGATGTCTACAGGCACCGCAGTTTCCATCAAAGTACGTGGTTCGGCACGGGAGCCTACCACTACAATTTCGTTCATCGATGAAGAAGGCGCTAATACAAAATCCAGGGTAGCAGTTTGTCCGGCAGCTACCGTTACTTCTTTGGTTTGCGATTGGGTACCTACAAAACTGGCGGTGAGCTTATAAGTACCAGGCTTTACTGTCAGCGTATATTTGCCGTTAATGTCGCAAGTAGTACCATTAGTAGTGCCGTTTACCACTACAGTGGCGCCTATCAAAGGTTCAAACTTGTCGGAAACTGTGCCTTGAATGGTACTTTGCTGGGCATAAGCACCCGTGAGCGATATAAAAAGCAATGCAATGAAAGATTGCATCAACTGGGAGTAGTTTTTTTTCATTATAATAATAGTAATTGAAGTATACAATCGTTAAGTAAAACTACCAAAATAACCTAATCCATAGAACAGCACTATGGCGGGGTACCTCTTCAAATATTTTGTTCTTTTGGAAGGCTTTATTTTTTTCATTTTACTTGAGTTAATTCCGAAAGTTGGTTTTTTTTTATCAAACAACCAAAGAAAGTGGCTCTACTCGATATAGGCAGTTGCATCACCTGGCTTGTTTGATGTACTACAAAAAGCCTACAAGTGGGGCTTTCTTGCAAAGTAGTGCCTGATTTCATTTTTAAAATCCATTGCTTTTTCTATTTTTGGTACAGTTGTTAGATCCACCCAACTTTTTAAACAATCAATGATGAGATATTTAAATAAAACGAACCTCAAAAATGCCTTATACGCGATGTCAATGCTCCTTTTTTTGGCGGCATGTGGTGGTGGTGGCGGCGGTTCTAAAGAAAACAGTTCTGGCGAAGATAGCAGTACTACCAAAACCGATACTGCCAGCAATACGCAAACAAACGAGCCGAGCGCAGAAGAAAAGGCAAAGAAGGATTTTGAAGAGAATACCCTGAAAAAATATCCCGAAATAAGCGAAAATCTGGTGCGTAAATGGAAAGAAATCTCTTTTGAACACAAAGACGGCTCGATAGAAAATGTGGAAAAAGCCAATGACTACCTGATATTTAAAAAGGATGGGACTTTTGAAGAATATTTTCACTCAGATAAAAAAATAGAAGCAGGTCGCTGGAGATTGGTAAAAGATGGCAAAGCAGTGCACCTTACCTCTACCGAGCACCGGGTAATGCAGGATGTAGAACGAGACATTGTAGAGCTTACTGCTGAGAAATTTGTATGGCTAGACAATATCAAAAAGAAGTCTACTTTTAAGGCGGTTACCGGCGAAGGACCTGGCAGCACCACCGATAAAGCGGCTGAAAAACCCACCAAAACAAAAGACTAATTTGCTTGTAAGCTTATAAGTATATCCCCTGTCAGGAAGCTCTCTTCAAGGCAGGGGTTTTTTATGTAATTGTTTCCTTAGGAATACCTGGTGGCTATGCCAAATAGCCTGAAAAAACTGGAGTAACTGGAAACAAGAGGTGGGTGTATGTATATTGAATATAAACATCCCCTTCGAAAAAAGCATCTTTCTTTAAGTGCTTGATCTCGAAGGGGATAGCATATAAAAAATGGCGGTATTTAGACCATGGCTATTTCAAATTGAACCAAGTCAACAAATTCTCTTACTCGTTCAGTCAAAGCATCAGAAGGCAGGTCAATCAAACCATCAGTGCCAAATTTGCCCACGCAGAAAGATGCCATTGCCGACCCATACACAATGGCACGTTTCATATTGTCGAAAGACACATCGCCAGTGTCTGCCAGGTAGCCAATAAAACCACCCGCAAATGTATCGCCTGCTCCGGTTGGGTCAAATACCTCCTCTAGAGGAAGGGCAGGAGTAAAGAAAATGTTTTTGTCGTGGAACAATAAAGCCCCGTGCTCTCCTTTTTTAATAATCAAGTACTTAGGTCCCATTGTCATGATCTTTCTGGCGGCTTTTACCAAAGAATACTCACCAGACAGTTGACGCGCTTCTTCATCGTTGATCGACAACACATCTACCATTGTCATGGTATGTTTCAAATCATCGATAAAGGCAGGCTCCATCCAAAAGTTCATGGTATCCATTACAATGAGCTTAGGACGTTTTTTCAAGCGCTCAATTACGTTTTGCTGCACTTTAGGGGCAAGGTTGCCTAGCATTAAGTACTCACAATCTTGATAGCTTTCTGGTATCACAGGATCAAAGTCACCCAATACATTTAGCTCAGTTACTAAAGTATCACGGCTGTTCATGTCATGGTGGTATTTGCCATGCCAAAAAAACGATTTTTCGTTTTCTTTTACCTGAATACCGTCAGTATTTACCCCATGTTCTTTAAAAGTAGTCATGCCTTTTTCTGGAAAATCGTTTCCAATCACGGCTACCACATTTACTTGTTTTGAATGAGAGGCAAAATAAGACGATGACAAAGAAATATAAGTACCAGAACCACCAATGGTTCTTTCTGAAATTCCAAATGGGGTTTCGATGGTGTCAAGCGCCACCGAACCAACAACTAGTAATGACATAAATTGTATTTTGTTATCTAAATAAAAATGTATGGGTTAAAAACTTCACACAAATCTATAAAAATAATGGTAATAAGAGCGTACAGCTTCATGAATATTCGACTATAAACAATCGCCTTGCTTACTACTTGTTTGTACTCAGGTGCAACTTATTCATTTTTGAAAGGTTTTCGCCCCACAAACCGTACTACTGAGCCTTTGCCAATATGATATAGCCCTTCGTTAAGCTCTATTTCCTCCTCGGCTAACTTGAGCATTTCATACCCTTGAAAATCGGCAGCGATTTCGTCGGTCGAATACAGCATAGCCTTATTTTTGGGACCACCCACCTTAGGATCAAGGGCGCTAAAGTGCAAATGTGCCTTGCTAAATGCCTCTAGTATGATAATGCCACCAGGCTTTAGGCAGTTTGCCAGTTGTTGGTGATAGGTGGTTTTTTTGTCGGCATCGAAGTGGGCATATATCAACCCAATGGCGTCAAAAGTTTCTTTTGCGAAATCAAGTTCGCCCAAATCGCCCACCTTATAGTCAAGCGTGACCCCTTGCTCGCCCGCCAGTTGCAATGCTTTGGTTTGTCCTTCTGCGCTTAGGTCAACCGAGGTAACCTGCCAGCCAAGAGTTGCCGCAAATACCCCATTGCGTCCTTCCCCGTCAGCAGGCATTAACAGCTTTCCGGGGGTAAATTTTGGTAACCATTCTTCAAAAAAAACATTGGGGGCTTTGCCATAAGCAAAGGCGCGTGCCTGGTATCTTTCATCCCATTTTTGTTGTTGCATTGGTCTAATATTTTGGTTGTTTAAATAAGGGAGCAAACAAGAAATAACGTACCTATTTTGTAGCTGCTCTTTTGCCAGAACCTGTATCCTATTTTTTAATTACTCCCTAAATACTTGCGTACAAAAGTAGTGGCTAAAACCACAGGTAAGGTAGGACAAAAATGTAGTTTGATAAGATTAAGGTCTAATTATGAGCTGATGGTAATGTGGTGCTTCATTGTAGGGGTGTTTTTCTGTGCCGTTACTTATGTCTAAAAGCTTTGGGCGAATGCCCGGTGTGTTTTCTGAAAAACCGGATAAAATAAGACACATCGTCGTAGCCCAAATGATAGGCTATTTGGTTTACCTGATGGGTAGTGGCGAGCAAGTACCTCTTGGCTTCTAAAATAATATACTCACTGATCACCTTCGAACAAGTTTTGCCCAAAGTCGCTTTGGTGATGGCGTTGAGCTGATACGTAGATAAATGCATGAGCTGGGCATATTGTGCCGGGCTTTTGTGGGTAGCAAAGTGGGTTTCTACAAGTAGTAAAAATTCGTCTAGCTTCTCTTGTTGATATAAAGGGACATCAAGTGTTTGGGCATTTTGACGGATCAATTCAGTAAAAAGAATGCTCAAATGAGCTTTGATTACCTCACGATACCCCACTTGTTTGTGGATATATTCGTGTAGCATAGATGCCATCGTTGTCTGTAGTTTGTCAAACCTTTGGGGGGCTAACTGATAAAAATGAACACTACTTGCTTTGCGTAACAGCTGATAAAGAGTGGAATCGGTAGGGTAGTAAAAATCGGGCTTAAAAGCGATTAAGTAGCCAGTCCTGTCTGCCTTAAGCTGGTGTTGGTGTACTTGCCCTGGACGCATGAACACAATTGAATGGTCACAAACTTCATAAGGTACAAAATCTATCTCGTGGGTTCCACTGCCTTTGTTCAGAGCAAGCATATAAAAAAAGTCGTGTCGGTGAAGAGGTTGGCTCAGGGTTTTGCCTGTGGTGGGCAGCTCATAAGTACTTCTAATGCTAAAATCTTCTTGAAAATCGGTTGCCTTTTGGGTAGCATTGATGTCTCTTACTGGAATATACTTCATGGCGTATCAGGGCATTTTGCTTATCTCGTCTACGCAAGTGGTTCCTATTTGGCGTATTGAATCGGCATTGGCTGCTTCAAACGATTCATAAGTTTTAATGGCTTGCTTAAGCGCACAGTGGCACACGCGGTCAATTTGTTGGCCAGAGAGCTGTATATTTTTGTTTTTCCGGGATTCTTTGCAAAATTTTAAAAACTGTTGTTTGTCTTGAGGTATCCATTTGCCTTGGGTGCTGGTGGGCTCACAAGCCGTACTGAGACATAACAAGACCAAAAGAGCAAGGCATTGGTATAATTTGTTATACATGGGTTATTTTTTGAGTTGCTCCAGGCGTTGGTTCATTATTTTCAATTGTTTTAGCAACGAATCGTCTCGCCCTATAATGCCTTTAAAACCTTTAAAAAGATACTTTTCAAGTTGCGCAGGATTAAATTGGTGAGCGTTTTCGGTAATGCCTACAATGGCCTCTTCAGGTTTGTAGTAATCTTTTTTGTCTTTGGCAAACTTTACCTCAATCATACTTTTGCCCACCAAACCTTTGGGTTTGATAATGAACTGCGAACCACGGGGAATGTTCACATCCTGGTTGATGTCAACGGTTACTTTTACCAGTGAGTCGGTCAATTGCACCGATTCTACCCTGCCAATGGCCACTCCACGGGTTTGTATCAGGGCATTGGTGGTCAAAAAATTGACTTGCTGATAGTGCAGCTCCAGCTTATAATAATCGGGAACATTGATGCGCCATACAAACCCAATGAGCATAACTACTGCCATAAAAGCTACTAACCAAGACCTTAATTTATCCATTTATCTTTTTTTTACTTAAAGCTATATTATACAGAGGGTTATATGACTACTTTAAAAGCAAAAATAGAAATAAAACCGTAGCTAACAATTTCTTTTACTTAAGATTTACGACCTACTGTAACATCTTTAGTCTATCTTAAATCCTATCACAATCACATCGTCAGTTTGCGGAATGTAGCCCCTCCAATCGTTCAATTTCTTTTCTAATATATCGTGTTGTTCGTTAAAAGGGAGCAAGTGTATTTCCAGCAACAACTCCTTGAATTGTTTAAGCATAAACTTTTTTTCTCTGGGACCACCAAATTGATCGCGGTAGCCATCCGAAAAGATATAAAACACCGTGGGTTGGTCTACCTTGATGGTGTGTTTGGCAAACATTCTTTCGTGGTCTTCCCAGTGGTGTCCACCTATAGGCATCATGCCTCCTTTGATCTGGTGCAATTCATTGTTTTGTATATAAAACAGGGGACTTTTTGCTCCAGAAAAAGCGACCGTTCTTTGTTCTTTGTCTATTACACACAATGCCATATCCATGCCGTCCCGGTTTTCGGAGGTTCTTTGGCGAAGTGCATTTTGAACACTTTTGTGCAAGTGGTGCAAAATCAGGTCAGGTTCTGTGATCCCTTCCAGTTCTACAATACGGTTAAGTGCATTGGCTCCTAGCATAGACATAAAAGCCCCTGGCACCCCGTGCCCAGTACAGTCTACCGCAGTAATAATCACTTTTTCGGTGTCAAATCCTTTAAAAATTTTTTGTATGCCTTCAAACGTTTGGGTTTCTTCATAAATGGGGCGGGGAACAGTTTTGGCGTACCAATAAAAATCGCCACTGACAATGTCTTTGGGTTGCCAAAAAATAAATGAATTGGGCAAAGCACTTTTTACATCTGCCAGGGTAGGCACCATGGCTGTTTGAATGTGCTTGGCATAGAGAATACTGTCCTGTATTTGGTAATTTTTTTCTTCAATAATCGCATTTTTGAGCTCCAGTGAACTGTTAATGGTAGTAATTTCTTCGTTTTGAGCTTCTATGCTTTTCTTTTGTTGTACGAGTTCTTCTTCCAGTACATTGTGATTGCGCGAGCGCCTGATCAATACCCGCAAAATGCCCCGCATAATCTGGATATGGTTCATCATTACCTTGTAAAAAACGTCTTGGTTAAGTTTCCAGAGGCGGGTACGCCTAAGGGTGGTTACATCTGCCGACCGGGGTTTGGTATCGAGCAAGGCATATTCGCCAAATACATTTCGATTACGCAACACCACAAAGGTGTAATTTCCATCGTGTACTCGTACAGCACCATCTACTATGATGTACATAGACTCGCCAGGATCTCCTTTTTTGATAATGAGAGAGTCTTTGGGGTGATGTTCTTCGGTCAATACTTTGGCAATATTCACCAATACATCCTGATCGGTTTCAGCAAATACTTTGACCGTTTTTAGGATTGCCACTTTTTCGGCAAGATCAATATCTTTTACAGGTTCAGGCATTAGCACAATGCTTCGTGATTTGATATATATACCATACTAACAATTATCAAAAAACCCTCCATAGTATCAGAAGTTTTTTAATAAAAACAGTTGTGGAGTAAAAAAGATGGTTTTTTTACACAAAAACCATTTTGTAAAATATTTACAATCAGTAAGATACAAATTTAAATAAACTTTATTTGGTCTTTTTAACTCTGTTTTTTGGTGCAACTAAAGTATATAGATACAAGTCGACTTGATAATGTATACAAAAACAAACACAAAGTTAATAAAGATGTTTGAAACCCCCGGTTTTTACACCAAACACTTATGCGCATTGCCTGTGGGTTTATAAATCAAATTTTTAACACTAGAACAAAATGACAGACTCTAAAAGTGAAATAGATCAATCTACTGTGGTTGCTTGGCTTCAGGCAAAAAAATATGACGAGGTTTTGGCAAATTACCAAGGATTTATTCGCAAAAAAGTGGTTGAATACATCAGCAGATTTAAATACTACAGCCAGTTCGAACATGATTTTTACCATGAGGTGTATTTGTATTTGAGGTCGCAAACACTGCCTAGCCCCGCTTTTATGGAGGCTTGCAAAACCCAAAACGTGTTCCGGTTTTACCTTGCGAAGTGTATTCGCAACCGTTTGAACACGCTTTTGTCTAAAGAACGTCAAAAACGCATGCATACCACCGGGTTAGAAGACTTACTGGCAACCAATGAAGGGCAATCTCAGGAAACAGACAAACTACGGTTGACCACTGCCAATGCTTATTGCCCCGAAACTGTTTACAAAGATTTGCAAGAGCGTCTACAAACACAATTTCAAATAATTTTACAGCAGTTTACTGAAAGTTTACCCAAAGTAGGACATAAGCTTTTGCTCATGCTGAAGGTACAAGCAAGGGTAGATGTCAATGCCTTGGATGTTGGGCTTTGTTTTGGCAAGTTGCGCGCTAAAGCCCAACAGAAGTTGTTGGGCTTGCTAAGTGGGCAACAGTACCGCCAGGCTAAAGATATAGAACTGATGAAAGCACTCGCCTATTATTTTAAAAAGTACCGCAAAGAAAAAGGTGATGCTTTGGCTTTACAGCGTTGGATCAACCAATATATTTCAGGCGATAAATACACTCAAGGCATTATGGAGCGCTTGACTATTTCTGACCAAGACGTCGATTTTAAAATTCATAACAAACGTTGGTTTTTAGACTTTGTGTATGAGTATTTCAAGCATCTCGACGAAGGGTTGATTGCCCAAAAAACTCAAGTGGTACCAATCCAACAAAAACGCCTGAAAAACCCTCCAAATAAAGGACGCCTTAAACTTCAACAAGGTTAGCCACACAGGTAACTATAGTCTCAAGTTTTTAGATGCTGATGTATACCTGTGTTGCAAGCAACTACTCATTATTAGCGATGTGCAAAATCGTTATGTGGAAGTTATTTCAAAAATATTCAACATATCTCAATGGAAAATCAAGAAAAAACAACAGGAAAACTGCCTGTTTTATACGATAACGAAGGACACCTGAATGACTCAGGCATTAGTTTATATGTAGAAGCTAAAATGCTTGATAAAATCGATAAGCTTCCCAAGGCATTGAGGGCTCACGTAGCCACATGTGCGTCTTGCCAAATGCGGATAGTGGATTTTCACCAGTTTATGAAAAATGAACAAATAAGCGCTACTAGCCCACACCCTTACTTAGACAAAAAAAGCCGCCCGCTTGTCTTGCATAAATACACGATTGGCAGGGTAGCAGCAGTGGTATTGTTGCTGGTGGTAGGTTATTTTATGTTGTTTGATACTACGAGCAAGTTACATACATCAATCAACCATCATTTTCAATCCTCTATTGCTTCACCTTTTGACAACAAAAAAATAGATGTAGCCTATAGCCAATGGGAGATGGACGCCAGCAAAGCCAAGGTATTTAAACTAAACAATGGGTCAAATATTGAGGTACCTGCGGGCGCTTTTGTTAACAAGTTGGGAGAACCTGTCAAAGGTAACGTAAAAATTAAGTACCGTGAGTTTCACAACGCAGCCGATATTATAGCCAGTGGCTTGCCCATGCATTACGACAGCGCCGGGGTGCGTCATCACTTCGAGTCGGGTGGAATGTTTGAGCTACGGGGCAGCCAAAACGGGGAACCAGTGTTTATTGCTCCGCATAAAAATGTAGAAGTAAACCTGGTGTCTTATAACAAAGACAAACGTTTTAACCATTATTTTTTAGACGAAGGAGCCCCACGTCCTCAGCGTAGGGTAGCTCAGGCACAAATGTTACCTTCATTGCCGGTGTTTCAGCAAACCCCTCAACCCAAATGGACATTGATAGGAGCAGCTGTAACAGCGCCCATAGTGAGCGATTCTACCCCAAAACACGGAGAGTTGCAAGGGCAAATAACTGAACGACGAGGTGAAAGGAACGAAAAGCTTAAGGCACAAACCGAGTTGAGAGAAATACCTGTCAAGCCTTCGGTAAAGCAGACTAAAGAAGATCCCCGTAAGGTAAAGAAGTTGAAAGAGGCGGTGCCTCAGCAAAAAGCAAATGCCAATTATTTTGAGTTGAAGTATGCCCTTGATTTTGAGCCTGAGTTGAAGACTTTTGTTCCCGTAAAATGGGCTTGGGCCGACAACATACCTGTAAATAATCCCAAGCATTCGGCACAAAAGTGGGTACTCAAAGAGCCTTGGCATAAAGTAACCCTTACTAAAATACCCTTTGGCTTCAAGGCAATGGCTATTAGAGGGGCAACCGATGTAAAGTACTCGGCAGACGGGCAACGAATGTTGGTGTATGACAAGCGTGGGAGGGCAGACTTATACACGAGCATGGGTGAGCTCATCAAGCGTTTTAAACAAACCATTTCTACTCAAATGTCGAAATCGGGAAAGTACATACTCACCACCCAACGCAGAGCAGTGAAACTTTGGTCGAGCAAGGGCAAGTTGTTGACTACCTTGCCTACCAAAAATGACATTGATATGGCGGTGATTTCTGATGATGACCAACATATATTGACCACCAACACCGAAGAACAATCGCATCTTTGGACACTCAAAGGACAATTGGTGAGAAAGTTTCGCGACTATTTCAAGTTTGCCAGTTTTTCGCCCAATGGCGCATACATTGCTACCATTTCTGACCGCGATTATTCGTTGAAAATATGGACAAACAAGGGCAAGTTTTTACACCAACTCAAGGGAGAGTATAATACTGTTTACTTCTCTGCCGATGGTCGTCATTTGCTTACTTCGAGTCAGAAAAATGGAGCGCAATTGTGGTTTTATGAAACATCTTACCATAATACTATGCTCATGAATACCCTGAAGCACAAAGAACCAGTAAAGATGGCGACGTTTTCGCACGATGGCCAACGAGTATTGACTGCCTCAAACGATGGTACAGCCAAGATTTGGAAGGTAAACGGGCAACTGTTGAAAACCCTCAAGGTGTCGAAAACCTGGGTAAACTCCGCCATATTTTCGGCCGATGATCAGACGATTTTGACTGCCGATGACTACGGAACAGCCAAGCTCTGGAGCAAAGAAGGCAAGCTTTTGCATACATTGCGTGGGCATAACCGTGGCCTGAACGGGGCAATATTTTCGCCTGACGAACAAAACATTGTGACTTTTTCGAAAGACTATACAATGAAAATGTGGAATCGTAATGAGCCCTTAGAAGAAACCTACGCGCTTGATTTATCAAACATTGGGCCTCGTTATGAGGCAATGTATAAGTTACAAATGAACCGGTATTTGCGTCGTGGCTTGAACAAAAAGATAAAGCGTCCTATAAGAAAACAGCTGCGTAAGTTTTTTACTGTTGTTAAGATGTATCGCCCGGTGCTTGACTCTAACACAATGGTGGCAGACACTAAGGTAGAAAACAAATTGGACGAGCTTAAAAGGAAGTATAACGAAGAGCTTAAAGTAATAGAGAAGGAGCAAGAAAGACAAGAGAGAATAAGAAAGAAAATAATAGCCAAAGATAGACAATTGGCGAAGCGTGAAGCACGACTTTTTCATAAATTTAGGGTACGCACCTTTGGCTACCATAATGTAGACCGTATATTGAAAATGACAGGGCGTGATGTGGTGATTTGTCAAGCAGATGTGAAGCTCAATAAAACGAATGGCATTTATTCAAGGTTGTATTTGGTGACAGGCGATAAGGGGACAGGAGTAGTGAAGTTTGACGCCAACAGTTTAAACCTGTTTTGGTTTCAGCCCAAGCACAACAACCAATTGGTCGTAGTATTGCCTGATAACAAAGTAGCCTTGTTTAGCCCAAAAGAGTTTAAGAAAATAGACCTTAAGCGCTTACGCAGAGACAAATATTATATCTTTAACCTAACCAAGGTACACCAAGTAGGCTCAGTCAGTCAGTTGGCAAAATTACTGAATGTACCTAGCTAACAATAGTCCATAGTATTTAGTCCGTAGTCCATAGACTTGACAGGGGCAAACTTCAAGTCCTTGGATACCGATGAATATCGGTGCCACACCCTGTTCCACAAGTAACCACGCTTTTGTATTACACTGATTTTCAGTTATTTACAAAAAGCGTGGTTAGAAGCTGATTCGAGTAAATATTCACCTTATTAAGCCCTGTAACCCGAGCCTGTAGCTCTGCTACGGCGAGCTCAACGAGTTAATCAGTAGTCAACTTTGGCTAAAATCACTGCGGAGTATTGGCCTAAGGAATTGTTCAAAAATAAATTTACACTCTGAGGGGTGATTTTTCGCCTTGATACTTCGTTATTTTTATTGCCCGTAGCGCTGCTATGGGCGCAAAAAATAGCCTCGTCTCAAAACAAAACCTCTACCTCAAGAATGGTAATTTAATTTCTCACCATTCCTAAGGAACGGTGTCAAAATAAATACACATTCTTAACCTCATTTTTTTTGGTCAGGCGACGTCAAAAAACATTTCTTTAAACTATAGAACTTTATTTTTGCATCGTTCCTAACAATTGCTTGAACGGTTTAAACAACAGCTCCTTGCTTACCTACCATGTAAGCAAGGGGCTGTTGTTTATGTACTAATTGTACACTTGAATGATTAATCAACTAAAGACTTTAATTGTACTTTTTATATAAGAACACTTTATGTCTACGTGTATGTTTGTGTATGCCTGCAACAGTTACTTATTTATGTTCAGCTAAAAAACGAACATAATGAAAATTGCTCCCATTACCATCAATGAAAAAGAACGCTTACAGGCTTTATATAGGTACAACATATTGCATACAGACTTTGAGCAAGCATTTGATGAACTTGTACAGCTTGCTTCTTACATTTGTAAAACTCCCATTTCGTTGATGTCGTTGGTAGCCCAAAACAAACAATGGTTCAAAGCCAAAGTAGGGCTGGAAGCTAGAGAAACCCCACGTGAATTGGCTTTTTGTGCCCACGCCATTCATAAGCCTGAATTATTTATTATAAAAGATGCCACCAAAGATGAGCGATTTTATGACAACCCGTTGGTCATTGGGCATCCTGATATAAGGTTTTATGCTGGAATGCCGCTTACTACTCCTGATGGTTTTAGTTTGGGGACACTATGTGTGATAGACAAACGCCCCCGTGATTTAACTGAAGCCCAAAAATCTGCCTTAAAAACGCTGGCATCACAAGTGATTGCCCAGTTGGAGCTAAGAATGAAGCTACGAATGATAGAAAGCAAACAAGAAAGCATTGTCAGGAAAAACCAAGAAATTTTCGAAAGCATTCATTATGCTCAAAAAATCCAAGCTGCTATTTTGCCAAGTTCCAAAAGTTTAGATAAGGTATTTGCCAATCACTTTATTATTTATGAACCCAAAGATATTGTGTCGGGTGACTTTTATTGGTTGAGCCAAGTCAAAAAACGAATCATAGTCAATGGTATTCCCTCTTTTGAAGTATACAGCTTTGTTGCCGCTGTAGATTGTACCGGACACGGGGTGCCAGGGGCTTTTATGAGTATGATAGGTAGTATGCTATTGAATGAAATAGTCAATGAAAAGAAGGTAATTGACCCTCAAAGGATTATTGCCAAAATGCACGAAGGTATTTATAAAGGTTTACAGCAGCAGGAGTCGAACAATCAGGATGGCATGGATATATGCTTATGTAGGGTACAATACATAGACAACTCTGAAGACATAGAGTTAGTATACAGCAATGCCAAACGCCCCTTGTTTTATACCAAACAAAATCGCCTGCATCGAGTTACTAGAAATAGGGTTTCGGTAGGTGGGTATAGGTCCGAACAAACCACTCAAGAGTTAAAAAACTACGTTGTACAACTCCAACGCAAAGATATTATTTATTTAAGTAGCGATGGGTTTGTAGATACATCTAACAATAAACGTAAATCTTTTGGTTCCAAGCGACTATTTGCTCTACTTCAGGAAATTATGCACGAGCCATTAAACATACAACGCAAAAGATTGTTAGAGGCAAAGATCAAATACCAGGAAGAAGCAGACCAACGCGATGATATTGTGTTGCTGGGGGTTCAATTATAGGGTGATCCTGCGGCGCATCTGATGTTCACTTTCTAACAAAAATGGTTTTACAGTTTACCCATAGCAAACCATAAAACCATTCAAGCAATGCACAAAACAAGCCTCAACACATTAACCCTCTACCGCAACCCCAGCCTTGTCCATAATAGACGCCACCACCTCAGGGTTAAGCAACGTACTGATGTCGCCCAGGTTAGAAGCATTGTTTTCGGCAATTTTGCGCAAGATTCTACGCATAATCTTACCCGAACGAGTTTTGGGCAAACCAGATACTACCAAAATCTTATCGGGTTTGGCAATGGGTCCTATAATTTTGTTAATAGTACTGACAATGCTTTTCTTGATTTGCTCCTCATCGTGGTTGGCAGCATCGGCCTCACATACAATGTACGCATAAATGCCTTGTCCCTTGATGTCGTGGGGGTAGCCTACTACTGCCGACTCGTTTACCAATGGATGTTCATTGATGGCGTTCTCTATTTCGGCAGTACCCAGGCGGTGTCCCGATACATTGATTACATCGTCTACCCGCCCCAATATACGGTAGTACCCGTCTTCGTCACGCTTGCACCCATCTCCGGTAAAATACAAACCTTTATAAGTAGAAAAATAGGTTTGACGGCAACGTTCGTGATCGCCGTAAGTAGTACGCAACATAGATGGCCAGGGAAACTTCACGCATAGGTTACCTTCTACACTGTTGCCTTTCAATTCATTGCCCTCATTGTCTACCAATATAGGCTGAATTCCAGGCAAGGGCAGGGTAGCATAGGTAGGTTTGGTAGGAGTAATGCCAGGCAGGGGAGAAATTAAAATGCCTCCGGTTTCGGTTTGCCACCAA
The DNA here is from genome assembly GCF_947493425.1 of uncultured Microscilla sp. Taxonomy (GTDB): domain Bacteria; phylum Bacteroidota; class Bacteroidia; order Cytophagales; family Microscillaceae; genus Microscilla. The sequence continues at coordinate 12,124 of NZ_CANLRP010000085.1, read as the reverse complement.
GTATCTACTATTGGGCAACGATCTTTGCCGATGTGGTCGTGGTACCAGTGCCAGGCTTCTTCGTTGATGGGTTCTCCCACACTGCCCAATACTTTGAGCGAACTCAGGTCGTGTTTTTCTACATACTCTAGCCCTTTGGCCTGCAAAGCACGAATGGCAGTAGGGGCAGTATAAAACTGGTTTACCTGGTGCTTGTCTACTATTTCCCAAAAACGCCCCGCATCAGGAAAAGTAGGCACCCCCTCAAACATCACGCTGGTGGCTCCTGCCAACAAGGGACCGTACACAATGTAAGAGTGCCCCGTGATCCAGCCAATGTCTGCCGTACACCAGTAAATATCACCTGCGTTGTATTGAAAAACATTCTTAAACGAATAAGCCGTATATACCATGTAGCCGCCCGTGGTATGCACTACTCCTTTGGGTTTGCCCGTAGAGCCCGACGTGTATAAAATGAAGAGCATGTCTTCGCTGTCCATTTCCTCGGCTTTGTTTTCCAGGGCTTCTCCTGCTATCACATCGCTCCACCAGATGTCTCTGTTTGGCTTCATGGTTACCTCGCTGCCCGTGCGCTTGAGCACAATGCTGCGCTCTATGCTTGGGGTGTTTTCCAGGGCTTCGTCTACTATTTTCTTTATTTCCAACACTTTTGCTCCTCGGTAGCCTCCATCGGCAGTAAGCACAGTGGTAGCTTGGGCATCATTGATACGGTCGGCAAGGGCATTGGACGAAAACCCAGCAAATACGACCGAATGAATGGCTCCAATACGGGCACAGGCAAGCATAGCAATGGCTGCTTCGGGCACCATAGGCATGTATATCACCACGCGGTCGCCTTTTTTTACTCCTTGTTTCAAAAGCCCATTCGAAAACTGGCATACTTTCTCAAACAATTCACGGTAAGTAAGGGTAATGCTTGCTTCATCGGGGTTGTTGGGTTCCCAGATAATGGCTGCTTTGTCGCCATGGGTAAAGAGTTGGCGCTCAAAAATATTTTCAGTAATGTTTAACTTCCCATTGACAAACCATTCTATTGTAGGCTCTTCAAAGTTCCAATCAAGCACTTTATCCCATTTTTTGCGCCAATGAAAGTTTTCGGCAATCGAAGCCCAAAATGCTTCAGGGTTAGATACGCTTTTTTGATATTCGTGGATATAACCACCCAATGTGTTGATTTTATTTGTCATTTTTTTAAGTTTTTTTCGTGTTTTACAATAGCTTAGGGTAGCCCCTACAATTAACCCCTTGATTTATATGTAAATACCTGTATATCAAGGATTTTAAAACTTCGTATAATCCTAATTGAAAATTCTTAATTGACTACATCAATGGTCCTGTGCTTCGCCTGCGCCCCTTGGGTAGCGTATACTTTCTACCATTTCTTGTACTTGTTGTGGTGGAGTAGCAGTATTGCGTGATACAACCAAGGCTACCAGGGCATTGATGAACATTCCCAGGGTGCCTATGCCTTCTGGCGAAATACCCCACCACCAACCAGCCTTGGTGCCTCCCAAAAACTTGAAGTATACAATGTAAGCAATGGTAAAGAGTAAGCCAGTGATCATTCCGGCAATGGCACCTTCACGGTTCATGCGTTTGTCAAAAATACCCAACACAATTGCTGGAAAAAATGAGGCTGCCGCCAAACCAAAGGCAAAAGCCACTACTTGTGCGACAAACCCTGGGGGGTAAATGCCAAACAATCCGGCAATAACTACAGCGACAGCTGCTGATAAACGGGCATACAATAGCTCGCCCTTTTCGGAGATGTTTGGATTGAGTTGTTTTTTGATTAAGTCGTGTGACACCGAGGTAGAGATCACGAGCAACAAACCCGCTGCGGTAGACAAGGCTGCGGCAAGCCCCCCGGCAGCTACCAGGGCAATCACCCAATTGGGCAACTGGGCAATTTCGGGGTTGGCAAGTACCATAATGTCACGGTCTATATAGAGCTCGTTTTTGTTGCTATTGAGCTGGTTGGTCACTACTCGTTCGCCTGAGGTACCTTTACCTTCCTTAAAACTGGGCTTACCCACAAAGGGTTTGCCTGGAAAATACTGCACTTGCCCATCTTTGTTTTTATCTACCCACGCAATGAGCCCGGTGGCTTCCCATTTTTTAAACCATTCGGGCATAGCCACGTAGGCCTTTTTATCCTGAATGGTAGTAATCAGGTTGGTGCGGGCAAAGGCGGCAATGGCAGGGGCAGTAGTATACAAAATGGCTATAAAGACCAAGGCATAGCCTGCCGACAAACGGGCGTCTTTTACTCTGGGTACCGTAAAAAACCGCACAATAACGTGGGGCAAGCCTGCAGTGCCTACCATGAGGGCAGCAGTGATAAAAAACACGTCGATCATACTTTTCGATCCATTGGTATAAGCATTGAACCCCAATTCTTTGTGTAACCCATCCAGTTTTTCAAGCAATGTTTTGCCTCCTTCTACGGTACCTCCAAAACCTAATTGAGGTATAGGGTTGCCAGTAAGTTGAATGGAAATAAAAATGGCAGGCACCATAAAAGCAAAGATCAAGACGCAATATTGGGCTACTTGAGTGTAGGTGATGCCCTTCATACCGCCCAATACAGCATAAAAAAACACAATGCCCATACCTATAATAATTCCCCAGGTGATGGGTACTTCGAGAAAACGGGAAAACACCACGCCTACACCCCGCATTTGCCCTGCCACATAGGTAAAAGAGACAAATAAGGCACAAATAACAGCTACCGTGCGTGCTACATCGGAGTAATAGCGATCGCCGATAAAATCGGGCACGGTAAACTTGCCAAACTTGCGTAGGTAGGGTGCCAACAGCAAGGCAAGCAATACATAGCCTCCTGTCCAACCCATGAGGTAAACTGACCCATCGTAGCCCATAAAAGAAATGAGCCCTGCCATAGAGATAAACGAAGCTGCCGACATCCAGTCAGCTGCAGTAGCCATGCCATTGGCAAGCGGTGGCACCCCGCCCCCTGCTACATAAAACTCGCGGGTAGATCCGGCACGCGACCAGATGGCAATAAAGATATACAAGGCAAAAGTTGCCCCTACTATAATATACGTCCAGGTTTGTACGCTCATGTTGGTTAGTCGTTAGTGTAGCTATTATAGCCTTAAGCTTTAAGCAACAAGCTGTAAGTTAAAGGCTACTCTACAGGCTTCTATGTTTATATCATGTTGATTTTAAATCTGCAGATAGGATTCCACAGTTGTTGGTTTACGGCTATTTGGCAACGGCCAGTAGCTTTGTGAAGAAATTTCACTCTTCATCTACTTCGTACTTTTTGTCTAGCTTGTTCATAAGCCTTACATATACAAAAATGAGGATAACAAAAGTAAAAATGGAGCCTTGTTGAGCAAACCAAAAGCCCAGCTTAAAGCCTCCCAGTTTGATGGTGTTGAGTGGTTCTACGAGCAGTATGCCAAAGCCATAAGATACGACAAACCATATAGAGAGCAATACAAGAAGGTAACGCAGGTTAGTTTTCCAATAATTTTTAATATTTTTCTGATCATTCATATCTGCAAAAAATACAAAGGGTTCTTATAATTTCGTCACAAAAAAGTAAATCGTTGCTACATATACAAACAATCGATACTTGATTCTACTTATATTTTTTTGTGTACAGATATTAATAAACCTACAAGGTAGGTTTATTCTTCAAATTGAGCGAAACAATACTTATCGCAAGGTGAACATAGACCACGCTCAGGCTTTAAATTATTTTTTGGTTTATTGTGGTCATATTCTTGCAGTACTTTTGGGTTTTCAGCCTAAATATTACAGATTGGTTTTTAGCATATTACCAGAGTTTGTTAACTTTAGGAATTATAAGGCGGCAATTGCGCAAATAAGTGCCGTCAATTCTAATTCACAAAGCTTTTTTTAAAACACATGTCAATATCAATTAAAGTTCTTGATACTACCTACGCCAGGGTGGTGCATCATCGTTTGGGTGGGCAACACTTTATGGGCGTTAGCTGGAGTCGTCCTGCCAGCAAAAAAGAAAACGAGGTGCTTTGGCAAAAGGCCCTTGAGTATGCACAAAAACACCGGATTAACCTCTGGCAACTCGACCGTAGTCAGGTGTCGGTATATACACCGCCTGAAACCTGGTTACAAAAGTCGTGGTTTCAGCCAGGCAACGACGACAACAGCAACATCATTGCTGTAGTAATGGCCGATCAGTTGTTTTGTCAATTGTTGCTACATGAGGTAGAACCGATTCACCAAACCAACCCTTCGTTTCACGCGGGTTTGTTCTCTGACAGGGACAAGTCTAAAGACTGGTTGTTGAATGCTGTTTTTTCTGAAAAGAAAATTTTGCTGTCTGCCTAAGCAGTCCATGCTATCCACTTCTTCCTTGCCACCTATTCACCCTTCCTGCAACCACCCATGTAGATTGCCTGCACCAGCCTAATGCAACCTCAAAAACTGAGTGTTAGCATTTAGTAAGTAATATCATTAAAAAACCCTCGTCCTTTGGTATAAGAACGAGGGTTTTATTTTGGCTTAAATTCTGGCAGTTATCAAATTTGGCTTATTCAGCATAATAAGCAGTGACTGCCTCTTGTCCGGTGTAGTTTTTCCCTGCCCGATCGTTGGCACCCAAGTAAGCATGAGCAAACAAAGGCACATGGGGGAGAGGCGCCTGGGCAATAATGAGTTTTTTTTGTGCATCATATTCAATGCCTGCTTGTCGAAACCATTCGAGCACTGTTTCTCCCTGGGTATCGTTGCCTATTTGTACACTTGCCAGGTCAAAGCTCGCCACCATTTTACTGCCAGGTGCCAACATTTTGCCCAAACGAGCAATTGCCCCCAGCTTATCGCCCACGTAATGCAAGCCATGAATACAAGTAATGAGGTGGTATGCCGGAAGCGGAGGTTGCCAATGGATGACAGAACCCGTGAAAAAACGCACACAATTGACCTGGGCAGGAATAGGGCTAAAAAAATCGACCAAGTCTAACCCATGTAAATGTAAATGATTCTGAGACGCAGCCAAAGCTTGGGCAGTCTGCAACAAAGCGTTGCCCTTGCCACAACATACGTCTAACCAACAAGCCTCAGGCTCGCGGGTCAATAATGCACGTAGCCAGTCTTCGGGGCAAAAGCCCACTTCGTTTTCGTAGCTGTTTACCCCGCTTGCCTGACGTTCACGGTTCATGCGGTTGTTGGCCACTATAGGTGACCATACCAGCTCCTCTTCATGTAAAAGTTTGGGTGGTTGTTTCATGGGGCACAAACTCTAGAGTAATTTTACCACTTCGAGGGCGGTGGCTTCATTGTTAAACACGGCCAAAAAACGCGCTTTATGGGCAAACTCAATATCGTTGGCATTGCTTACCCCGGCTTGCATGGTTTCTAAAGTGGGTAAAGGGTAGGCTTCAGCGTCTATGGTGGTCAGCTGCCATTGTTGCCCTTCTACCAACTCGTTTTTGCTGGCACGCGGAACCAAACAAAACCTAATACTGGGTTCTAGAGCCGCCCAACGTTTCCAACCTTTGCAGTATTGTTCCAGGCGAACTACCTGAGGGGTAAGCATTTGACGGGTTTCCCAAATGGGTTTTTGTGCCACAATTTTTTCGGCTTCATATAGGGTATTTTCCAAAAAAGTGGCGGCAGTCTTTACTGCCTTGTCAAACTGTTCCATTTGTAACGCATCATTGTCAGGTTCACGGTTAAACGCCCCAATCAGCCCCGATACAGTACCCGCTGTGCCACCAGGCAAGTGTTCATCAATGGTTTTTAAGATATTATTTTGATTGGTATCTGTTTGGTCTACCAAGTCAATCAAAGACTCTTGCACTAACAAAGCCACATCGGTATTGCCGCCACAGAGTTGCAAGCCAAAATGTTCCCAAACCAACCCCGCAGCGCTTTTTAGGTCGCGGTCTTGGTGATGGTCAAAATTATTGTGGGCAGGGTCATACATCAACCCCACGTCTACTACCAATACGCTGGAGTCTTTGATTACTTTGCCAAGTAAGTCTGGGTGACGGGTACGGGTAATGTGTAAGTGGGCTCCTTTAAGCCTTTGTAAGATAGCCACTGCAAAAACTTCGTCAGCGTGAAAACTCCCATTATGGGTAATCAGTTGATCGGGAATTGTTGTCATTTACTTCTTTCTCTTGAGTAATTTTTCAAATGCCGTAATTTGCAACAAAAAATAAGGGTAAACAATCTTGGCTACATAAAAAAGCGCACCATTGCCGGCAATATTTCGCCACTTTTACCTTTAATTACCCAGCCTTGTTGATAAACCTCGATGGTTTGGGTAAAGGTAGAGTCATCAAGGTTGATGGCAATGATTGGTTTACCTGCTTTGAGCACTGTTTCAAAAATGAGCAAGGGCAGGTTAGTGGCTCCAGTAGTGCCTACCACCACCAGTAAGTCAGTATGGAAAGCTGCTTCCAGTGCACTTTCATATTTATAATATGCTTCGTTGTAATATTCGTCAAAAAACAATACATGGGGACGCATCAACTCACTGCATTCGGGGCAGGCCAGCTTGTCCCATTCTTCGTCGGGCATAATATCGTTTTTGGTATAATGCCCTAAATCCTGCGGAAAAGGGTGTACCTCGCCGCAATCGTCGCAACGCACGTGTGAGAGTGTGCCGTGGATACAATAAGTGTTTGGGGGTGTATTGCCCGCCAACAGATGCAGCCCGTCTACATTTTGGGTAACCAAAGTAAAGCGTTCGTTGCCTAGTTGGGTTTCTATAGTAGCCAACGCCTGATGCCCCGGGTTAGGCTTAGCCTGGCGTACATTATTGAAGTAATGCAATACCCAACGCCATACTTTTTCAGGAAACTGCCTGAACATGTAATTAGTGGCAATCTCCATAGGGGTATAGTTTTTTGACCCTATAGTCCAGTAGCCTTCGTTGCCTCTAAAGGTAGGTATACCACTTTCGGCAGACATGCCTGCCCCAGTCAAAAACAGGGCTTTTTGCTGGCTCTCGCCAAATTGTTTAAGAAAAGTTTGTAAACTTTTGGGAATCATATTGTTTAGGGTACTCACAAGCAGAGAATGGATGGACCGCTGTAATCAATCAATTTCTATATAGTATCTTTAATAGCAGCTAAGATTTCGGGTAAAATTTCACCGCTTTTGCCTAGCAATACGTGCCCGGTTTGGTTGGCTTCGAGGGTGCGCGAAAAAATGCTGCTATCCAGGTTAACCACCACAATTTGCTTGTTGTTGTTGAGGGCATTGTAATACATTTTGTTAGGCAAATTGGTAGCCCCTGAAGTACCCACTACAATCAAAAGGTCGGCTTCTTTGTTTTTGTGCAGGGCGGTTTCATACTTGTAGTACTTTTCGTTATAGTATTCGTCAAACCACAACACATGGGGGCGGGTAAGCGCGCCACAATTCACACATTTAAGTAGCTCCCATTCTTCAGGGCTGATGTCGCTCTCTCGGTTTTTTGGGGCAATGCCCTTTGGAAAAGGTAAAAGTTCGGTATCACAAGAATCTTTGCTACACCTCACATGGGTAAGGTCGCCATGAATGAGTAAGGTATTTTTAAAAGTGCTGCCTGCCCTAAAATGTAACCCGTCTACATTTTGGGTAACCAAAGTAAAACGTTTGCCACCCAATACCTTTTCCATCTCGGCTACAGCATAATGCCCTGGGTTGGGTTGGGCATTGTTGCACACAGTATGCCTAAACAAATACCATTTCCATACTTCCTGGGGGCTTTGCTTAAACATTTTCATGGTGCCTATGTCCTGGGGTTGGTAATTGACCGAGCCTATTTTCCAGTAGCCTTCTTTGCCCCTAAAGGTAGGGATACCACTTTCGGCAGAAATGCCTGCTCCGGTGAGTACCACCATTTTGGCTTGGTCGTTGGCAGCAAATTCATGCAAATATGCCTTAAGTTCTGATGAGATCATTTATTTCTATAGTTTTTTAGAGAAAACGAAATAATTAAAATACATAAAAAAGCACAGTGAATCAAATAAAAATTGGCCTGATAAAAAATTAAGGTTATTTTGGTAATTGATATGGTCAATAGTCCATAGTATTTAGGGGTTGTCTAACCTGGCACATTTAAAAATCTTATCTCTAAACGAAAACAATTTACTTTCTCGTTTGCCTAATGGTTTTGGCAAGCTAGTGAATTTACAATACCTGGATTTGCACAATACTTCACTGGCTAGTTTGCCTGTAGGGTTTGGCAACTTGAGAAGCTTGCGAGATTTGAACTTGCATAATACATCATTGACTAGTTTGCCAGTGGGGTTTGATCAACTAGTGAATTTGCAATACCTGGATTTGAGCAATAATCGGCTCAATAGCTTGCCAGCGGTTTTTGGTAGTTTGGTGCATTTGCAACACTTGTATTTGAATAACAACCAACTCACTGATTTGCCCATGGCTTTTGGTAACTTGGCAAGCTTAAAACTCTTAAACTTAAGCAATAATCAGCTTGCTGGTTTACCCGCAAGCTTTGATAGTTTGATTCATATACGACACCTGGATTTAAGCAACAATCAACTTACTGGCTTACCGACATTCTTCTCCTTGTCAAGCTTTTAAATGTTATAGAGATGCTGTTTTGATAAGGCAACTTTGTGAAAAAAGCACAGTGAACCAAGCAAAAACTAGCAGGTGTGAAAACTTAAGGTTAATTTAGTAACCTTGTTTAGCATATAAAAAGTTAATACCTCGCACTAATAAACTTATACAATGAACGATTTTATCTGGAACAAGGAGAACTTGTGGCGATTGCTTACCTCTGAAGACGACGCTAATGTGGTGTTGGCAAGGCAAATGCTTAAAGGGGTGCCTTTTAGTTTGGCCAAAGAAATGATGGTCAAGTCGGAACTGTATTGGAGGGTAAAGCGCATTTTTTACGACAGTCTGGTAATACTGGAACGTTGCGAGAAACAAGGTACAGATGAGTTTGTTACAGAGGATTACCTGGGAACTGAGAGCGAAGCGTTGAAAAATTATTGGATCAGGTTTGAAGACATCATCAATTATCATCAACAAAAACTCAATGATCGCCAAATCAGGCGACTGTTGCGCTGGAGAGTATTGCACAACGTACGCGCTTATACCAAAGAGGATGAAATGTATGTTGCTTTAAGTAAAGATAGTTAATGCATTGACTATAAATAAGTTATAAAAACAATTCTAAGTAGCCGCAAGTCCTTAGATATCGATGAATATCGGTGCAATTAGCCATAAGCTACAAGTAAAGATAACTCTCTCATAATATGATAGTTATACTTACATATTAGGTATATTTAATTTTGTCTTGGTACATACTACAGTACCTGCTGTGCTTGCTTAGACAATGCCAAGTGCTCGTATTCCTTGAGCAAAGTGAAGGTTATTTCTTGACTATCAGTAAGTTGCCCTTCCATGCTAATCCCTCCAGGTTTGTTGTTCAAATGCTCGGCAGGGTAGGAGCCTTGGGGTGGAAAACCTTCCCGGACATATTGCCTGATAAGGGTGCCAAGTGTGGCTTTGACGTGAGCCAATGCCTCGGCAGACACTTCGGGTTCATCGCCTTCTATTACTTCTATGCTAAGCTGTGTTTCTACCTGACCTGCTTCGTCTATCTCAGCCAGCAACATAATCTTTGCGCGATGGGTGTATTGGCGCAAGCCAAACGGATCGGTAAAAACGGTGGTACGACTCATTTCGGGTTGCCCATGTTGGTAGCAGGCATAGGCGTATTCTTTGCAATTATATACAATCACCATTTCACCCTCAGCGTTTAAGGTAACTTCACCTTCGCCGTAATTATACATTTCCCCTGCATTGGGCAACTCTAGCCTTTCGGCAATCAAGTCTGACAGTTCCCAATCTATTTGTATGTCTTGCCACAAAAAATCATGATCTACTTCTTGTCCACGCTCTTCTACATATATTTTGCATAAGGTTTCGTCACCGCCTGCGTTCCAGGTCGCCTTTAGTACCTTGCCTTGTGCTTGTATGTGGGCAAGCGCTTCTTTGAGTATACCGTGTTTGGTTTGAATCATTTGATTACATTATTAAAGTGTTTGGTCATGCTTGGTTTTTGTGTATGTCAACGCTGAAAATGTTTTTTTAATAAAAACTGAAGTTTATCATTGCTTGCCTTCTGCTTGCTTTAACCATTGTAACTCTTCGCGTTGGGGGGTGTATTGCCACTTTTGGGTAAATTTAAAAGCCGCCAAAAAATTTTGTACCCTTTGGGCAGGCGCAATCAACTGGGCAAGTTCGCGGGCAGCGGCTATCCCCAGGAGGTGTTCTGCCAAAAAAACACCAAAATCGCTGCAGGTAATGTTCAAACTTGTCTTAAGGTTGCTACGAAAAAAAGGCCGCCAAATAAATGCCTGCAACAGCTCAGAGGTGGGTTCTGGCACGGTGGGCGCCCAAGTTTCCAGGGCTGGGTTTTCGTTGAGCCAATCGTATAGGGTAGGGGTGCGCCCGTTTAAGTCTTCGCGGCAGTGTTCTACCGCTATGTCGCGCACCAGCACCTGACGCTGATCACTATTGGTAATCAGGTTGCCTATGAGTTCGGTGGCAAGTTCTACTCCAAACATATTATGAAGTAGTAAGCGATGTTTTACATGGTGGTAAAAATACTTGGAAGAATCTATGAAACTATGAATTTGCTCATAGTCTTGGGGTTGCCCGCCAAACTTTCGCTGAGAAAGTAAACAATGTTGCCAAATGTTCATAAAGATGGTAGTACGTGTGTCTTGAATAAAAATAGTAAATCTTTTAGGGTTTTGTAAAATTGTAACGATCTTTTATGAAAGCTTGCTTAACTTTTCACCTACAACTGATGCTAAAGCCATTATTTTATTGTCTATTTTTAACCAAAAAAAATATTTACGCTTACAATGGATAAAACTGAGGAAAATTTCTGGAAGTTGTTTTACTCCTCTGACGAGGTCAATGTAAGGCTGGCGCTTGAAATGGCTAAAGGAATGCCTGAGCTTGATTTAGCACCCATCTTGCAAGACTATCAAAATCTATACTCTGCATTATTCCCCAGAGGGGAGGCACAAAGGGTAGAGGAGCAAGTTGCAGCTTTAAACCAACCGTCGATGGATGCTTCAGGACAAGGTTTAAGTGTCATTCCTGAGGGTATTGGCAAGCTAAAGAATTTACAACGCTTGTATTTAAACAATAGCCAGCTTATTGCTTTGCCTGAAAGCATTGGTGAACTAGTGAATCTAGAACACTTGGAATTACAAAAGACCCAATTGACTAGCTTGCCTGAAAGCTTTGGTAAACTAGTGAGTTTAAAACACTTGGAATTAAGCGATACCCAATTGACTGGTTTGCCTGAAAGCTTTGATAAACTGGTGAATCTAGAACACTTGGAATTACAAAAGACCCAATTGATTAGCTTGCCTGAAAGCTTTGGTAAACTAGTGAGTTTAAAACACTTGGAATTACACGATACCCAATTGACTGGTTTGCCTGAAAGCTTTGATAAACTGGTGAATTTAAAACACTTGAGTTTACACAATACCCAATTGACTAGCTTGCCTGAAAGCTTGTGCGTACTAGTCAATTTACAAGACTTGGGTTTACACAAGACCCAATTAACTAGCTTGCCTGAAAACTTTGATAAATTGGTGAATTTAAAATGCTTGTTTTTAAGCAATACCCAATTAACTAGCTTGCCTGAAAGCTTGTGCGTACTAGTCAATTTACAAGACTTGAGTTTAAACGATACCCAATTGACTGGTTTGCCTGAAAACTTTGATAAACTGGTGAATTTAAAATACTTGTGTTTAAGCGATACCCAATTGACTAGTCTGCCTGAAAGCTTTGGCGTACTGGTGAACTTACAAAGGTTGTTTTTAAACGATATCCAATTGACTGGTTTGCCTGAAAGCTTTGATAAACTGGTGAATTTAAGACACTTGGAATTAAGCAATACCAAATTAACTAGTTTGCCTGAAAGCTTGTGCGTACTAGTCAATTTACAATACTTGGAATTAAGAGATACCCAATTAACTGCTTTGCCTGAAAACTTTGATAAACTAGTGAATTTAAAATACTTGTTTTTAAGCGATACCCAATTGACTAGCTTGCCTGAAAACTTGGGTAAACTTGTGAATTTAAAATACTTGTTTTTAAAAAATACCCA
>NZ_CANLRP010000084.1 GCF_947493425.1 uncultured Microscilla sp. | reverse complement strand
CCATCAGGGATTCTTTTCGTCTTTAAATACTGCTGCCGAGAATACCCTAGAAAATCTAAGTTGTTCACATCAAAATAGGGCGCCAAGTCTGGGCCACTCATTGTTTGGCTAGGTCCTAGATTAAGCAAAGGTAAATAATTTGCCTTGGTTTGGATAACAATTCCCCTCCCATCGATGCTTTCCAGTTTAATTCGCAAATGACCTGAATAAGAAGTGAGCCCATTTAATATAAGATGGAGCGTGAGGGCGCTAGGATAGCTATAGGAGTGTAAGAAGGGGCTGTGAGGAGGACTCACTGTGGCAATCAACTTGACGCTGTAGTTTCGTTGAGCGGTGGTGTAACCACTGACTCCTAAGAGCAAAACTCCCGCAATAATAAGGCACTTGAATAAATGGATGCGCATTACCTTGGTTTGGTTTAAGTAGTTGGTTTTGAGCTTTAGTTTTTAGCCTTTAGCTTTTGGCCTTTAGCCTTTTTGTTCTTGGCTTTTGAGTTCTGTTGAACTTTAGCTGTTGACTTTTAGCCATTAGCTTTTTCTTTATCTTGGGTATCAATTGGATATACCCATCTCAGTGGTTGACTTTGGACGCTTTTAACAAGAAATATTTTGAAAATGTGGAAAGGCAGGCAGTAATTGTTCAAAAATAGTCATTTTAAGTAGGTTTACCCGATTGATTCACCTTTGAAACTGTCGGAGTAAGGTTTATTTAGTTTTTGTTCGATTACCTTGGCTAGTACCTCAACCTCTAAATACCTGACACATTATTTCGGCGATATTCGCACCCTGACTTTACTTAAAAATATCGCGTAGCTATGGCTATGCTCAATTTTTGAAGTTCGTCAGAGAACAAATCTCATCCAAAATAAATAGTGCATTTACTTAGAGGATAAGGTACTAGGTACTTTCCAGGCAGGGTCTAATTCTTCTAACAAATCGATAAAATGCTGAGCGAGTTGTCCTCTTCTGAACCTTAGTCGTTGGGTAAAAAGCCAGCTCCTAAGTGCAGCAAACTCTTTGTTGTCAGGAACCCGAAAATTACCGTAAGTATTTTTGAAATCTACCAAGTGCTGATACCTCATCATCCATCTTTTCTTTATAAAAGCCTGTCTATTACCAGGCTTATGTCTTCTATCCCAATCAAAGCCGATGCTGTTTAACAATTTAACTTGATCTGAGCTCAACTTATTCTTCCTAAAAGCACCTCTTTGCGAAGACACCCACCAACTCAACGCCTCTAATCCTTTCTGATTAAACGGTATAACACAATGACCATTCTTTTGCTGGAAACGCTGAAGTAGAGCAAAATTTTTGAGCCACTGTTTATCATAACGTTGTTTCATTGCATACTCACGGCTCTTGGACCCATCCCAATGAAACCCTAACGCATCAAGCTTTTCTCTCCTTTCTGGCAACAAAGTCTTTTCCTTAAAGCCTCTTCTCTGACTTGCAACCCACCCAGCCAACTGCTTGTTTTCATAGCTTCTACCAACGTGACAGTGTCCATATAATGATTTGAAAGTTTTTAGTTCATTAAAACGACGCTCCCAAAGATTTATATACCGTTCTTGCAAAGGATTTGTATTGGCTCTAGACCACTCAAAGCCCACTTGTTCTAACAAATTAATTTGCCTCTGTGATAACAACCCTTTTTTGTACTTACCTCTTTGGGCAGACACCCAAGAGCCTAAATACTTTAATTGATCTTTCGCGGGAACATTGCAATGCCCTTGTTTTTCTTTAAAATCACACAAATTGTTATACATTTCCTGCCACGAAAGACGCTTTGGCATTTTAAAAATACGCCAGGTAAAACCCAACCAATCCAGCAACTCTCTCCGCCAAGAAACCATTTTTTCTCTTTTCACTCTTTGTTCACTTACCCAAATGCCCAAGCTTTTATTTGACGACCAATTATAAGGAACTCTGCAATCTCCATGTATTTTTTTATACGCCTTCAGCTCCAAATAACGCATATACCAATGCTCATCGCGCCAGTCCCAACTATAGGGCTTGTCAAAAGGATAAGTCCATTCTTTGTCTTCCATAAGACCTAAAATACATATTTTTTTTGTAATTATTGTCGCTTACGGCTCATTGCTAGATTGTTAAGCAAAGCCGCTCTAAACCGCTTCGCGTACTTGCAACTCGTTGCAGAATGGAAAACAATCTTAACAACTAGTACATTGGGGATTAAATAAATATATTATTTATTCGAGGGTATTTTGTTTGCTGACGCACTTCAAAAAGTGCTCATAGCCAAAGCTACGTAAACTTTTTGAAGTAAAGTAAGCGGGCTAAAGACTCCGAATAATATGATAGGAATTTAGTTTCCAGTGCACTAGTACCTTAAATACTAAATACCTAACCCATTATTTCGGCGATTTTTGCCCACTGACTTTACTTAAAAAAAACTTGCGTAGCTAAGGCTATGCGCGATTTTTGAAGTTCGTCAGAAAACAAAACTCATCCCAAATAATAGCGTATTTACTTAATGTTTAAGGTACTAGCCAAAAGATAGAACAATTTTAACAATCCCAACAGTTAAATGCCTTATTTCACCACCACCTTCAACATTTTCTGGCTGGTAGGGGTTTGTACCCTCACTACATACACTCCTTGGGTCATTTCGGGGATGTGGAGCGACCAATGATAATCGGTTTTTCCACTGCCTTGGATCGGTTGCTTGTAACGCCAACGGTTACCCGATGAAATGTTGAAAATCTCTACCGATACCGAGGCGGCTTGCGTCAAAGATACAGCAATCTTTATCTTGCCACCAGTCACTGGGTTGGGTGATACCTGGGCAGTAATTTGTTGGCCTGCTTTGCCTGACTGGGCAAAACGCTTGTCTTCAGCTTTTACCACCGTTACCTGGCGTTCGAACACGTCTTGGCAACCCCCTAGCGAGGCGTACAAACGCACTGTATAAGTCCCTTCTTTGGGTACCAGTAAGTTTTGTTTAGGGTTTGTCACGGTACTCTCCAACAAAAATACGTCTTGGTCAAGCCCCTCAATGTCCCAAAACAAGGTGGTAGGCGCTGGGCGGCAAATCTCAATGAGCACCACCGTATCGCCCACCACCGCATCGGAAGGCATTAGAAAATCGGCTTCAAAGGCACTAGCTGAGTTTGCCAATTTGTACTGGCCACTGCCACTGCAACCAGCCGCAGTGGTCACGGTCAGGAAATAGGTATCAGTGGTATTTACGGTTACTTGGGGCTCGCTGCTGCTAAAATTCCCACTCGCTGAAGTCCACGCATAGGTCGCCACCGTATTGCCCACCGGAATGGTCGGCTTTAAAGTCACACTTTGCCCCACACACACCGTACTGCCAACACCCAAGTCTACACTGATGGGCAAGGGGTTTTGTAAGATAAAACTCGCCTGTCGGGTACAACCTTTAGCATCGGTCACTGCTACAGTGTAGGTGCCCGCGCTGAGGTTATCAAAAGAAGTTGCTCCCGCAGCCAACCCTTGGTCCCAGACAATTTGGTAAGGTTCGGTACCTCCGCTGATCGCAACTGCCAAGCCACCATTGGTGCTGTTGTGGCAAGTAGGGTCTTTGCTCGTTTGGCGGGTAATGAGCAAAGGTTCGGGACCCGGCACGAGTACCCGCTCGAAACGGATACAACCCTTGGCATCCTGGGTCTGAAAGTCGTGGTAACCCTTGGCAAGTCCGCTGAGCTTGAGGGTAGTGGCGTTTTGCCAGGCAATTTGCCCAGTTTCGTTGCTATTTACCCAACTTACCTGGATAGGAAATGCACCTTCTACACTAAAAGTAGCTGTACCATCTTTTGCTTCGGCGCAAGTGGCTTGGGTAATGTTTTGGTTAGTCACCGTGGCGGCATCGGCATTGGACAGTTGTACCACTTGGGTCACCGAACAACCCAAGGCATCGGTAACAATCATTTCGTAGGCGCCCCCCTCGGCATTCGTCAGGCTTGCCGAATTACTCCAAGTCTTCAAAGTTCCCAGAGCTGTTTCGTATTTTTTCCAGGTGTAGCTATAAGGAGTAGTTCCTCCAGTAGCTGTCACGGTGGCACTGCCATTAGGCAAGCCACAAGTAGCGGTGGTAATGTTGGTGATGCTTGCCTCTAATTGGGCGGGTTCAGTGATAGTAAAACTCAAGGTTTGCTGGCAACCTTTATGGTCCGTAGCCTCTATAGTATAACTGGCTGCTGCCAAACCCCTCAGGGCAATTTGATGATTGGTTGTCCAGGTATACCAATCGGTTTCGGCGTAAGGGGCTCCATTGACTAAAATAGTATAGGGTTGAGTACCCGCATCATTGCCTCCAGTTGCTTCAAAAATATAGGTACCATTATAACCTCCTTTGCAACTCACGTGGGTAATTTGTTGCTGGGTAAGCGTGAGTAATAGAGGTTCTTTGACTGTGACCACGGTACTGATCGTACAGTTTTCGGCATCGCGGGCGTACAAGGTGTAGTCGCCTGCGGCAAAGCCGCTAAAAGCAGCTAATGCCTGGAAATTGGTACCATCTTTAGAATAGACATAACCACCCCAACCACCCACTACGGCGAGGGTCACACGACCATCGCTGCCTCCGTGACAAGAGACCGAGTCTATGGTAAAAGAAGCCACTTCAAAGGCAAAAGCCACCGCAGGTTCATCTATAGTAGTCAAAGTTTCATACCAGCCTCCGGTCACAAAATTGTGGCAACCTTGGGCATCTTTTACTCTGAGCTTGTAGGCGCCCGCCGGACGGTTGCTCAAGGTAGCAGTGCTTTCGGTAGCGCCCAAGGTAATCTCAGCGGTTATGGGGCTATTGGCTCCATCTAGCCACTGGATGGTATAGGGTTTGACTCCTCCGCCAATGGTGGCGGCAATGCTTCCGTTGCTTTCGCCTTTACAAGTAACCCGCTCAGGAGTGAGCGATACTGTAAGCACGGGAGGTGCCTGTAGTTGAATAGGCAAACTCATGTATTCACAGGTTTTGTCGTCTATTACCCGAATGCTGTACACCACAGTGCCCCACTGGAAGTTGGTCGGGCGCAAGCCCGTAAACAAAGCTGACGTACCCGTTTGACTGGCGATTTTAGCGCCGTTTTCGTTGAGTTCTATGGTATAGTTGCCGTTGCCTCCGGTTACATTATCTACCCTGATTTGCCCGTCTTCACCATTGGCACAGGTGACGTGGTAGGTAGCAAAACGTAGTACTGGGGTAATGGTGGTCGTCAAAGTAGTTGGGGAAGTCAAGCTGACGCTTCCCAATACTTTGGCGGGTTGGGGGCAATTGTTTTGGCTGATTTCTACACTGTAGTTCGCCTCAGTAAGCCCGGTAAATACCACCGAGTCGCCTACTGTCACCCCGGTAAGTGAAGTAGTGCCAAAACCCACAAAAGCCGGAGTATTTACCACTGTTCCGCCTTGCTTGAGCACCAAGGTATAGGCGGTATTGGGGGCAATAGCGTTGCCTGTAGTTACTTTTACGCCTAGTTTTCCGTCGGTGCCTCCTTTACAGGAAATAGCGTGGGTGCTGCCCGTTTGTGGAATGCCTGCCAGGGTACCCGCTACAGGCACCAAATCGGTCAGGATTTGGGGCGTGCTAATATCATAGTTACCTCCGCTACTACAAGAGTGCTTCAACTTAAAAGTATAACTGCCCGCAGGCAAGCCCGTAAAGGTATGTCCGCCCGAAGCGTGGGTAATGCCGTTAGCGGTGGCATGGGCGGTGCTTGCCCCGTCTTTATAAGCTTCTATAGTATAGGTACCACTTGCGTTACCTTGGGTAAAACTCACTGCAATGCTGCCCGTGCCTCCTTCGCACACAATGGGGCTTGCTACAGCAGAAGTAGCCACCGTAGTAGGCGGATTGGATAAAGTAATAACGCCAGGGTTGGGCAAAGTAACCAAAGTATTGGCACCACAACCCAATTCCTGGATTTCGAAATGGTAGCCTGCGGCATCCAGCCCACCAAAGGTGTGGTTGCCGGGTGACAAATTGGGGCTGGTTTCTACCAAAACACCGTTGCGGTATTTGAGAATAGTATATTTGTAAGCACTGGATTGGACAGCAGCTCCCCCACCTGCGGTGAGTACAATTTGTCCATCGGCCGCGCCAATGCAACTGGGGTTACGTCTTTGGATGGTTTGCTCTACTAAGGTAACTGGGGACGGGGATTTAATGTTGATGAGGTATTTATTAAAACAATAACGTTGCCCTCCAATGACGTTTTCTATTGCCAAGGTATAATCTCCAGAAGTAAGAGGAAAGTGGTTTCCTGAAGACATCTCGTCAGGAAAGGTATGGGAAAGCTGCGTAGGGGAAATATTCATAACAGCGGTTGGTAAACCTTCAAATATGCGTTCTGTAGGCACAGGAACAGGGTCACTTACAAAAGGGCCATCCGCCAAACTATAATAATAATCACCCACTACATTTTGATTAAAGGTCACATTAATTTTACCGTTGCCCAAACCTCCTTGACTACAAGTGCTATGAGTGATATTAATCGCCCCAACCGTCACCCCATTGATTCTCAGTGGAATCGTTTCAGTGGGTACCCAAGTAGCACTTTGGGTATCAGCGTAAGAGTCAGGAGCTGCTTGAGAAATATACACAGGCAAAGCCGGACCCGCAGGAGCCACCAACTTACCATAACGAAAACCTCTTGCCCGGTAAAGCATATTTTGTGCACTCACCACGGTGGGTACATTAATCACCAAAGAAGGTGTAGTGGTATAAGCCGTGCCTCCGCTGGTGTGGGCAGCATCTGTCCAGGTAGCCCCTCCATCGGTAGATTGTTGCCAGTAGTACTGGTCAATCCTATCGTTGGCTTTCATATCTAAGTTCAAGGTAAAGCTACTCCCTGAACACACTGTGTTGTTATCAGTTTCGGGGGTATGCATAGGCAAAGGCGTCCACCGAAAGGCAAAGACCCGGTTGCTACATGAATTTACTGGGACAGGCACTACAGTTTGGTTATGAAGCACCCCCGCATCGTAATCAGAAAGGGTGGTTATTTCGGCAGCATAAAAACACCCTCCATCTATGATGTTAAGGTCAGGGTAAAGATGCCCTCTGGAAACTCCAGGTAGTTTGTTTTGCCCATTGAACACTATAGTGTAAGATTCAGGAGTGCCTATGCCAGTGTTCATCACGGTAATATTGCCCGCAATTTGAGCTTGAACAGTGAATTGAATGCCCACCAAGAGTAAAAGAAAAGTAATAAAGTGCCTGAATATCGTAATCGTTGTAAATTTCATGATAAATGGATTAAAATAGGTAATCTTTGTATCGTTTGATCATAAATGACAAGTAAGAAGTCAGCGTTGAACACTAACTTCTTACTTGTCAATGCTTTTATTTACTTAGTGGGGTCAAACTCCCATACCGAAGCCCTTGTAGTTCCTCCTTCTCTGATATAAATTTTATCTCCTACGGCAAACGCTTCTGAATAGCTTGGAGTACTTACTCGGCTTGCCAAACCTTGTTTCTTTACCCAAGTATCAGTGGTTGGGGTGTACTCCCAAAACACATAGCCATCATCAGATCTCGAGGCCAGATAAGCCTTATTATTCAATACACCAACATTAAACGAGAAAAGGTTTGCAGAAAAATCTTTCAAGGAAGTCCAATTATCTGCCACAGCGTTATACTTCCATACCTTCTTATCAAATGCGCTTATCAAATAAGCCACATCATTCACTACAAACACAATACTTGGTCTTGTCGTGGGTGCATCATTTTTCTGGTTCCACACGCCAGTATCTATTTCCCAAAACTCATTGGCTCCTCCCTTAATCACAAATCCTTTTCCCCCTACAGAAAAAGCTAACCCAAATGTTGCACTTCCTGCAAAGTCGTCAATCTTACTCCACTGATTAGTTGTGGGGTTGTATTGCCAAAAATCTTTCTTCCAATTAGCATTTTCATCTGCTCCTAGGCCGACAAAAGCAATCCCATTAATTATAAAGCTAGTTGAGAATGACCTTTTACCCCCAGAATAGTTGGCTTTTTGCGTCCAGGTATCCGTAGCAGCATCGTATTCCCACAAATCATCCAAAGCCGTTGAAGATGCCGAACCAGATTTACCCAAACCTATATAACCCTTTGTTCCGATGGTAAAACTTACGGCCGAGGTTCTTGCCACTCCCCCAAAATCTTTCTTCTGTGTCCAAAGCCCCTCTAGGTAAGTAAAGTCGGTAGTAGAAGCAGCATCTAACCCTTTAATAGTTGCGGTAATTTTGTTAGCGCCTTCGGTTACTCCGCTAGGCACTACTACTTTTATGGTAGTTTCGCTTACACTCAAAATGGTAGTGGCGGCAGTGGTACCAAATTTAATGCTTGTTTCGGCGGTGGTGGCGTTGAAGTTGGTTCCCTTGATAGTGATGGTATCGCCTTGACCTGCTTCCGTGGGGGTAAACTCAGTAATGGTGGGGCTGTTGGTAGTGCTAAAGGTTTTATCTTCGCCATAGACTGTTCCCTGGGCATCGGTGGCGTAGGCGCGCACGTGGTAGGTTTTGCCCGCAGTAAGCCCAGTCACGGGGTGTTCGAATGCCCCAGCTTCGGTTTTTGCTCCCAGCGAATGTTTACCCGCCGAGTTGAGGTCGGGGCTGGCGGTTTCCCCCCATACAAAACCGTGGTCGGTAATGCCTCCTTCACCCACTGTCGAGATGCTCCCTTTGAGGGTCACCGAAGTAAAATCTACTGAGGTAGGAATAAAAGTACTCAGGCTGGTTTGGGCGGCTTGTTGAGGGTCTTCCTCTTTTTTCTTACAGCCAACCGTGAGTAAAAATAAAGCTGCTAGTAAAAATGGGAATTGTTTTTGGATTAATTGCATGGACATTGAATTTACAAATTCGGATTTAAGTAAAAGCCTTCTAACAATCTATACCCAAACCACACAGACAATTCGGACATTTTTTGAGAGAAAATAAAGACAAATGTCGGCATTTAGATATAGTTGGACAAGAATCAATTTTTTTTTATAAAAAGAAACGGTTAAACTTTCTCCGAAAAATAAACATTTCTAAAACCAAATGCCGCCTGTTTTACCTTCCAACATTTCAAGTGTAGGTTTTGAGACAATAATAAAGTATCTGGGACTCTTGGAGTCAAAAGTTTACTTAAAAAGGAAATTTATACTTATGACCGACAAAGTTTTTTTTACTCCCCATGCATTCGCTTTAGGCTCATTGACGGTCGTCCTAATTTAATTGAACGGAAAATAACAACCAGGTAAAATTTAAGGTATTACCGTTCAATTAAACCAGGTTCCGCTCCCTGCATAACTTTTGAAGACTTTGCGCTACGCTTAAAGTAAGCTACAATAAGCTCAGACCCAAAGGGTACCCCTGAGCGGGTTGACGGGTAATTTGAGGTTGAGGAAAAGAAACAGTGTCAGACTTTGGCTGAGGGATAGAGCGGTATGTTTGAACCACACCCAAAGGGCTGGATTGTGGGAAGGCTTTGGTGGGGTGAGCAGCGAAAGCCCGACCCGGATGAAAGGAGGGACAGCCCCTACTCCTAATTTTAACCTGGCTAGACGCGGGGTCTTTCTTGTAAAAATTTACTTAAAAAGGAAATTTATATTTATGATCCACGAAGTTCTTTTTGCTTCCCATGCATTCGCTTTAGGCTCATTGACGGTCGTCCTAATTTAATTGAACGGACAACAACAACCAGGTAAAATTTAGGGCGTTGCCGTTCAATTAAACCAGGTTCCACTCCCTGCATAGCTTTTGAAGACTTTGCGCTACGCTTAAAGTGAGTTGTGGTAAGCTCAGACCCAAAGGGTACCCCTGAGCGGGTAATGGTAAAGCTTTGAAATAGGAACAGCAAGGTTAATTGGTCTACACAATTTTTTGTTTATTTTACACCAGAAAATAAACTTTCAAACTTTTATGACTGAACAACCTACTTATTTTGATAAATACAAGCTTATTAAAGAGTACGACGACTCGTTTGATAAAATCTACGACAAGCCTTTGTTGTTAGTTAGTGGCATCATTTTCGGGCTTGCTTGTGGCTTTCTAATTCTTTATGCAAAATCCTTTATCAGTGATTCTTCAGTTATTTTTTTAATTGCTGGCACTTTGATGCTCCTACAAGCTATTTCAAATATTCACAAGGCTAACATAATCAAAAGTAGGCTTGGAGAAAAGAAATGGGTAGGACCTTGGGAGCAACAACTTATGAAGTAAAAGGAAATACAGCTAAGATTTAATGCTGTTTACTACCAGTACAGTAGTTCAGAAATAGCTCATAGGTTGGCTTTTTTAAAGGAAAAACTAGGGGATTTTGATCAAAATAGTCAGAACAGAATGCCTTCTATAAGCCTTTTTACTGCACTTTCACTGTTGACTGGTACTGTTGTTTTTGGAATGAGTAAAATCGAAGATGAAAATTCAGCAATTGGGCATGCTCTCCTTGTGATTTTATTGGTGGGATGCTTGGCTTTTATTTTTTATGAGCAGTACCATTACAAAACAAAAACAAGTAGAAAAATTTCTGAGATGGTGTATTGCTATGAGGTAATTGGTAGTTATGAATGTAATGATGCTTCAAGCCAGTTGGCTGGGAAAATAGCTCAACTGAAAAGTGAAATAGCACTGGTTAAAGAGCAATTGCAATAAGTAATCTCTACTTATCTTGTTTGACGGGTGGAGTAATACACTTTACACCAAAAAGGTCCTCCCTAAGAAGAAGGATATACATCTTGTAATGAGCATGTATTACTTTGACCTGCTGCGCTGTTTGGATTATGGTAAAAGCCGACCCTATAGCTTTGCGATAAGGTCTACAATTTCGGTATGGGTATAGGTATCAGATACCTTTTTGCTCTCAAAGACCATAAAGTATTCTCATTAGCAACACCATCACATTTTATTTACCCAAGTCACCAAAATAATAACTTGGGTTTACCTCAATCACAACCCATAATAGGCTAAAATACTTGCCAGCGAGCCTAGCAACCCAAGCACCTTGAATAACGCTTCTCCTGATTTCACCAAGAATCTCTTAACTTTTGTCCTTTCTGTTTTCTTCATGATATTTTGAATTTAGTTGAACTGCAATAACAAAAATCAAAAAGAGATATGGTAGGACGACAATTTGAGATGGGTACCGAATTCTGCAAGTGTTCATTTTGAACGCTTGAATCAACAATAAGTAGGTTTTTGGTCAGTAAAATTGATGCTATTATCTTTACCCTATCAATAAACCAACTTTATAAGAAAAAAACGCAAAGTAATCGCTACCAGAAATATCAAAGTTATTTTTTTTGTATATTTGTTAATGTAAGTTAAACAAAACTAATTTTTTTAACAAAAAGAGAGATAAAGATATTTGGACAGGCGTGCCAGACCTCCCAAAACTAAACAAATGCACAACCTAACCAGCTGGCAATTTTTTCTGGTTTTGGTCAAAGGAACAAATAATAATGCTGAGATGATTGAAAGCGTAACGCTTACCTCCATCTTTGACTTATTTAACCAAGACACAATTCAATTCATAATTGGAAGCATTGTAATTCCACTTGCTCTTTTCTACAAAGGAAACAAGAATCAGGATTGTGACAAGGGTAATAAGAACAAAGATCAAGATCAACAGTAAAAAAAAACGCCTCCCCGAATTGAGACCTCGGAAGGCGCATTTTGCCAAACCTACTAGGTAGGTCATGTGTTGATTAAGGTACGTATGTACCCTGTTAAATCAGGGTGTTTTATCAATTGGGGTTGTTATCAGAAGATAACAATCCTTTTTTGTTAAGAATACATATAATGTTAATATTCTTAGCATTTCATTTAAACAAAGATAGTAAATTGAATTTTTATTTGAAAATTCACTCAAAGTTTTGGTAGATTCTAGTCATATATTGCTAAAAAAACGTAATTTTGCTCAAAAAACAAACATTTAGGTATTAATAAAACCGGTGTTTTTGCTCAAATTTTAAGCAAAAAAAAATATACCCTGCCCCATTAATATAAATAGTTTATGGTAAGTCAATATTTTCAAGCAAAGGTTGTAAAAGTTTACTTAAAAAGGAAACTTTTAGATAATTGATCCAAATTCTTATAAACGCCTAACCATTTGCCTGCGCATCGTTCACCAGTTAGGTGGCTCGTCTAGGCAGTTGTCCAGCCCTACCTCGCACAAAATCGACTTAGCTCGGCAGTTCCTGGCACACAAACGCATCACGCATTGCCGCAGCTTCTCCCCTCAACCCACGCGCCCAGCAATCAGGGCAAAACCCGCCAGCCCCGCGCAGGGTGGGAGACTGTTCCATTGCATTCCACAGCCCCCACCGCCAAACATTTTGCCCTTCATCTCCTCCTCTATAAATCATCTAATCATATAGTTAATTAGTTGCTCTTAACTAAAAGTTTACTTAAAAAGGAAACTTTTACACTATTTGTCTTTTTCCTTGTAATAGTAGGTCATTCTAGGTTTGATGAACAGTTCGTTGCATTGTGCCAGGTATTTGTGTACGGTTTTGTGACGGTTAGGGAGGTTTTCGTCAATAAGGTCTTGGTTGACAAAGATGAAATTTGCTGCCCTTTTTCTGGAAACCTGCACTTGGTCGTTATCCAGGTCGCTGGTAGTTGCAGCATCAGGTTTGATATAGCGATAATCTAAGGTTAGGTAAGAGTAATTTTTATCATAGTTTGATTTAGAAAATTCATATTTATCAATGTTCTTTAGAATTCTGTCGAAAAATTGAATTTTGGCTTTTACTCTTACAATATCATCTTCGGTTAGTTCAGTATTGCTAAATGGATTCTGATAGAGTGTAAGCGTTGTGTGTAGCTCGTCAAGACTACCTTCAAGCATCTCAATAATTACTTTTTCATCCAGGTCTTTTTTGAGTACATACTTGTGTTTGATATGAAACTTTAAGTTAATCGCTGGTTTATTAAGGTTTAGAAATTTGGCATAGTTGGCGTAGCTGGAGCGCTCGTGAAACCATAAAATTTGGTCTTGCAAGGTTTCTGAGAAAGTAGCAAAGGGTGGTAAAAAAATAAGGTAAGCAGGATCGTTGGAATAGCTTTTAATGTCTTTGTTTGGATTTTCGGTCACGTATCTATCCAAGAATTTATTTACAATTACATCTTGGTCTACCTCTACCCCTACCAGATGATGTTTGTTTACTTTTACAGCAAGTGGTACTACATTTACCTCAAGAAATAGGTGATATTTACGATAACGATATGCCCATACTTTCCGCATGAGACTGGTGGGTAGTTCGTCTTCTACTTCTTTGCCTAAGCCATCAAGTAGCTGAAGAATTAGTTCGTAGTTGGGCTCTTCGGGCTCTCGTTTAGTAAGGTTAAAGGTACCTGCTGCCTTGATGAGTCGTTTGATTTGAGTGGCAAGTTCTTTTCGTTCTTCTTTGGATAATGTCATTGTGTTTAATTTAAGGTTGAGGAAGATTTAAGTGAAATGAATTTACTTAAAAAGGAAATTTTTATTTTTAACTAGGGATCTGACACTAGTCAGCACTCCCCCCTAATTGTTGTAGATTGGGATGATATTTACAAGCTACAGTATATATTGCTAAAGCTATGTCAAAATTAAACTGAACCTTTTCTCTTACCTTGCGAACCTTATCAGCCAAGGCAAGCTCTTTTATATCAATAAACAAACCTCTAACTTTCAATAGCTCCATCACCTCTTCTGTATAATGAGGAGGAAGACAATCCCAAGCCTCGGCATAATCAAGCATTTTGATTACTTTTTCCTTTACTGCGGCGGTGGTTCGTTCTCTTTTTGGTTTCAATTCGTTGTCCATAGACACAAAATTAGGAGTTTTAAGTCTAAGGCACAAGGCTTTACAAGCAGTTATTTACTCAACAATCCCCCTGGTAATCCAAGGGGAAAGTCAAAAAATTATGACAAGCATTCGTCTTCAGTCAAATCTTCATACCCATCTTCATAAACCTCTGCTCTAGCATTGGCTTCAGTTCTGTGTTTTGTCTCAGCTTCCAGTCTTGTAATCCAATTGGTAGCTATAGCCTTGCCTATGTTATCAATGTCTTGTAAAACAAGCTCTTGCTCAAAGGCTGAAAACAAAGGAGAATCCAGTAATAGACGAATTTTTTGTAGTTGTTTATTACTCGCTTTGTCAAGGTTAAGAGCTACCAGTTCATACCACTTTTTAGCAGCATTGAAAGAGATTGTTTCCCAATGAACTTGAGCAATGCTTTCTCTATTTTTAGTAGTAATCCAAACTCGTTGTTCTTCGTTGTCTAACCATTGGTTAATTTGCCTCCTTAAAAAATTTATTTGTTCTGCCTGGTAAAGGTTATCATCATCTTGAGGCTTCTTTGGAACGGTTGCCTGGTTAGGCATCTCTTCTAGGGGGGTTGCTTCAAATCCCGACATTTTAGCCACAAAACCCAAACGTAAACGATATAATTTGCCTATAGCCCTGGTTTGTGCCATTGATTCAATGGCATAAGGATCAAAGTACATCTTTGCTTTTTCCCGATTAGAACAAGTAGCTGTGCAATAACCTATTTTTTCGTTTTGTTGGTTATAAAGCTCTGCCTCTGCCCTAAATTGAATATGTTCACCTTCACCTATGTCCTTTACCCGCAAAATAATTGCGGTGAACCCTAAAAGACTACCTAAGAACTGCCAGCCTTCAACATTGATATACTCATTTCCTTTAATTGTTGCTGAAAGGTTTTGTTTCATAACAAAATCTCTCAGGGCGGTGCTTATTTGTTGATACCGGGCAAGCTGCCCAGTAAACTCAGTTTTTTTAATAGAAGGGTTATTTTCCATAGTCAAAGCCTCCCTCCTCTCTTTTTTCTTGGCTATCCCAAAAAAGTATATAACTGTTAAGTAAAGCTTGCATTCTGCGCTGTGCCTCAAGAAAAGCCTCAACATCACCTTCAGCACAAGCTTCTTTCGATGCCTGGCTTGCATCTAAAAAAAGCTTCTTCAAAATTACTTCGTAATAATAATTTTTGTTATCTTTCATACTTGATTATTTAATACATCAAACCATTAAATAATTGGGCAAACGGGTGCGACCATTTGCCCAAATTTTTTGTGTACTTGTCTTTTCAGATCGTTTACTTATTTTTCTAACTGCACGAAACCAACTCAAAAGGCTTGTTAAAATAGTACCCTGTGGATACAACATTTATTAAGCGAAAATAAAAGCATAAATGCAGTGAAGAAGTGAAACACCCCTTCTTAAAAATCTTTACTTGTCTTTTCCGGTCGTTTCTTTTCAGAACGTTTGTCCTGCGAACCGCACAAAACCACCTCCAAAGGCACCAAAACACCCCAAGAAAACGAAATAACCCAGCAGTGTAAAATGGGCGAAAATGTAACCATAAATGCGGTGGGAAAACCTACAACTAAAAAATTAGTTTTAAAAGCTTGTGTTCCCTAAAAGCTTTTCATTTGACGCATTGCCTTATGTATAACACTGCGAGAAGTACGAGCCAGTACTGAAAACCCTACGTGACAAATTAAATGTCCTTACACCTCCTGACTACTTCCAACTTTCATACTATAAAGATAACTAAAATAAGTCATAAAAACTATATTTATGACTTATTTATTCGTATATTTATATATGGAAAAACGGGTAAAAAGAGTAGCAGTGATTGGTACCAGAACCATAACAAAAGCCCAAGGGGTAGAAGAAGTCATTGACTACCATCAACCTACAGAAATAGTAGGGGGAGGCTGTAGAGGCGCTTCCGAAATAGGGAGAACATACGCAAGAAACAAAGGGCTTGCTTACATGGAATTCAAACCTAAATATTCAAAATATGGAAGGATTGCCCCACACATACGCAATGAGCTTATAGCAAAATACTGTGATGTTATGATAGCTATTTGGGACGGCAAAAGTAAAGGGACAAAAAGTGAGATCGATAAGGCTACCAGAGCAGGCAAAGAGGTAATAATCTTTTACTGCAAAGACTCCTAATTACTTAGCTTCAATTTTCGTAAAACGGCGCTTCGCTTGGCTGCCTAGATGATTTTTGGTGAGGAGGCGAAGGGCAAAATGTCGGCGGTGGGGGCTGTGGAATGCAATGGAACAGTCTCCCACCCTGCGCGGGGCTGGCGGGTTTTGCCCTGATTGCCGGGCGCGTGGGCTGCGGGGAGAAGCTGCGGCAGTGTGTGGTGGGTTTGTGTGTCAGGAACTGCCGAGCTAAGCCGATTTTGCGCGAGGTAGGGCTGGACAACTGCCTGGACGAGCCACCCAACGGGTGAGCGATGCCCAGGCAAACGGCTAAGGGATAGAGCGGCATGTTTGAACCACACCAAAGGGCTGGCTCGTGGGGGGATTGGTGGGGTGAGTAGCGAAAGCCCGACCCGGATGAAAGGAGGGATAGCCCCTACTCTACTTTATTTGCGAAGCACTAATACAGAAACAAACAGCAACACTCTACAATAGACTCTTCATAGCTTGTTGGGTCAATCCCAACTTCTCTCAAATAGCAAACTAGGTGAATCTGCACATGGCGACCAAAAGGCAAAGCCTGATAGTAATACTATCATTTTTTTACAAACGTGCATTTTGTTTGGACGTAATCTGTGGTTAAAACCCAACCCTCGAAACGCTCTCCTATCAAAGTTTTCTACCCATTCCGACATTGTGGTAATTTTTAACCAAAAACCCAAATTACCATGAAGCCCAAAAAACTTTTTATTGTGATATCGTTATCTGTATTATCTATCTTGCTTGGGTACGGCATCGTGAACTCAATCAGCTTCTCAGCAAGCCTTGTGCAAATCGAGTCTTTTATTCTTGGACGACCAAGCGAGGGGTAGACGAGGAAGTTAGTCGTTCTGGATATGAGCTTGACGCTATCCCTGTTTGGTTTTGGTGTAATGACTTCCCGTAGCTTGGTGACAGCCATCACACAAATATACATGTATGTGTGCGAGAATGATGATTGAGGTTTCCTGAGAAAGTTTTCCTAGGGAACCTCAATAGATATGCTACTCATCCACGAAACACATACAGAACAGACTACGTTTTATTACTATTCTGCATAATAGAAATCAGTTATGAGCAAAATCAGAGAGCTATTGATAGATATTGAATTTGCAACGAGGCTTGACCACATTGTTGCCGAAATGAAGAAATGGAACAAGGGGGGCAAGGCACAACCTGCTGTGCTCAAGCCAGCAAGCGTGGACAAGCGTGAACAAGCAATCAAGGCAAACAGAAATTTTCTTTTTTTTCTGGAGGACATGGACCATCAGGAGCTTTTAAAGGTAATGAGGGTCTTTGAGTATTACTCACGGGAAGAGAACGGTAGTTATTTTATCTTTTATGAGAATAGGGGTGAGAAGTTTGCTAAACTGAGTGAAAACATAGACGGCTTTAAGGGATTCTTGGATGAGTATGAGCAATCTATCGATGATAGGATTAGTGAAGTTGAGGAGGAGGCTCAAAAGCAAGATGATGCTGAGGCTGTCAGGAAGAATAGGGATACAGACACATCCCTCAAGGAGTTGTACCTTGAAGATTACAAGAAAATGAAGAGTTTCAACGTCTGGACAAGGTGGATAGCGATCGGAATATCTGTAATTGCGTTAATCGTTTCCATTGTCGCTTTGTCCAAAAAGTAGGGATATTATTGATGGGTTTGGAAACAAGCTGCAGAGTGCAGAGGTGTTGGGATTTCGATGACTAGGAAGTCAAACACCTCTGCAACCTATGAGGTTTTAGCCTATAATGTTCCCCATTGATCAAGGACTTTGTTGTAGTGGGCATTTGACGTGACCACATCAATAGTTCCACCAGAGATGTGGAAGGTGATGTGTGACTGCCCATTGCTGGGCATTTGTGCCTCTAATCGTCTGATAGCAATCACCTTTGAAAGATCAATGGTCATGACTCCGTCATCGGTGTCAACTAATTCGAATCGATACGCATTTTTAGCCATAGGATTTATTCTATTTTGTTTAGGGGATAATGTACGAAAAATTTCTCATTTTGGCTACCTTCTAGAGGAAATAATTACACCAAATTTATACACCCAACAAAAGCCATCATTACCGTAAAGAACGTGAAAAAATAATCTTGAGTGATCCAGAGCCCCATGGTGTTTCAAACTCTATTTCATTTTACACCACAATTAAATTGATGTTTATAATAAAGACGCAAAAAAATGATAGTATTACTATTACACTTTACCTTTTGGTCGCCATGTGTAATTTTACCCAAATTTACACACCAGGTTCTACACACGCAATTGTATCAGATTTTGAATATCGGTTTCAAAACGATCATAGTCCTCATAAACTATTATGTTATTGAAATGACCCATCATCAAAGATTTGGTAAGTTCTTTGACACTGGTGGTCTCCTGAGCTACCTGGTAGTAGTTTCTAGGGTCATGGTAAGGTTCATTGCCACCATAGTGGCTCCGTTGTCGGTGGCGGATGGTATGGGGAAAACCAATCATCAGTTTAAAATCTTGGTAATTGGCTGGTTCCAGGGTAAATGGGTTTACCATGTTATTGTACTGGCTATCTACATCGATAAAGTCGAGCAAGGAACGGGCTTTTTTCTGCTTGACAAACTCTAAAACTTCAGGTAAACGGTCGATGAAAGTCTCGTAATTGGCACTGTAACCTAACTCAGTTGCCTTCATGTAATCGATACCGGGGTAGATAAAGGTTTCTTCAGATATTTCTTCTACATCCAGGTCGTATTCATTGGCGGCACGGGTGACATACTCGGACATAATAATATCGTTAGAGTCTTTAAGTTCTAGCTCGTCCTCATTGCTACCTAAAGAGTTAAAATTGAGCTCTTTAACATTATAAAGAGCATTGAACTTAGAATGAAAACGTAAGCTTTTGCAATTGTTGAGCACTTCAGCTAGAAACTCTATATCAAAGTTGCCATTTTTATCCATAAGGGCATCAGGCTTAAAATTGTATTTGAGGGCTTCTAAGATAGCTCTACTAGTTTGATCAGGTGTCCAAGATGCATTGAAATAGCTTTTGGTTGGTACTGTTTTAGCATCACATGCATACTCATAGGTTCCTGTTTCTTCGTCAAAATACTCATTGATATTATTTATATCTTCAACCACTTGTTGATCCTCATGATCGTAAAAGTACAGCGTCTCGTAATGTACTTTGGAGGCACCTGTTTGGCGTTCCCAGATTGTTTTTATCCATTCTCTGACTTCATTTACTTTGTAGTCTTTATTTTGCAAAATAAGACAGTGCATATGCACATGAATCCCATTATCATTTTTACTTTTCTTTACCTCAATGTTATAACAACCTCCATATACATAATGCTTCCAGGTACTCCGGTTGTTGTCGCGGAATTGTTTGAACTGCTCAATAAGCTCACGAGCAAAGAAACGCTTGGCTACAAATTCATCTTTCAGAAAAAAGCCTTGGTCATTATGACGTAGGGTGAGCACCATGTGACAAGGATGGTAATCGGTTAGGACTTGAGGATTATCTGCAAAATAGGTACGGTAGCGTTTGCGAATAATTTGTGATCTACGAAAACCCCACACTGGACAAAGGTTATGCATAGAGTATTTAGTAGAAAGTATTTGAGTAGTCTTGAGCCCCAAGGTGTTGTCAAACTCTGCATAAATTGACTCATTGAGCCCCATACGATAATAAAAGTTATAAAGCCGTTCATAATAGGTTCCTTCAAATAAGGGCTTTGCCTGACTCTTGTCAAGGTCCCTAATATCGGCTTGAATCCACTCCCCTGTGTCTAAATCGGGAGCTCCTTGGGCAAGGTAGTTAGCAATGGCACGGCGAAGGTTGAATGCCTGTTTGGATTTAGAGGAAATTTTTGCACTGTAGGTATTGTTCCATAATACTCGGTTGGCTGGTGGTATTTGGATAGTTGTATTATCCTCAGATACGCAGTTGTTTGTATTATTATCGAGTGAGGCTTCTTCCTTTATATGGCTATTGCATTTTTCTGTTTTTCGACTGGGTGGACTGTCAACGGTATTGCACTGTGAGCAACCAGTGTTTGAGCCACAAATACAAAGGGAAGTTGCTGGGGCAATGGCTTGGCTGCTCTGTTGGGTGTTTATAAGCTTGGGTTGATCACTCATGACCTCCCTCCTTTCTGTAAATGGTTGGCTATATAGAAAAGAGTATCAAGGTGTGGGAAAACTCGTAGATATGGATTCAACGAGATTTTTACCGAGTTTTTTGCAGGTTTTTTGGTAGAAAGAAAACTAGGAAGGTATCCAAATAAAGATATTTTACGTATATTTGTCATACACGTATTGTGAAAATGGGTCATTGATCTATTTTTTTTAGGGTTTTGTTAAAAGTTTATTTCTAGCATATCACTAAAAACCGTTCATTGATTTATTTTTTGGGGTTTTGTTGAAAGTTTATTTCCAGCATATCACTAAAAATCATTCATTGATTTATTTTTTAGGGTTTTGTTAAAGTTTATTTCCGGCATATCACTAAAAACTGTTCATTGACTGCTCATTACTATTAAAATCTAGTTTTTGACACATTACTAAATTTTGAATCCATTTACGTGTTTTTTACTTAGTCAAAAAAGCAAAAGGGTAATGACTCTTTTGCGGTACTTGTTTCGGGTTTGTAGCCAACAAACACTTTACAAGTTGATTAAACAGCACATTTTTAATGTGCTGGGTTAAAACATCAAATCCCGAAAGGGTAACAAACTCGCCAAGTTTGCTTATAAGATGTTTTTATTTATGAAGAAAAAAACGGAGTATTATTGAGGGTCGCCATCCCATTGAAATATGCTCCGTATTTTTTTTGCCCTCCCTCCTACTCTATTTTCACCTTTTTTGCTAATTGCTAAAAGACAAGCAGGTCTTCTGGACAGGTTTACTATATCATTTAAGTCTGCTTATCTTGTAGCCAAATGAGTCAAGGTATTGCAGAAACAAATGATTTAAGGTTTATTCCTTGGCTCTTTAAGGTTGTTTGCCTTTCTAAAGAGCTTATAACTTGCAATATAGAGAATTTTGATTGCTTATATCGAGCATGTCATCGAAAAAGTTCCTCCTTTCTTTTCTTTTTGATTTACAGTTTTGAGGGTTGTTGCTACTATGCACAAACCACCCTTTAATTTGTTTGGTGGTTGGTAAGTCTTGCATACAACTCCTCCACTGGTTTTTGATTCGTTTTCTTGATTTTATTTGGTGTCCAGTTTTTAAACGGCAACTTGGACACTTTTTTCTTTAGGAAAATTGGACACTTTTTTTGGTTGTGCCCGG
Source organism: uncultured Microscilla sp. (assembly GCF_947493425.1). GTDB lineage: Bacteria > Bacteroidota > Bacteroidia > Cytophagales > Microscillaceae > Microscilla. Next base: position 15,657 of record NZ_CANLRP010000084.1, on the reverse strand, counting down.
TGGTACTTTATACCCGTTTTTTTGAACATGTTGTCTATGATCGTTCTGCTGATTCCGGTTGATTTATTCATTTGGGTTTTTGTTAGGCTTTGGTTTGACTGCATGTACAGCTTATAGATTTTATTTTCTTTTTTTGTCAGGGGCACAGGTGATTTTGAATGGTTGGATATTGATGGTTTTGGGGTGAGGGTATTGCTAATAACCTTTACTCCAGTAAGTTTTTCGGCTTGTTGGATTTCTTGCAGTCCTCGATAAAAATGGAAAACCCGGTACCAAACGGCTATAGCACATGCTATGTCTCCAATGAAGGCAAGCCAAAGGAGGTTCCAGTAACGATTCTCATTTTTGATAGCAGCCTTGCCAATGGTTTCTTTGTTTTTTTGCTGGGTTTCGGTTAACTCAGCCTTTTGGGTTGCGAGAATTGCAGCCAGCTGTTCAGTTTTTTGTTCTTGTATTTTTTCTAAAGTTGTTCTTTGGGCTTTTTCAAGGTTGGCGATTCGGTTTGAACTGTTGGTTATTACGGTTCTGTTGGCGTGGTTATGTACATTGATGCTTCCTTTGTATTTGACGCTGCCCAAGTATTTGTTGGTGGCCTGCTCAATGTTTCTGATTTTGGTATTGAATTCTTGCTTGGCTGCTTGGTGTTTTTGCTGAGTAGTTCGGTTTAGTTTGGCAATTTCGTTTTGGTGACGTTTTTTGATTTGAGCCAGGCTGATGGTTTGGGGCTTTTCAACAATTACTTCTTGGTTAAAATTGAGAATGCCTTGGACTGACCACCACATAGAGCAACTAATCATCAGGATATTGAGGAGCAGGAACCAGGTATTTGTTCGTCGATAGACGTATTTTTCGCGTAGGATGCTTGCTAGCAACACATGTTTGCCATATTCCCAAGCACCCAGAAACAGGAGGGCTCCCGTAAATGCGGCAATGGGGTTGGTAAAAGCATCAAGAAAAATAGCATACATGAGGTACAGGCCTAGTGCTACTCCTAACAGACCAAAAACCCACTCAAAAGCTACTGCTAAGTTATACAGGCTTTTTTTGTCTTGTAGGGTAGGCTTGGGGCTAAACTTTTTTTGAATTTGTTGGACTTTTTTCTGGAGTCGGGTGTTGATGCTTACCTCATAGATAATTTGGGTAGCAAATTGAGCTTCCCTTGTCTTTTTTTCAGACTTTTGTTTGGTATATTGGTTGGTGTTTGCTGCCATATTAAAAGACCTTATTTTATCTGCTCATTTTGAGTTTATACACAATTATAGATAATATAAGATTTAATAACAAAGTAAAAAGATAATATTTGATCTTTAAAGAAAAATAAGTAAGGTGTTGTGGATAAAATAAGGTGTTGTGGGGTGTTAATTGGCAGGTAGGATAATATATGATCTTGGTTGACTCTTTCTTTAGAGATAGTACAATATATGGTACTTTTGTATTCGTAAAATATATTATATTACCAAATATCATCAATTTTACTCGATATGGAGGATAATATACGGTCTGAAGAAGGGAACCAAGAGGCCCATGACAAATCGGTAGAGACTCAGGCGGATCAGGTTTATGAGTTGATTAGGGAGAAAATTAAGGAAGCCTTTGATAAAAGCGAAGAAACTTATGAAACGCTTAGCGAAAAAACGGGCATTGCTGCACCAAGCCTGGGGAAATATATGCGTGGCGTTGGTTTTTTTCCTACACAAAAGCTTATTAGGGTTGCTTTGTTGCTTGAGGTAGATATATTTGGCATGACCAAAAAGCAAAAAACGGAAGAGTCATTGCCAGATACATTGACTCAAGATAATGTAGTAGATTTTTTGTTGGGATTGGGCAAGGATAACAAAGATATTAAAAACGAGGTTTCGGATATTAAGGGGTTGTTGGCTGACATTATTGCCAGGCTAGACAAAAATAAGTAATAGATCCTGCGGGTGCTCACCCCTCTTGCTAAAAAAATATAGGTGGTTGGAGCTCCACATAAAACGCTTAGGATAAACGCTTGACGTTTAGATAGACATCACAATGCAAAAACATCATTGACCAAGGCCAGTAATAACAATTATTACTGGCTTTGGTTTTTCTATTGCTCTCCTTTTATCGCTCTCCTTTTGCTCTATATCAGAACAATCTATTGGTTTCAAGACAGGCAAAACAGGCAAGATAAACATTATGCCTGGTTGGTTTGAGATTCTTTACGTAAAGAACTATACGGAATATGTACGAGTGAGGTACGGATTTGATACGGGATATGCTTATAGGAGCAATATTCTAAGATTTGGAGGGTAAAATTGGACATTCTAAAGTTGGGTGTTTTTTGTATTTTTTCGGGATATATAAGGGTTGTAAACTCTCTCATATAGGTATTTGAGGTTTTTTACATAGCTATATATCAGTTACACACGGTTGTTGCCTAGACAAGGTCCCTAATTGTTGATCTTGATCCATTGCAAGCAGCTTACTTTTTTGATGTTGGGAAACAATGGTAAATATTTAGTGATTGTACACAGTCAATCGCTTGTCGTTGGATAATGTTTGTATGACTATGTATTTTAAGTATTATATTTACTATACATATAATATGTATGACACATATAATATTTATTATACATATAGTATTTACAGTAATACCCTGAAATAACACTCAAAGAGGTTTAATATTTACAATACATATTATACTTACTATACATATAATATGTATGCTATTTATAGTATTTAGTTTAAATAGACTATGTTATGAAGGTTAAGTATGTAGCATATTATAGGGTGAGCACCCGACAACAGGGTATATCAGGATTGGGATTGGGGGCTCAGAAAAAAGCAGCTAAAGATTTTGTACAGGGTAGGGGTGGGGCATTGGTAAAGGAGTTTGAAGAAATAGAGTCGGGGAGAAGGACCGATAGACCTGTACTGGAAGAAGCAATGACTTTATGTAAAAAAGAAGGAAATATTTTGCTGGTGGCAAAACTTGATAGACTTGCACGAAACCTAGGTTTTTTGACAAGGTTGATGGAGTCGGGGCTGAAGTTCCAATGTTGTGATATGCCAGAGGTAGATAACTTTACTATTCATATTTTAGGGGCTGTAGCGCAAAAAGAACGAGAGGCAACAAGTGAGCGAACAAAGCTAGCCTTGGCAGAAAAAAAACGAAGGATTGCACAGGGGGATATTAACAATGTAAAACCAAGTGCAGATGGAAGAACAGAGATGAAGCCTGACAAGCAAGGGAAGTATAGGTTGGGTAGCCCGAAGGGATGGACGGATGAACACAGGGAAAAGGCCAAACAAGCTATTCAAAATAAGGCAGCTGGCAACGAAGCAACACGTAAGGCAAGATTAATTATTGATATGTGTATAAAGCAAGGGATGAATAACAGGGAAATTGCAGATTATTTGAATGAGTTGGGAATGAGGACCGCCAGGGGCAAGGCTTTTACCAGGAACAATGTGAGGTATTTGATGTAGGGGTTAACTGGTAGTTGTTAGCACTGACTCCTCCTATAAAAAATTTGCTGGGGAGGTAGCTATCATCAACAATTACAAGTTTTTCAATCGTGTTCCATCTTATAATATATTGATTTAGGAAATACCATTGGGAAACAGGGAGCATCTATAAACTATGTTCTAAATATAAGCATAACAGATATTTATCAGATATTTATCAGAATATTATTAATATTATCGGTATTATTGATATCTGTTACTTGTATTAGATTTATTACAAATAAATATTTTGCTATATTCGCGGAAGTAAAATCACCTAATTTTAAATCTTTTGACAAGCATTAATCAGATCATTTAGAAATTGAAATGGATCTACTCCCAATCAATTTAGCATAATATCTGAAACTTTAATCGTACCATTTAGGAGTTGAAATAGGTTTACATTAAAGGTAAATCTTTGTTAACATCCTTTGGTTTAACCACAAAAAAACAGGGGATTAATAAATACTATTATTTTCCCCAACACAAAAAAATAGCCCACGATAAACGTGAGCTACATAAAGCTGGAAAAAATCCAGAACTTCAGAAGCTGATTTTGCGGTCTCTTCTGAGGCTTTTGGAACGTTTCATATAAGTCGACTTGAACTATTTGTTCTTGTCGGCTTTTTTGTTTTTAGGGTTATCACCAACCAGGTTTTTGGCTATAGTAATAACACTGCTGCATACGCTGAGTACCAAGGCAAAGATTTTTAAAAATGCCATTTGATGGATTCTCAAATTTTGGGTTTCACCATCTGGTGACATGTTTAGGGAGTAGCACCGACTCCACTCGTTTACACCTGTTGGATGATTTTACAATGATAAGGTTTTTTATCGGTTTTTAGACGTTTAATTTTCTGGTTTGCTTACTTGGTATAATGTTACAGTTTACGAGAATTTCGTTACGGTAAGGTCCACATAATCCAATATACCACTATGAATATAAATATAACTTTTCTAAGCACAATAAGGGTAATTCATCCCTTGAATATTGTATAAAGCCAATTACTAAAAAAAACGTTTGCAATAATAATAGCTTCCTGATACGAAATATTCGTATTCTCTTTAAGTATAACAGTTAATTTTAACTAAAAAACTTACATTTGAATATATATATTAAATCGCACATAATAGCCTTTATTCACGCTTTCGTGAATAAACATACAGATTTTAATGTAAAATATTACTTGTCATATCCTTGTATTTGCTCTTTTCTTAAAAATACACCATTGCAAAAAGATAAACCACATCTATAGATTTACTCATTTTTTACTATAGGATTTTTTTTATTCCTAAATAGGCAAATTTTAGACGCTTTTTATACCTAAATAAATTATCCTTGAATATTAAGAAAAAGATTCTCCAGCAAACCAAGACTGTAGGCCTACTCACAAAGTAGTAGTTATAACTTGTGGGGATACAATCTTATAAGCAAACATCAAAAAATAATATATACAGTTCAAAACCCAGCAAGCCATTGCCACTCACTAATTGCCTTCTTGCTCCTCTTCTGGGGTAGGTTGATAGGTTTTGCCTGAAGCAAGGGCTTGAATTGCTTTTTCGATGACTTGAGAGTCGGAGTCATAACGGTCCCAATATTTCATGCGCTTCATCAGTTTGATGGTTTCTTCGCTAAATGTGTGGGTGAGGGGCTTGCGTCGAACCTTTTTCTTTTTTAAGCCTTCGGACGATTTCTTCTTTTTAATGGGGGTTAAATCATCAAGTCGGTCAAAGTTTATATCATTTTTTTTTGCCATGTTATTTTTAGTTTTTAACTATTCACGTTTGGTTTATAATTACTGGCGTAGGTTGATTATTTCATTCACCAGGCTAGAATAATCTTTTGCGCCATTGCTGTCTTCGTTTTGAGCGAAAATAGATTTTGCATTGGTTGCTGCTTTGACAAGATCGCTATTTTGTCTAATGTTGGTTTTGAAAGTTGCCAACCCACTTTGTCTAATTTTATCGGCAATGCCTTTTCTTACTTTGTTCCTTACGTTCTCGTTGAACTGGTTAATGATGATTCCCATTAACTCAAGGTCATCGTTGAGGTCATGTTCTATGATTTCGTTGATAAACTCAAGTACTCCTTTTATACCTTTGTACCCAAAATACTCAGGGGTTACAGGAACTATGTAATGGGTGCTGGCTACTAAAGCATTGGTGGTGAAGTTTCCCAAAGCTGGGGGACAATCTATGAGAATATAATCATATTTCTCTCTGAGCTTTTCTTTCTTAAAGGTTTTGAGTAAACGGCGTTCTGCTCCAGTTTCTCCTACCAGGCGTTTCTCTATTTTGCGATGCTCGCGTGAACCTGGCAGTAAATGAAGGTGGTATTTTTCGGTTTTTACGAGAATGTCTTTTATAGCAAGTTCTCCCAAGAGCACCCTACCAATGTTATAGCTGGTGTCCTCGTCTTGCCGAAAACACATGCTTAAATTTGACTGTGCATCGCAATCTATTAGAAGTACTTTTTTGCCTACTTTCGCCAGCCCCGCGCCTATATTGAGGGTTGCGGTAGTTTTGCCAACCCCTCCCTTATTATTGCATACACTTATTACTGTTGCCATTGTTATATTTTAGAAATTACCAAAAAAGGCTTGCAATATGATAAGTATAATACATATAAGCAATAGTATACATATAGTATTTACCATACATATAAAAATGGGTATTTGGGGAATAACGGGCTGGCATCTGATTATCAGTAGTTTGGGCTATACAATAAAAAAACCGCCTGGAGTAATTCCAGACGGTCGTTAAAATTATGAACTATAATCTACTAAACTTTGACTACTGATTATACATTTTTAGTTGCCAGGCTAATGATTGATGCATTGTCTTGAATACCTAAAGGGGCATCATTGTCGTCAAAGAACTCGATAAGTTGAGCACCTATGATATGTGTATTGGCGGTGTTTGATAGTGGAATTTGTATTACTACCCCTGCAATCGGGGTGATTGCTGTTACGTCTTGTTTGTCGATATGGACAGCCATACCTGATTGTATGATTCTGTTTTCGATTAGGTCCACTTCAGCGGCAATAAAAGAATAACTAAACTTGGCAGCTGAAGAAGGAGGGAAGACGTCGGATGCTGGGTTGATGTCTAGCACTGCCAGCTCAGCTGAAGATGTGGCTTTGTTCCAGTTGGCGTTAAAAGACAAAGCAAAACGAGATGCCATCGCACGTTTAGAGATACGAAAGTCTTGCAAGGAACCAAAGTTTGTACCCTCGGCTACAGTACGCTCTCCCTTGGGTTGGGTAGAGGTGTTGCGAATTGTAGAGAGTTTACTGGTCAGTTGACCTTGTAGTTTTGAGTTGCGGGTTTTAGCTATAGCTCTCATTAGCCCCAAGCGTATAGTGCCTACTGATGCCTGAAGCAAACCAAACTCGTCAACGTTTGCCTTGGTACGAGGGTTGCTCATAATTTGGCTTTTGGTTTGTCCGCCAGGGGTACGTACCAAATTTTCGCCATCTGATATATAGCCTACCATATTGCCAAAACGTCCGGTAAATGTAACTGCTCCTGTTTGTCGTCCCATAATATTATTGTTTTTAAAACCTTGCCCTTGGCTTAAAGAGGTTGGCTTATAGTATATAATAAATGGCTCATTGCTAATTTTAGAAACAGTGTCAAGCTCTTAGACTATTATTCAAACTCGCCAAGCCGAGCTTGACTACTGCTCACATAAGAGTCGCCATTTGCCATTTTTTTAATTCTATTAAATATTTTGTAACTTTATGCTTATCTAGTTTTCGTTTGGAAGTACAGGTCAATAAACACATTTTACACCTGCTAAATAAAATCTGACTTTGTATGAAAAACGACCATCAATGAGATGGTAAATAAATCTTATATCTCCTCTACTTATTGGTTGTTAATAATTTAATTTCTTCTCCCGCCTATAACTAGTTTTGACTACTTGAATCTTTATTTTTTCTACGCTAGTCCAAAACTAATGTTATATGCCTATGCACACCTTGCTTATTTTGCTCATTTTGCCTGATTCAGCACGGGTAATACTCCTAGCTTAAACCAATATGAAAACAAAAAACTGCATCTATCCACCCGAAATATCAGAGATTACGGGTAAGTCTTTAAGCCATTCCAGAAGGCTTTTAGTAAAAATAAGGGTTCAATATGGACTCGCCGATGGTATACCGGTTCCTATTTCTAAATTTCTTGAATATACTGGCTATTCTATGGAAGATATTGAAGGATATTTGAAGAGTAGTTATTAGACCAGGTCGCTTTATGAGCATATTATTGGCTCTATAATATCTAATGTGGTGCCTTTAATATGACATGCATTCGCTTTAGGCTCATTGACGGTCGTCCTAATTTAATTGAACGGTCACCAACAACCAGATAAATTTTAGGGCGTTGCCGTTCAATTAAACCAGGTTCCACTCCCTGCATAGCTTTTGAAGACTTTGGCGCTGCGCTTAAAGTGATATAATACAGGCTCAGACCCAAAGGGTACCCCTGAGCGGGTTGGTGGTGGGTGGAAGGTTGTGGGCGTTGGAGTAAGACTATCTCCCTTTCAATAAAGCTAAAGGCTACCTTATTTTTTTAGAGTAGCCTTTATTCTTGAGTAATCATCCTATAACTTAACAAATATAAAAAATAGCCGGCAACCAAAAGATACTTTTTGAAACAAACAATTTATTTGATTTTTCTATTTTGACCAAAAGGTAATTGTAACTCCAGGCAACAATTGTTTAATTTTCTCTTCGTCTTTGTTCATCAGAGGGGTATCGTCAAGGTAAAAGTTTGTCAAGCCTGAGAGCTGAAGTACTTCAGTTGGAAATTGGGTTACAGGATTGCCTGCTAAAGATAATGCGACAAGGCTTTCTAATTTCGTAATTTCGGGGAGCAAGCCCGTCATTTCATTATTGGTCAAATCCAAAGCCTCCAGGCTTTCCAATTGCTTTATTTCAGGTGGTAATGAAGTAAGGTAGTTTTGTTCCAGACGAAGCCTCCTCAAGTTTTTCAACTGTCCTATTTCTAGGGGCAAATACCTGAGATGATTATTGCTAAGATTGATGGTTTCCAGATGTGCCAACTCACCTATTTCTGGGGGCAACTGCTTAAGTTGGTTACTGCTTAGAATGAGCGACTCTATATTTTTCATCTGACCGATCTCAGAAGGAATGCTTGTAAGCCTATTGTCACTCAGGTTTAACACCTTCAAATTTGTTAATCTGCCAATTTCAGAAGGAAGTTCGGAAAGTTGATTTCCGCTTAAATCCAATACTTCTAAGTTTGCCAAGCTACCAATTTCGGGGGGAAGTTCAGCGAGCTGACTCCCATCTAGCTGCAATGTTTTCAGGTTCATTAGGTTACCAATATCAGAAGGTAGTTTGGTTAGTTGGCTGTTCCTTGCATATAAAGCTTTTAAGTTTGACAAGTAGCCGATATCAGGAGGAATTTGGGTAAAAAAGTTATCATTTATACTCAGTTCTTTCAGATTGAACAAATAACCAATATCAGGAGGAAGTTGAGTAAGTGGGAGCCCATCCAAACCCAAATATGTCAAATTTCTTAGCTCACAAACCTCAACAGGGAGGCTTTCAAGTCTGTTGTTTTCCAAGACAAGAATTTCTAAGTTCATCAGCCCCCCTATATCAACAGGCAGACCAGTGAGCCTATTATTACCCAAATAAAGCTTCTGGAGATATTCTAAGCAACCAATTCCTGAGGGTAGTGAGACAAGCTGGTTACTTGACAAATCTAATTCCTTGAGCAACCTCAACCTTGTAACTTCTGGCGACAATAGGGTAAGTTGGTTATCGCTCAAGTACAAGTATTCTAATTTTGTTAATTGACCAACCTCTGGAGGAAGCTTGGTCAAGAGGTTTTGACAAGCACTTAATCTCTCTAACCTTGTTAGCTTGCCTATTTCTGGTGGAAAAAGATGCAATTTGTTATGGTCCAAATTTAGAAGCCTCAAATTTATCAATTGTTTTATTTCAGGTGGCAATGAGGTCAATTCTCTAAGTTCATAAGTCAAAGAATCGATAGTCTGACAATATTCCTGCTCCAGTTTGTGCTCCAAAAGTTCAAAAACTAATTCTTGGTTTTCTTTTAACTCTTGCGCTACCTCTTCCCCATAGGTTGTTGCCAAACAAAGCTGAAATGCCAATTTTATGTTCTTTTCGTCATCGCTGCGTAATAATTGTAATATTTTCGTGTCTTGTGAAGATGCTCCGTCCATTTTGTTGATAGGTTTTATCCAGGAAATGTGCTGTGTAAAAGCACTTTATTCTTCTTTACTCAAACTGACATTCTTTTGAACCCTTTCCCAAAAAAAGGCATTGACAACAGACAAGTAGGCAAAATAATGTTCTATGAATTGTCTGTATTTTTCTGCTTCTTGCCAGCTTTGTTGTCTGCTGAGACAACTGTAAAGAAATATTGCTGCTAGGAGCCTGTCTTCAAGGTTAGAACTATTATCAGCAGCCTCTTTAAGCAAAGGGTAAGCCTTATTTAACTCTCCTCTTTCAATAAATACAGCCCCCCTAAGTGTATTCATCCCTTCACCATTTTGCTTCAATGGGAAAGCTTGACGAGCATGGTACTCTGCAAGGTTTGATTCTCCCAATCCCAAGTAATTCCACGCGAGTCTCGTATGCCATAAGAACGCTTGATCTCCCACAGAAATCATTTTCTCCAGGCTCTCATACATTTTAATAGACTTTTCAAATTTAGCTTCTCTTAAAAAAATAGTACCCAGGTTAAACATGGAGTTGAACCTTCTAGTTTCGTCTTCATCATTTACCAATTTTTTGTACAAACAAATGGCTTTAGAGTAGTTCTTTCTTTTGAAATAGTCGTGAGCATCACGATAATAAATTTCATTGAAATCATCTACAAGATGTTCTATAGGGGTTGTCCAAAGATTGAATAAGGTTACTTGGTCACTGGGAAAACCATCTTCGCCGTAGTTTGGTCTGACTGAGGCAACGAAATCCAACAGATAAACATAGATACTGGCAAAAGCAAAAGTTTTCCATACCCACCAGGCAAGGGTTGCACTAGTCATAGAGGGGCTTATGGTATAATAGATAATTCGATCTGATACAATGACAAGCAAAACATTGAGTAAAAAACCTCCAGAAAGATACATGGCATACCTGAACTTGAGAAAGGGTTTGCTTGTAAAAAAGGCTTTAGAAGCAGAAGCTGTCAACTTTCTATTGATTCCCACCTTGACCCCCAGCCACTCATACTCTCCCAAACCTTTTCCTGTTCCCAGAATAACATGGTGGGGCATACCCCCAAAAACTCTGGCAAACAGCATTTTACCAATTTCCCTGACTACGAGTGCCCAACGGATAAAGGCAAACCACAACAAAAAAGAAATAACTATGCTGGTGGTAAAGAGAACATTGTTGCTTCCATTACCTTTCCATCTCAACAGAAGCATAAGGAATATACCCACCACTGTTAGAGGAGGAAAGAGAGTCAAGAATACTTTTAACGAGTCTTTTTTCATTGGCTGGGTTCTCAATTTTCGCGTGACTTGTAAACAAGTTGTTAAAAAAATAAATCATAGACAATGGGTTTGAAAAGCTTTTTTGAATATTTATAGATTTTAGGCTCGTTGGACAGAAAGACTCAGGACCTGTCCATAACCTCAATTTTCGATACAAGGTTATTTTGCTTATCTTGAAAATAAAAACGATGGATTTGTCTAGCAAGAGTTATACTAAGAAAGAACTTGATTATGTCCAAGGCCTTTGGAAAGCACCTGAAGATGGTTTCTATACTATAGAACATGAGAAAAATATTCGAAAAGCCTTTGAAATACTTTCCCAAAAAGGTGTACCACAAGAACTAAAAGAAACAGCCATTAGGGTGTTTCCCATATATTGCTTGGAGTATGAACTGGTCGAGTTTGAAAGCTATTGGAAAGAGGCAACAGAAATACGCTGCTATTTTGGCTATATAAGTGTGATACCTAAAAACATCGGTAAACTCAAAAAACTTGAAGGTTTATTCCTAGGCAGAAATCAAATAAAAGAGGTCCCTCCACAAATAAATGAACTAAAAAGTCTAAAATCTCTAGATTTAACTAAAAATAAAATATCATCCTTACCAGAGGAAATAGGGGAATTAGGGCTTCTGGAGAATTTCGCCATAAGTGATAATTACATTGAAAACCTTCCTAAAAGCTTTAGCAAGCTGCAAAATTTACAGTATTTAAGCATGCAAAACATGAAGCCAAGAATCAGGACAATATTTCCAGAAGTATTTCTATTAAAAAAATTAAAACGACTAATACTAAATGAAAACAATATAAGAGAAATTCCTTCTCATATATCGAACCTTCAAAACATACAGAAGATTTCCCTATCTGAAAACAATATACGGCATATTCCAATTGAGCTTTATGGTTTACCCAACCTAGAATCTATCGACTTGTACGACAACCCTTTGGCTCAAGACGAAGTTTCCAAGCTGATGGATTTCTTTGGGGAAAGGGTAGCTTTGGACTGGCTGAAATAGTTTGGACCATTACAATTCAATACACTTAACTATACCTTTTTCACGTTAATAAAATCCATCAAACTACCCACCAAAAAAGCCACAATCACCAAAAACAAAGAATAATACCAGAGCCAAGGAAAGTTAAACATTTTAACAACACCCACCCCCCACAACAATACCCCTATCCAAACACCACGGACTGTATAAAAACGTTTAAAAGCATGTCTAAAAACATAGTCTTTTTGGTCATGAAGATAATCTACTACAGGGTTAATCAATTTTTTGTTCCAGTGCCTAATCTCCGCCCTACTTACATACTCAGAATCTGGAACTTCCATTAACTTAAAATACCGATTAAAGTTAGTTTTATAAGTATTAGCTACCTCATCTGTTTCTGCCTCGAACACCAATGCTCGCATTGAATTAATAAGAGTGGTTTCAATAAGGCGTAGACCCAGCCAATGCCTTTTTTTTACCGAAGACATCTTTTTTAAGCGACGAATGTTATGTTTAAGCCATTTTCGGTTTCTTTGACGGTTATGTTTTGCCCAGTCTTCATTTTGTGTCATATAGCCCAGCCCTTTTTTATATTTCTTTTATCTAGAGTGTACCCAATCAACCAAGCAATAGTTATCGTGGGGAAAGATAGCAGCCAGTGCCAACCAAAGGCAATCACTGAATCGGCAATTGGCAAAACAATGGTAAGAAAAAGTGCTATGAAAACAAGACTGATTCTATTATCCATTGTCCCCTTGTAATGATGAACAGTTTTAAGATGATCATGAACTTTGTCCCTCTTTTTAGCCCTAAGTGCTTTTAATTCACTTTTAGATCTATTTAAAGATGAGTCAAATTCTATATATCTTAATTCTATGATATACTCCAAAAATAAATCTTGCATTTTCTCACACTCAGCACATTTTTTTGAATGTTTTAACAATTTTTTTGCTACAAGTTCGGCCGTTTCAAGAGACAATGCATCTGCCCATTCCGTGTTTACATATTCTTCCCTTGTTTTATCAAGTTCGTGTTTAAAGTTCTGTAGCCAAATATTTTTGTCTGTCATGTTATAAGAATATTTTAAGTTTTTTTAAAATATTAACTTAGATACCATAAATAATATGTTGCTGTGTTTAACCAACATCAGGGGAGTATAAAGTGATATAATTGTTGCATTCCCTCTCCCACTAGATGGAATACGCCAAGCAAACCCTTTCCTGTCACTTCGGCATTTTGAGCAACATGCATCCATTGCCAAGCTTCCTTAGTTCTTTTAATTAAAGCATTTTCTACTTTTAATACTTTTTTTCTACCAAGATCATCCTCAACTGTCACTTCTGCGCCATGGTCAGGAAACAAACCCTTCACTTTATTAAACTTTATCATCCAATTAGTCCAAGCCTCAACAGAGGAACTAGTCATTTTTCGTACTCCTTTTGTACCTTTATGCTGTATAATTTTATCGTATATCTGATTATACTTACCCAAAGCTCCTTTCCTTACAAGTGACTGGAAGCCTTTCGCTGCCTTGATTGGGTTTGTTTTCCAATTTAAAATACTCTTCCATTCATCTTTCCAAGCACTAGTAATTATTTTTTCCAAATACGCTTCAAAACTCTCAAAGCTATTGCCTTCTGCCTTATGTGTAATTAATAAATGACTAAAAATAGCTAATGTTTCTCCTTTAAGTTCTAACATCAATGAGTTCTGAAAATGTCCTGCTAGACCTTGTTTTTTAATCACTCTGTTAATAATATTTTGTAGCCATTCTTCATGTGTTATGTTTAATACTTCCCAAGGAGAATCATACTCATTTACTACCCATTGCTCAAGATCGTATAAACTCAAAGACAGAAAACGTTTATGTCCATCATTCAATTTTTTTCCCTGTACTTCAAATAAATGCTTCTGAACTTTAGCAATTAACTCATTTATATCCCAAAGGACAAGTTGCTTGGGGTAAGGTCTTCCCCCCTGCTTTGAATAATACCTAATTTTATAGTCTATTCTATCCAGTTCTGTTTTTATGTATGTATAGTATTTTTTATTATTGAAACCACGACGTTCACTATACCTCAGAGGGTAAACATCCTTTGATTCACCCTTATAACCTGCATAGACAAGCGCCTTATGTTGCAAATAATCTTTAGGAATTACTTGAAACATCCAACATCTAAAGTTATTTTCATAACTAAATATTTTAGATTCATTTATTAAATAATCTCGATAGACAGTAGATAGCACTGATTCCAACCTTGGTATAGGTGCTAACTGTTCTGCAAGGCTTAATTTCTTACTCTTTTCAAATAAGCCTTTACATAATGCATTGAAAAGATCTTTACTAAATTGCTCTTTCTGCTTTAGTGTTGCATTTTCTCGTAAAAAAACCCCTTTAGTAATCCACCTTTTCTTATTGGATGTTGCGCTGATAACATCACTTTGCACAGCTACTTTACCTATCTTAACGTATTTTAGCTCTTGAGTAAGCGAATTAAAATCCTTCATAACCTCTTTGTGACCATCTGAGGCCTCAGTCAAAATATAAAAAGGCTCCCTACACTCATTATTATGCACCAACACCCCCACATTGCCCACATAATAATTATGGTACTTAGCTACAGTAAAGTTATAGACTGTAGCCACTGTGTCTTTTACTACAATGTTATCAATGCGTACTTGGGTAGAGCGGGGGAGGTGGCGGGTTTTGTGGGCAAGGAGCTGACGGTGGTTGAGTAGAATCAATTGGTCACCTTTTTTGAGATCGCCTGCGGGCACCCACCTTCCGTTGACGTAAAAAGGATGTTCGGGCGTTACCCACAAGGTATCGGCAATGGTATATACTCCAATCAGGGTAGAGGATTGTTTAATGATGGTGTGGGTGACTCTGCCCAACACTTCTTGCTTGGTAATCGCATCAAAAGCTCTTACAGTGTCTTCGGGCAGTACGTCTTCAATGTTTTTCTGGCGGTAGTCATGTAGCCATACTTTGGTGCCTGCCACAAAGCAAGCGGTTTTGGCAAAACGTACGTTGTTGTTACGCACCAGGGTATACTTGTATTCCTGAGACTTACCTGCCAGTTGGAGGTTTGCCGCCCAATTGCCCACCAGGGTTTTTTGTCCAGCCTTGTCTATCTCGGTTTGGGGTTTCTCTTTTAGAGCCTTGAAATCACTCATTTTGATGCCTGCTGCTGCCTCTGCCACAATCACACTCACACTTCTTTTCGTAGGGCTTGCTTTGCCTTCTGAGGCTTTGTTTTCTACCACTGCCTTAAACAAAGCAGTCAGCCATTTCTTTTTAGTTAATTGGTCACTTCCAGGCGATTGGATGGAGACAATTTTGAGGGCTTGTTTGTCTTCCTGCGCTTTGACGGTTACATACACTGCCTCAATAATAGGCTTCTTTTTTTGTGCTTGGTCGGCTTTACTGGCGTATAGTTTCCAGGTTTGTTTATTGCCGGTACCTGCCTTGGTAATGAAGGCTTCGGGTGCCCTCGTAAACTTCACCCCGCCTTTGATCTTTACTGGCTCATAGCCTTTGCTTTTTGCCCAACGCCCTACTTCTGTATTTTCGGAGGTAGCGAAAATACCCTTCAATTTTGTGGGCTTTTTAAAGGCTTTGTCTACCACCTTTTTGATCACATAAGCTTTGCTATAGGTCCCTTTCTTTTGCAACTTGTTGATAGTAAG
>NZ_CANLRP010000083.1 GCF_947493425.1 uncultured Microscilla sp. | reverse complement strand
TGCCACAACTCCTGATGAAGCACGTCGGCTTGTGTTATTGTATTTACGAGCTTCATTTTCCTGATCTTATGGGGTGAGTGGACATTGCCGTTAGCATAAGTCACTGGGTTGCCGGGGCGATAAGTGTCCTCTACTGCCCAACCATAGTTCTCTGCATCTGAAATGGTTTGCTCTTGCACTTCGAACACTTCGCCGTTGTGGAGTATCAGGCCTGCGGTGGTGGTAGCAAAGCCACTGTCATCTTCGCTGATTTCACAGCCTTGAAGTATATAATTCTTACTCAAATCAAGCCCCAACGCCATAAAACTTGCCACTTGCCCTTCTTGTTGAGCCTCCTGTAAATGAATTAAGTCGTCCAGCGAGTCGGGGTGCCCGCCTGTAACGAGGTCTAATATTTTTGCCATTGTTTTTATTCTTTGATAATAATTGTGTAGGTCTTATCAGGTAGTTTGTATTTATTAATGAATGCGCGAATCTGAAGTTGTTGGTCAGCCGCGAGTGCTGGAGTTTGGACTACAAAATCGAACTCCCCCTGGAATTCGCCCAAAGTGTAGCTAAACTTGGGAAGAAGGTTTTTTTCGGTAATTTCACTCAGCGAGTAGCGGTAATATTGCAAACTGGATGCTTCGCTGAGGTAATAGATATAGCGGCGGTTTTTCTGATAGGTTTGGTTGATGATGACGATCTCCCGGCTTAGCCCTAACCTCCGGTTGAGTTCTTCTTCAAGCACCATCGTTTGGTTGCTGATGGCGATTTCCAGCTGGGTGGCCACCCTAAAAGCCACAAAACGCTCGTACAAGGTTTTGATAGGGGCAAGCATTACTTGTAGCCAAGCAAGGTGGCGTGCTTGTTCCTTTTTGAGGTACGAAGGAATCAACCAACGCACAAATTTATTCCAGTCAATGGTCATGCTTTTATTTACTTATTTTATAAAGGAGTTTTTAAGGTGAGATGGTCTTTGAGTGGGTGCTCAACGTCTATTTTTACATAGCCAGACTTAGGGATGTATACCCGGTCTACTGGGGCGTAAGTTTCTCCACTTGCCTTGGCTTCAAATAATGTAATGACTACATCTTCCACTCCGGCAACCGCCTGCACCGCATCTACAATTTTAGATCGCAAAATTTTACCATTAAAAGGCAGGTTGGAGAGGTGTTGATCAATGGCGGTTTCTATGCTTGTTTTGAGTGAGGTAGCTTCGAGCAAAGGATTGTAATATACTTCCAGGCTAAGTTTAATTGTATCGCCGGGCAAGCTATTGACCAGAATATACGCCCCTGGTGGTTGGAGACGATCAATGTAACCTCTTGCGGCGGCGAGTTCACTGGCCGAAAGTTGTGCAGGTTGTCCGTCCACTGTTTTGGCTACTTTGAGCGTGGCAACGTTGTCACTACCGCTGGCCACCGAAATGGCCGCCTGGGTAATGATTTGTTTTTCGGGGGACACTTGGGAGTAACCCAGCGCCCCGTTTTCATACCTGACAAGGTTTTCTCCGTACTGAAATTTTTTCATCTGTAGTACAAACCATTCCGCTGAACCAAAAATATTCTGGGCAAGTCTTGCTTCTACCTCTGCCTTGTGGCGGTCAAAGAGTTGTTCCAGCGTCCAGACTGCCATGGCCACTACGTAGAGCCAAAGCCGCCAGATCGCAAAATTAGAAGGAGAGTCCAAGGCATCAAGCTTAGGTTCGGCCGCCTTAGCTGCCAGGAGTTCGTTGCGTATTTGAGTAAGGGTTCTTGCCATTGTTTTTAGTTTCCTGTTTTTACAATCACCGCCTGGGGCAGTTTATTTTTAAAGTATTTGACCAAAGGGTAGTCACGAATATCTACCTTGTCAGGGTCGTACCTGACCTCAGTACCTGCCGCAATCTCCTGATCCAGCGAAAGTGTAGGGTTGTCATCCAAAAGCATAAAAAACGCCTGGGGGTTTCCATAGAGTTGCAAGGCAAGGTCTATGATATTTTGCCCCTCGTAAGTAGTATAAACTTGCATCATATCTATATCGGTGTATCAATATCATCGCTTTGCGCTAACCATTTAACCATTAGCGAAGCGAAACCATTCAACCATTTAATTACTCCACCCCGCTTCAATTCGTACCAACTCGCCTCCTCCTGTTTGCTCATCTATGTCAAAGCGCACCGATTCTATAGTTTGCCCGTCCAGTTCCAGTTGCAGCTCAATCTCAGCCCGCATTTCACTAAAATCACGGTTTTCATCATTTAGAAAAATATCCAGCCCAATACCCGCCTGGGGTGCAGCCCGCAAATCGCCTTTGTTGGCTACCAGGTTATGCGCCTGGTGCTGCACGGTGGCATCGCCCAAGGCAAAGTCCCCGTTTTCAAAAGCCAAGTCTCCGCCTACTTCCGAAAGTAGTACATCTGTCACCTTGCGCCACTTATTAGGGTCAGTTGTCGCCATCGCCGTGCATTACTTTTTTATTTTCAAAACTGGGTTTAAATACTCCCGTCTGTTTACCCGCTACTGCTCCCTTGAGGGTGGCTTGCAACGCCGAAGGGCTGCCATTGCCCGGTTCAGGAATAGGTGACCCCGAAAGTACCTGAACCAAGCCATCGAGGATTGCTTTGTTTTTGTTCCACTCGGTTTTGAGTTCGGCTACCTTGATCAGCCCACCTGCACTGTCTCCATTGAGCGAAAGCTGATCGGCAGCCAGTTTCAGGGTCAAATCACCTACTTTAAATTGGTGTACCTCAGCATTGATACTCACTTCTGCCTCCCCGTTTTTATAGCTCAAGCCCGCTTCACTCAGCTCAGCCACATTGTCTTCGCTGAACTGAACGAGCAGCTTTTCTACTTCGCCAAACTTTGCCACATAAGCCTCGCTTTCTGAGGCTTCGAGCATCGATACAATCACCGAGCTGCCTATTTTAGGAATAAACACTACCCCGCCTACTACCTCACTATCGATACTTGCCACCAGGCGTACATCCGGCAAGGGAGCCTCGCCGCCCAAAGGTTGCACCTCGCAGGTGCGTTCGGCTTCGTCTACCTCTACCACCGTACCCCGAAGGTTTTTGCTATCGGCAGGCAAAGCCTCCATAATCCGCCGAATAGAATTAATAAAAGCGTTGATATTTTCATCCATAATTAAATACAGCTCTAACCTAACTACACTATGCAATAAGTTTAGTTTACTTGTAGCTCATCGCTAATTGCACCGATATGCATCGGTATCTAAGACTTGTGACTGCCTACTGTGCCCTCCTTCCAATTTTTACCGCCCGTTTAAAGCCCCCGGTTTTGCTCACCGTGGTTTTTACCTCATCTACAAAATATACCCCCTCGCGTTCGGGGTAGTCAGCGTCCCGGATTTGGCAACGCGCCGAATGCACCACATGCGGAACGCCCAAGGTTTTAACCCCGCCCTTGTAGCCCTCGTAGCGGTACAGCTTTACCTTCTCGTTGGCAATTTTTTGCAAAGTATCCTTGTCGTTAATCGGTTCGGGCGAAATCCAGGTTCTGAGTTCGCCTTCTTCGCTGCCCGCGTACACCTCCAGCTTTTGATTGTTTTTCAAATAAGAGGTTGCCTTGAGCCTTATCTTGATGTCCTCCTTGCGGCGATATTCCAACTCGGTAGCAAGCACGTTGCGTTGCAGGTCATATACTACAGGTGCTTCATCTAATCCAGTAGTCAGTGCTACATCCTCTGAATAAGGCAAGCCTATGTACAACTGCTTGCCCCGGAAATACATGGCAAGCCCATAATTGTCTTTGAGTTTTTGCAACACCCTGGCAGCGCTGGCATTGGCCACCCGAAAGGGGACAAGCTTTATTTCGGGCACTTCTTGGGTATCCACCAACTCTATTTCAAAGCCCTTGATGGCTTCTTCAATTACCTCCTTCAAAGTGGTGTGCTTCCAGGTTTGGTTGAGGTTAGAGCGCTGCAAATGATAGACTTCGTCCAGGCAATGCATTTCGAAGGGTTGGTTGGGGAGTAGCCGGGCAATGTAGCCCTTGAACTCAGTATGCAACTCGCCATCGTAGCCCAGCTTGATTTCTACTCCATCTCCCTCTTTGAGTTGCTTGTTGAACAGCCCTCTTAACCTGCCCAGCTTAAGTATGACCATATCGCCCAGGTTTTTCCACGAACTGGTAATTTCCAGCGAGGTAAAACTGTCCAGCAGATACTCCACCCCACCAGTGGCCGGGGTAAATATGACTTGGGTATTGAATGTGAGCATGGGGGCAATTTAGTACTGGTTGGGTGTTTTTAGGTAAGCGTTTTTTGGGGATTGAGGTTTGAATGGGTTATTTTGTGGTTTTCTTAAAGAGTCAGTCAATATTTTAGTTTTATTGGCAACCTGAACAACCAATGATATAATAACCCTATATGCTTCTAAGGTCTGAAACCTCGCACATATTGATAGTACAAAGGGTAGTACAATCTGCTAACTTACACATGAACTGTTGATAGCCAGGTACTTATAAAATCTGAAACCCTCCAGGGCTTTTTACACTATTGGGGGTTTCAGACTTTACAAGGTTAAAAATACTCTCCTTACCTTTGATTTGAGCCTGTAAATGCCCATTTTTAGCCATTATTTGACGGGGCTTAATCGGATCATTTAGAAATTGAAATAACATTGTCGGGCTTGGTGCCTCTGACTTGGCTAAAGGCTTAATCGGATCATTTAGAAATTGAAATCTTTTGAATCGCATTCCAAAGCAGGTATACAAAAAGGCTTAATCGGATCATTTAGAAATTGAAATCTCATAGTTTAGCAGGCGTTTGCGCTTGTTTATAAGGCTTAATCGGATCATTTAGAAATTGAAATAACTTGAAACCGCCATGCTCTTTGCTACGGCAAGTGGCTTAATCGGATCATTTAGAAATTGAAATTGTATTAGGAGCACCTTTTGTTTTTTCGTACAACAGGCTTAATCGGATCATTTAGAAATTGAAATAGAATAGCACAGCCCCCATTGAGGCAGCCATGCCGGCTTAATCGGATCATTTAGAAATTGAAATAAGACAGTTTAGCAGCAATTCAGGTCAAAAAAACGGCGGCTTAATCGGATCATTTAGAAATTGAAATGGGCGTTTTTGTATAATGTAGTAAATTTTTTTTCTTGGCTTAATCGGATCATTTAGAAATTGAAATTTGGGGGTAATGACATCAAGCAACACTTGTTTGGTGGGCTTAATCGGATCATTTAGAAATTGAAATTGGATATGAAAATTGTCTGCTGGTAAATCCTGTACTGGCTTAATCGGATCATTTAGAAATTGAAATAAGCTTTGTATTCTATACGGTTATCTTGTGCCTGCAAAGGCTTAATCGGATCATTTAGAAATTGAAATTCTGCTATACGGATAATGCTTTCAATCTCTCTAGTTAGGCTTAATCGGATCATTTAGAAATTGAAATTAACCTTGAGGTGTTCTCGTCGACATCCTCTATAGTGGGCTTAATCGGATCATTTAGAAATTGAAATCCCTTACGGGCACTACTGGCAAAGAGCTCGATAGTGTGGCTTAATCGGATCATTTAGAAATTGAAATGAAGAGGAGCAAGATTAGTTTTTGAAAAGTTGCACTTGGCTTAATCGGATCATTTAGAAATTGAAATATTGGCTACTGCATTCGAGCTAAAATACCAAGCAGGCGGCTTAATCGGATCATTTAGAAATTGAAATTGCGCTTTTCGCGGGTGCGAGCACGCTCTAGTAACTCGGCTTAATCGGATCATTTAGAAATTGAAATGTATGTAAGCCCATGTAGCTTTAGAATAGCTTTGAAGGCTTAATCGGATCATTTAGAAATTGAAATTTGGCTATGAATCCCAAAAAGGTAGTTTTTCGTTCCCGGCTTAATCGGATCATTTAGAAATTGAAATGCAATATCCTCTTGTGCTGCTGCGTACTTCACAATCGGCTTAATCGGATCATTTAGAAATTGAAATTCGCAACTCCTGAAAAATCTTCCGTCTGTGTTTGTAGGCTTAATCGGATCATTTAGAAATTGAAATACAATAAGTCAAGACGAGGACAACCCACCACCACCAGGCTTAATCGGATCATTTAGAAATTGAAATACGTTAAATATAATACGCACACTATGTACGTCTGGGCTTAATCGGATCATTTAGAAATTGAAATGTAGAGGGTTTGCAGGTGCTTTAAAATATACCTCATATGGCTTAATCGGATCATTTAGAAATTGAAATCAAAGCTACTACTGGCTACCGCGCGGCTGAAGAGCTGGGCTTAATCGGATCATTTAGAAATTGAAATTATAAGAATCTAGCTTTCCATTGATAACACTTCTCAGGCTTAATCGGATCATTTAGAAATTGAAATGAAATTCCCAACTGAAAGTGTAATTACGCTTCTTCTTGGCTTAATCGGATCATTTAGAAATTGAAATAAGGGTTGGTCCAGCAAAGCTAGAAGGAAAATCCTACAGGCTTAATCGGATCATTTAGAAATTGAAATTTTCATATCATCTTTCGTTTAAATTTCGACATGTTGGCTTAATCGGATCATTTAGAAATTGAAATACTTTTTCATCGGTCAGTAATTTGGGGGCTATTTTTTGGCTTAATCGGATCATTTAGAAATTGAAATGTGTTTTTTCTGGTGGCTATAAAAGCCCCTATTTCGGGCTTAATCGGATCATTTAGAAATTGAAATGTGCTTAATGTTGTGGAACGAAAAACCCACGGAGCGGCTTAATCGGATCATTTAGAAATTGAAATAGATTTCTTCGGCCGGGGGCACGACCAGCACTTCGGTAGGCTTAATCGGATCATTTAGAAATTGAAATATAGAGAATAAAGAAAAAACCCTAAGCACTACCAGGCTTAATCGGATCATTTAGAAATTGAAATACGAGTTGTAGATGTTTCTTGTGGAAGCATCAGAATCGGCTTAATCGGATCATTTAGAAATTGAAATCACGCTGTAGATTGACCAACGCGGGTTAAACTTTCGGGGCTTAATCGGATCATTTAGAAATTGAAATAGATAAAAAAACCAGACGCGCTTTATTCGTCTGGTGGCTTAATCGGATCATTTAGAAATTGAAATACTAAGGAACTCGACAACATTCTCGACAATGAAGTGGCTTAATCGGATCATTTAGAAATTGAAATAAGTCTTTTTGTCGTCTCCTGACTCTTCTAGCACAGGCTTAATCGGATCATTTAGAAATTGAAATTTGTCTTGCAGCTTTTTTTTGTGCACTGTGCGGACCAGGCTTAATCGGATCATTTAGAAATTGAAATAACTCTTCACGTAATTTATTCATCCCGTTCGTTATGGGCTTAATCGGATCATTTAGAAATTGAAATTGATAACGCGCGAAGACTTACAAGAAAAAGTAGAAGAGGCTTAATCGGATCATTTAGAAATTGAAATACTAGTATCTTGATTGAATCGGGAGGAAGTTTATCAGGCTTAATCGGATCATTTAGAAATTGAAATAAGTTAAGGTAAAAGTCTATAAGTTCACTGTATTTGGCTTAATCGGATCATTTAGAAATTGAAATTTTATAGTTGCTACGCGCAGTAATTTCACTGTAAAGGGCTTAATCGGATCATTTAGAAATTGAAATGACAAAGTATCATACAATGTGCTTACTAGATTCATTGGGCTTAATCGGATCATTTAGAAATTGAAATTGGTTTGTTCCTTTGATAATGCTTCCTCTTCGGCAGGCTTAATCGGATCATTTAGAAATTGAAATATGGATCACAGACATAGTAAGTATTCTTGTTATGGGCTTAATCGGATCATTTAGAAATTGAAATATGGTGTATTCACTGTATTAGCTAACAATCAAAGTGGCTTAATCGGATCATTTAGAAATTGAAATAGGTGTCTAAAGCTCAAGGTTTGCCATTTTCATTCTGGCTTAATCGGATCATTTAGAAATTGAAATTAGTAAGGAACCTTGTCTTTTTTAAGCATTGTCTTGGCTTAATCGGATCATTTAGAAATTGAAATAGGTGTTTAAACACATCTTCAGTCGTTCTAAAAAAGGCTTAATCGGATCATTTAGAAATTGAAATTATAAAGGGCTGCGGCAAACTCCATCTTGTTGAACAGGCTTAATCGGATCATTTAGAAATTGAAATTTACCCTTAGCGGTGTTGGTGGTGCGCTCATCTCTTGGCTTAATCGGATTATTTAGAAGTTGAAATAAGAGCGGCCAAGCGGCTTAGCCAACGAGCTGGCAATTAATCGGATCATTTAGAAATTGAAATACTTTATGCTTTATGACTGACGGGCTAAATTCAATAGGCTTAATCGGATCATTTAGAAATTGAAATCATCTGCAATTTGTACTGTGCAGTCTGAGGATTTGGCTGGCTTAATCGGATCATTCAGAAATTGAAATCTGGGTACCCCCACGGCAAAAATTGCAAAACAATTGGCTTAATCGGATCACGCAGAAATTAGAGTAACAAACAAATAGTCCAAAAAAACGCTAATCTGCTATGGTTTGTGTATTTACCCAAAAGCCTCCTATATCTATATCATTCAGAAATCGCCCAATAACTATTTATATTGATCAAGGGCGGCTTGGTGTTTTGCTTTTACCTTTTCTATAAGCGAGGCAGGCGCAAGCACTTTTACGCCCGCCCCCATTTCTACTAGTTTTCGGGTAAGTTCAAAGTTTTGGCGCAGCTGTAGGCTTATCTTTTTAGGGGTACCATCCTGGTGGCAACTTACTACTTTATAAGGTTGGTGAAAGGGCTTGCTGGCAAAAAACTTTCCTTGGGTTGCTGTAAATTCTAATTTTATAGTCTCTATAGGTGCATCGAGGTTTACGGTCATTCCCAGGCTATAGGCAAAGTGTTCGCCTATATTAAATCCTTCTAGTGCTTCGAAGCGTTTGCCTGTGAAGGCGTAGCTGTCTTTTACCCTGTCGATGGCTAAGGCATTGATAGACTGATGTCCAGCAAAACTGCTGTTATAATAACCCACTACATACCAACGGTTACTGTACTCTTTGAGCGCATAAGGCTGAAACGCCGAATAATGAAAACCTGTGGGGTTTTTGGGTGATTGGTAATTAAAACACACCTCTGATTGGGTTTCTATAGCCTCCAGAAAAAACTCAAATAACTCTGCCGAAGGTGAGCTGGGAATGGGCTCGAAATAAATGTATTGTTTTTCTTCTTCTTCTATTACACTCAAGCGAATCTTCTTATCTATCTCTTGAAGGGCTTGTGCTACCCCGTCATTAAACATAGGTAAATAAGCATACTGTTTTATCAGGTACAGCCCCACTCTAATGGCGGCAATGTGTCTTTTTGATATTTGTAGCTCCAGATGTGTAAGTGCTTTATCATCTAAGAGTTTCCAGCCTTTTCGTTTATGACAAAAGTCAATGGCATTCTCCGTTTCTGATTTGATGTATTCAACATCTCGTTTGATGGTAGCATAAGAGTAATTACATAAGCTTGCCAATTCTCTGGTAGATGGATACCCACCCATGCGTACCTTTTCTATGATAATACGAGTACGCTTTCTTTGGTTTACGTTATTTTTTCTACGTCTTTTTTTTGTCATAGCTATAAAAAAAATGCAGAGCGTATCATTAGGTGATACGCTGCCGCCCTATGTTTGCCCCTGAATGATAAAAATTAGTGTAATGAAATCAAAAAAAACGAAAAAATGTGTATCTCGTGAAAAAACTCATTCATCTGTATCTAACAACCCTTATTATGGTATTTAAAATTACCTTCAGAGTACTCAGGCAAGGGGTAGTATTGCCTTATTCGTATCAATATGAGCTCAGCGCCTGGATATATAAAATGATTTCGGGCAGCAACAACCAACTTGCCACCTTTTTGCATAGCAAGGGCTATGGGCAAGGCTTCAAAAATTTTAAGTTATTTGCGTTTTCCAATCTTTATTTACCTCGGTTCAAAGCCACTCATCGAGGTTTGGTGATACAATCGCCTACTATAGACTTTACCGTTTCTTTTCTGGTAGACCAAGCGGCAACGTCTATGATTAAAACCTTGTTTGAACGGCAAACTTTTACATTGGGCAACCGCCAGAATCAAGTACCCCTACAAGTAGAGAGCGTGGTGTTGCAACCCTTTGAAATTAATCAGGATACCCTACAATTGAGAACTGTTTCGCCCTTGGTGGTAAGCGATTTTGAGGTGATCAACACCCAAGGCAATACCCAGGCAAAATACCTGCACCCACACGACGATCGTTATGAAGCATTGTTTTTTAGAAACCTGCTCGACAAATACCAAACCGTAGTACAGCACCAGCTCATGCCTTCTGTGGCTGAGCGGATAGCCGACGCCCCCATGCAATTGCGGATATTGGGCGATAAGGTACGCTCTAAGTTGGTAGAGATAAAAGCGGGTACAGCCGCCGCTACCAAAGTAAGAGGCTACTTGTACGATTTTGAGCTTACTGCCCCCCAGGAGTTGTTAAAGGTAGGCTATTTGGCTGGCTTTGGGGCACAATCGGCGATGGGTTTTGGGGCTTGTAAAATTTTGAAATAAAAAAGGCAACCCAAGAACGAGTTGCCTATTTCAATTTCTAAATGATCCGATTAGGATAGATAAAATCCGAGTGAATTAAGAACTTAATTCATTTCAATTTCTGAATGATCCGATTAATATACCAAAATTATGAAAAATACATCAACGAACAAAATAAATATTAAAATACTGAATATCAGATGCATACATGTCTTTTGTTGAGATCTATAATTAAGAACTTAATTCTGGAGTATTGTTATTGAATTTGTTTTTCTATACCTTGGTAGAAATAACAATTCAATACATGACAAAATCATATAAAAAAGTAGAAAGAGTACTCTTCGGCTGCAGAGACATTAGCCGAACACGAGTTCAGGAAGTACTCGATTATTTAGAAAATCAGAATGCCTTCTCACAGGCTCAAGGCGGGAACCTAATCAAGCTTGTGAGTAAGACATCTGAGGAATATGTATTTCTAATTGTGGGTCATGTAATTACATTTCCACGCTTAGAAAATGGTACTCAGAACAATAGCAATCAATATGATTTGTTCTAGAGTGTTTATTAGAGCAAGGGAGCTTTAGGGCTTCCTGTTCTTACTCAAAACTACTTAAAAAACACAGCTAATCAAAACCATGCAGTTTTATATAGTATGAAATATTCTCTCAGCCAAGACTACTTCGAAACTCCCTTGTTTCAGGAGACAGTACAGGCATATTTTGACACGGTGTTGCAAGTCATTTTGCAAGACTACACCACCACCGAAGCCAAGGGCAGGTTTGACCTGCAAAAGGATGGTCAACTGCAAACCCTTAGCGACCAATACGACATGCCCTACGCCACCCATGTATTGGCAGGGCTCATTCCTGCCTTGCATTTATACGAGCGTCATTTGCTCACCAAGGGCTGGGTAAACGAGCCTATTGCCAAGGTATATTTAAAAGTGTTTATCTTGGGGTTTACCTTTCATGATGCCAACAAGCTGTTTGGCATCGAGCCATTAGACAAAGCCATTAAACACCTGGAGCCCATAGTGGGGCAATTTAGGGTACATGAGTTTTTTCCTGCGTTTGACACCTACCATCAAGACATTTATTTTTTGACCCTTAGCGACGAAAACCGTACCTCGGTGCTTGCCAATGCTTATACGCTTACCTTGGATGAAGACTATGTAAAACAAGTGCTGGCGATATTGTGCAAGTTTGCCGACAAGTTGGCGTCTATTCAAGAACTTTACGAAATAGAGGAGTTTTACAGTCAGGTAGGCAAAGCAGTGCAACAGCTTGAAGGCTTGGCACAAACCAGCTTTGGTGACTTACAACTCTCCTACATAAAGCTACAGCCTAACCCTTACATTTTGTTGGGGCAACAAGCCATGCAAGCTGCTAAAAAAATACTGGAGGCTCAAGGCACAAAAGTAATGTATGCTTTGCGTGATGGTTTTATTTATTTTGGTGAAGACCTATCCCTTGAAACCCACGCCAAAATACGCCAGGCATATCAACAAGGGGGTGACATAAAGCCTGTACCGCTGACCAAGGTAGACGCGCAAAAATGTAATTTTGGTTTTGTGGGTTCGCTGCCCTTTACAGTGGCCATATTGCAAGAGGTAGTGGCAGAGCTCGCCGATAAATTTTTATTGCTGTCGCCCAATGGACAAGATAAAATCACTGATTACGATGGTTTTATTCAATTTACCAAAGACTTGGCTTTTGCTCTTGACCTCCCCATTAAATGGAGCAATGAAAACGGCAAACTGTATTTATTTTTTAGAGATGTAGATGAGCTCAAGCCTCCCCAACGCATGTTTGTCACTTTATTTTGTTTGCACAAAATATGCTGGCTCAATGCCAAACAGCACAAGCCCTGGCAACAAGACTTTGACGCTTGGCTAAAGGCAGATAAAGCCCTGGAAGAACCTATAGGCGAAGACGAAGCCCACACCTTGCAGAGTGTAGCCGGGGTAGTGGCCTATTTGCGAAAGCAGGCCAAAACGCCCAATGCCTTGCTCAAAACGGTATTGGCTTTTATCAAGACTTATGAAGTGTGCACAAACAAAAGCAAAGAAGCCCTTGAGCAATACTGCCTGGAACTACAGCAGGAGATTGTGCAAGTATTGGGGCAAAGCACCGAAGACGCCCACTCTGATTTTAAGACCGAGTTTTTTGACAAGTATTTTACCTATTTGGGCGACCAACGTCTGGGCTTGCTAGAGGAGTATGCACCCCAGGTACCTGAAAAAAAACAGATGTGCATCTTTACGGGAGGGGTAGCACATCTCGACTACAAAGAAGACGTGGCTTTTGGGCTTAAGGCACGTGGTTTTGGCAACCGCACCATTACTACCCTCAACAACAACCGCAACAAAGTATCGGGTTTGTTTGCTGAAGAAAATCGCCTGCGCAAAACCAATAAGTATTTCCCGAAAGACGCCAATACGGTGGTGTACATCGATTTTTTTGAAACCCACTTGCCCATCAAGCGCGATGTGTTGGCGGCTTGCCTAAAAGCCAAAGGTTTGAATCACGAACTTAAGAAAGACGAAGCAGTGGTGTTTGACAAAAGTGCCAAGTTTCAATACAACCTCTACAACCTTGAGTTTGCCAAGCTCAAGCCTGGCATAGAGTCTACCTTCTTTTTTGTGCGCAAAATGCTGCGAATGACCCACATATTGGGCTTGCGGACTTATGTCACGGGCATTATGTCGCCCTATAGCGCCCACAAAGAAATTTTTTGCTATGAAAACGCCCCCCGTTTTTTGCAGCAATTGGGCTGGCACAAGGTGAGACTAATAGAACTAGAGGCAGTGCTTGCCGAAATAAGGTTGGTGTTACTCTTGGGCAAAAACAGGATAGAGGGCAACTTGCTTAAGATTGCGCAGAGTAGACAAGCCTATTTCACCTTGTTTTATTTGCTGAGTGATGACGACAAGAAAAAAGTACATTCTCAATTATTAAATTTTATAGATCAACATCCTGAAAAAATGAAAGGTATGACAGTAACAAACAAATTGGTAGAAGCCGCTACCGCCATCACCTTGGGCTACAAAAGTGGGGCTGAAGAAACTTGGTTGATACGCACTGCACTCAAGTATTTGCGACTCAACATAAAACAAAAGTATGAGACACCCGCCTATGAACGCAAGCAAGTGATAGGAGAGATTTCGGGAAGCATAGACCGTGCTTTGAGAAATGAAGATGGAAGAGACAAAAGAATGGAAGCAATAGAGGTGTTTGCTGCCAAGGTATATGATGAGTTGTTTGTAAAAGAATGGAAACGAAAACTGCCCAACCTCAACCGAGAAAAAGATTGGGTCTATCATTTTGCTTTTTATTACCGCACAGCTTCAGTAGCAACTATTACAAGAAAAAAAGCCGCCAAGTTAAAAAAGCAATGGTTAGAAGCAGGTGAAGAAATGAACGAAGCCAATGTACGCCGTTTATTAAAAGTCGAAAAACTAGACAAACATGCCAAACAGTATTTATCAATCATTTTAAACAACGAAAAAAACAACTAATCATGCAAGCATTATATAAATTTATCCCTGAAAATTACTTTGTAAAAGACCTCAAAGACAATACCTTGGGCAGTATCAAGCTGGCGCTGTTGCGCGAAGTAAAGGGCAATATGATCATTAGAAGCAATTACCCCGACGAAACCATTACTTTTAAGGCTACTGACGACAAAGACGTGGTGGAGATTCCGGCGCGCAAGCTCAAAAGCCGCGAAAAGCTCATGGGCTTAAAGATATGCCGCGAGTTTGGGGTGGTAGACGAGCAAGTACGCTATAATGTCATAAAAAAAAGCACCCAACTTGCCAACCCCAACTCTATCTTGTTTGGCGACTCGGTGACCGAGAGCGGCGATGCAGTAGGACTTACCAGCCGCGCCATTTACGATTGGGCTTATTCGTTACGCGATGTAAGCGAAATCACCGCCACCCTACAGCACAATGCTTTGAGCGAGGGCGGTACTATGCACAACGAAGACACGGGCAAGTTGCGCCAATCGTTGTTTCAAGTGCAATACGTAAAACCTGCCACCTTCTTCCCTCATTTTATCACCGTAGAGAATGTCACCCCTGAGCTGTTTATCCACTTACTGGCTTGTGTGCTGTTTGAGAACCGCTACGGTGCCCAAAGCACTACCCAAAGCGCCAACGTGCAAAATCATTTGGTAGGCATTGGTTTCAACTTGTTTGAAGCACCCCTCAATAGTTTTAGCTTGAGCCAAGACTGGAAAGCCAGCGAAGGAGTAGACTTCTCAAGTGTGCAAAAGGCAATGACTGAAAAAATGCAAACTGCTTATGGCGAAGACAATTACATAGCAGGCGATGGTTTGACAACGTGGATAAAAACACTGTGGCAAAAGCCCGATGAACTAAAGGCGCATTACAAAAAAGCTCAAGAAGATTGTGAAGCATTTTTGAAAGCAATCAAGGTGACTAAGTAGGATAGATAGTCGATAGCCCATAGACGATGGTCGATAGAGGCTGACGCGAGCCATAAAATACCCGTTAAGAAACCGACCCAAGGGAGCACTGCGCTTGCGTTCAACGTTATTGATCGACCATTGACTTCCATCTACCAAATTTATAAACAGTTAAAAATCAACGTACTATAAATTTGGTTAGTTGCTTGTAAAGCAGCCTCAAGCTAAAGGCTAATAGCTTGAGGCTGTAGAAGCTATCGACTCTCAACAAAAACAATCAAGAAAAAATGTACATACAACCCATCAAACTAACCTTGCTCAACCACCTGTTTTACTATACTGAGGTATCGGGTGGGAGCAGTTCGGCAGCCATTACGGGCAACTTTATCGGCGATTTGGCGTTGAGCTATGCCTTTCGGCGAATGTTGCAGCCAGTGACTGGTAGCTACGAATACCGCAAACAACCTCACTACGGCGAAATCAAAGATTTTGGTTTTTACTGCACCGTGGCGCCACCCATGGCAGTGCAACGCACTGAAAACTACATTCAAAATACTTTGTTTAACGTAGATGGTTTTTATGATGCAGATCGCATCGAAAAATCGGGCAAATCGCCCTTTAAAAATTTCAGGCAGGTACAAGGCCTGGCAGCAAAGTCTACCTTCACCGCCGTGTTTTTGTCTGCTACACCCCAGGCGTTGCCGCCTGCCATTCGCATAGGTACAGGCAGAAATACCTTGGTGCAAGTAGAGACCCACCCACCTAATGCGGAGGTATGGCTCAATGCTTTTACCCTTAAAACGGTGTTTGGCAACCTCGACAAAGCCCAAAGTCTGTTGCTGCGTGAAAACAAGCTCAACTTTCAATATGTGTTAGAAAACTACGCTCTCATTAAGCAATTGTCGCTCACGGAGGTCAAAGAAATTTTTGAGGAGGTGTTTGCCCATGCGTAGTTTTGAGTTGAGCATTCGCCCCCAATATGTACGGCAAACCAACGCTGAGGCAATTTTTGGCAATGGCAAAAAAGGTTATTTGCACGAGATACAAAGGGTGTTTAAGGAAGATTTTGACGCTTTGCCCACTTTTACCATCATTACCGCCCCCACGGGCACGGGCAAGAGTTACGCCTTTCCTTTTCCTGTGCTAGAGGCAAAGCAGCGCCCCCAGAAGTCTTTTACTACTGATCGCAATTGTGTGGGTTTGGTGGTGTTGCCCACCAATGCTTTGATTGAAGAGCTGGCAAAAAACTTTAGGGAAACCTACCCCCAGCTTAAGGTAGAGGTGATTAACAGCGCCCGGCTCAATGCCGCAGGCAAAAAGGGCTTTGACAGGTTAGAGGCTATCCTGGCTATAGTGCGCGCCAGCGACTTGGTGATCACCAACCCCGACATTATCAATTATACCATGCACGGGGGCTACCACCAATATGCTTTCAATAAACACACAGGACGCAAAGAGTTTCACAACCTATTGGAGCTGTTTGATTACCTCATTTTTGACGAGTACCACTTATACGACGAGGCGCAAATTGCCAATATTCTCACCTTAGCCTATTTGCGAGACTTAATTTTAGACCATAATAACCGCCTCAAATACATTTTTACCTCTGCCACGCCCGAACCCAAACTTAAGGAATTGCTAGAAAGCAACTTTGGGGCAGACGAAGTACGCGAAATTATAGAGCAAATCGTAGATGAACCTACCCAAGCTAGAGCCATTCACGGCAAGCTAGAGGTGTTGTTTTATTGGAGCAATTCGTTTGCCGACACCATAGAAGCCCAATTAGATACTATAGCCCAAGAACTTGCCGAAGGGCGCAAGGCATTGATTATTTTTGACCAATTGCGTGAGGTGCACACTTGGAAAACTCAGCTTGAACAACATTTTGCCCTTGCCCCACACGAAATATACGCCAGCACGGGCTACGCACCCAAAGAAGAAGACAGCCAAACCAAAATAAAACAAGCCCGCTTGATACTTGCCACCAACAAGGCAGAGGTAGGGGTAA
The DNA here is from genome assembly GCF_947493425.1 of uncultured Microscilla sp. Taxonomy (GTDB): domain Bacteria; phylum Bacteroidota; class Bacteroidia; order Cytophagales; family Microscillaceae; genus Microscilla. Next base: position 20,726 of record NZ_CANLRP010000083.1, on the reverse strand, counting down.
ACTATGAGGTGCAATATTGCTTGATGCAACCGGGCAAGTTTTACCAAAATTTTGTGCAGCGCTTTGGGCGAGTGGCCAGAGGCAATGAGGAAGGCAAGGTGGTCATTTGCCTCGACAACGCCAGCCAATACAAGGCATTGGCACGTGAGCTTAAAGGCAAAACCATTGCCTATTACGACTTCGTAGAAGCATTGGTGACTCATTTACGCCACCAAGAGTTTTACTCTAAAAAAGTACCCCAATACCTGGGCGAGTATATGTGGTGCATTGAGCACAGTATCAGGCATCACCAAAGCTACCACACCCGCCGCCGCCTGCAACAGCGCCTAGACGATACCCAGTTTTTTAGACAAGTAGAGCACGCCTATAGCCGCTATGTGTTGCTGAGGCAAATCAATGGTTTGATCAAAGATTTGCTTGCCGATGCTTTGAGCACGCCTCCTGAAAAGTTAAGGTCGAGAAGCGTGGCGCAACTACTTGCTGAGCACGAAAAACGCTTGCGTAGTGGATATGATGCACGCCAATGGGCGGAATGGTGGGGGCATTATTTAGACACTTACTTGAGCTTTAGGGATGGCTCGATGGTGGTTAAAATCATAGACCAAGCCCTGGACATAGAGCTCAACTACTCGCTCGACTGGATATTGCAACACAAACAAATATTAGAAGTAAGAAAACTTGAAGATAAGTCACCCCCTACCATAGAATACATAGTGGGAAACCTCAAAGAACGAGACAAGGAGCTACAGTATAATATTGCGACCATTCCCGCCGTGCACGCCCTCGAAAACCGTTTGGTGGACTACCGCGAGAAATGGCAAATACAAAAAAAGTTTCAAGAGGGCATTGCACGCATAGAAGCCAAACTAAAAAAACAAGACTTGACCCAAGTCCACGTACAGCTTCAGCTAGAGTTATTAGACAAACTTCGCTTGCTGTCACTTACCTATGATGCCCACCGGGTAAAAATTGAAAGTATTGCTTCAGACGAGCCTTTGCTATGACCAACATTACAGGAACCCACATCCATTATTTTCATGTATGCTTACGCAAATTGTGGTTGTTTGCCAAAGGCATCCAGATGGAGCATACCTCAGAGGTAGTCCAGGCAGGCAAATTACTGGGCGATACAGCTTATCATCGTCGTCCGGATAAGTACACCGAGCTGGCAATAGGGGGCATCAAGGTAGATTTTTTTGATGCCAAAAATAAGGTAGTACACGAGGTAAAAAAGACCAATAAAATGAGCGATGCCCACATAGCCCAGGTAAAATACTACCTGTATGTACTCGCTCAGCATGGGCTCGACAATGCCAAAGGTCTGCTTGAATATCCACTGCTTAAAGAAAAGCAGGAAGTAATGCTGGAAAAGGAAGACATACCAGTCATTGAAAAGTGGGTGGCAGCCATTCGTTTGTTGATAGACAGCAACACCTGTCCAGACAAAATTGCCCAAAGTTTTTGTCAAAAGTGTGCCTACTATGAGTTTTGCTGGGCTGGGTGACCAGGCTTTTTCTGTTTTAAAACCATTCTATTTTTATGAAAAAATCATACTATTTGTTCAATGCCGGGCGGTTAGAGCGAGAAGATAATACATTAAAGTTTACTATAAGAGACAAAGAAGGGGAGCCTCTAAAAACCAGGTTTTTGCCAGTAGAAGGAGTCAAAGTATTGTATATGTTGGGTAGCCTGGATGCCAATAGTGCTTTGTACAATTTCTTGGGCAAACATCAGGTGACGGTACATTTCTTTGATTATTACGGGCACTATACAGGGTCGTTTATGCCACGCGATTATTTACTGGCGGGGCAGGTACAAATCAATCAGACTAACCACTACCAACAATCTCACAAGCGAATGTTACTGGCAAGTAGGTTTGTAGAAGGGGCAGCGGCCAACATTTTAAGGAACTTACGCCAATACCAAAGCAAGGGTAGGCAAGTGGGTAAACACATTGCTACGATCAATCAATTGATACAACAAGCATTGATAGCTAAAGATGTGCCCACATTGATGGGCATAGAAGGCAACATAAGAAAGGCATACTATGCCGCTTTTGACGAAATTTTGCTGCATTTTAAGATGGGCAACCGCAGCAAGCAGCCCCCGCTCAATGAAGTAAATGCCTTGGTGTCGTTTGGCAACATGATGTGTTATGCTTTGTGCCTGGATATGATTTACCACACCCAGCTCAACCCTACCATTAGTTTTTTGCACGAACCAGGTACCCGGCGTTACTCGTTGGCGCTCGACCTTGCCGAAATCTTTAAACCCATATTGGTAGACCGCCTCATTTTTAATGTGTTGAACCTGAAAAAAATACAAACCAAAGATTTTGACCTTCAGGTAAACAAATGCCTGCTCAAAGAAGCAGGTAAAAAAATATTTGTGAATGCCTGGGACGAACGCCTTAAGAAAACCATTGCTCATAGAACCCTAAAAAAACAAGTAAGTTATGGGCAATTGGTAAAGCTAGAGTGTTATAAAATAGCCAAACATGTATTGAATATGGACGATTATAAACCTTTTAAAATATGGTGGTAATATGTATGTGATATTGGTGTATGATTGTGGAGAGAAAAGAGTAGGTAAAATGCTAAAGCTTTGCCGAAAATACCTGCATTGGATTCAAAACTCGGTGTTTGAGGGGGAAATTACTGAGGTAAAGTTACAAGAATTGAAGCTAAAAGCGGGACAGTTGATGGATAAAAAACAAGATAGTTTGATTATATTCAAGTCGCGGCAAGCCCGTTGGTTAGACAAAGAAGTGATAGGGCAAGAGCGTAATTCGCTGGATAATATCTTATGAAAAGTCTGTAACCTTGCTGGTTTACTTCAATCTTGCGAGGTGCTTTTAGAAGTTGTAATTATAAAGCACTGATAATGAATTGTATAGCAAGTCTGAAACCCTCTAGAGCTTTTTACACTATTGGGGGTTTCAGACTTTGCAAGGTTAAAAATGCCTTCCTTATCTTTGATTTGAGCCTGTAAATGCCCATTTTTAGCCATTATTTCACGGGGCTTAATCGGATCATTCAGAAATTGAAATGAGCTTGTAGATGAGCCAGAAGGCGAAGCTGAAAGGCTTAATCGGATCATTCAGAAATTGAAATCGAGCACGCCCTCAAAGAAAAGAATTTGCAAACGTGGCTTAATCGGATCATTCAGAAATTGAAATATAGTTTGGTATGTCTTTACACAGCCCGTCTACAGGGCTTAATCGGATCATTCAGAAATTGAAATAGAATACCATCAACTACATTGTACCTTAGTCAGTGGCTTAATCGGATCATTCAGAAATTGAAATGTGTGAGTCCCTGGTGTTTTCATCATTGATTATCCTAGGCTTAATCGGATCATTCAGAAATTGAAATCTCGTTTCCAAAATGGCAAACGGAGCGGCGGCCAAAGGCTTAATCGGATCATTCAGAAATTGAAATATCAAAGTAACAAACCAGCACTACCTACCATGTACAGGCTTAATCGGATCATTCAGAAATTGAAATGCATTGCTTGAGTCGGTAGACACAAAGCCCCTAATGGCTTAATCGGATCATTCAGAAATTGAAATATCATCATAGATTTTCTGTTGAGCCAATGAAGAAGGGCTTAATCGGATCATTCAGAAATTGAAATAGCGTGGTGTATTGGATACCATAAGAAAAACACAAGGGCTTAATCGGATCATTCAGAAATTGAAATTATATACCCAGCACGCGGTCGAGTATTCTTTCGGTTGGCTTAATCGGATCATTCAGAAATTGAAATTGAAAACACCCAAACCACCAAAGGAACAAATGATTGGCTTAATCGGATCATTCAGAAATTGAAATTGACCTTGTATAGGTCTGATAAAATGACTGAACCAATGGCTTAATCGGATCATTCAGAAATTGAAATATCATTGTTCCCCAGCAATACACGGTATGGAAGCAGGCTTAATCGGATCATTCAGAAATTGAAATACCCTTGAAAGTCGACTCAAAGTGCCCATTCAAAGGGCTTAATCGGATCATTCAGAAATTGAAATAGGTAAGCCCTGTAAGAGTACTATTCAACGGGTACGGGCTTAATCGGATCATTCAGAAATTGAAATAATTTTTTTGCAATTTCTTTTACATTTTTGCCTTTGGCTTAATCGGATCATTCAGAAATTGAAATAAAAGAGAAAATAAGAGCAAAAAAAATAAACGGTTGGCTTAATCGGATCATTCAGAAATTGAAATTAATTTCTGTCATGTCATGTCCTCCATCCAGGAGGAGGCTTAATCGGATCATTCAGAAATTGAAATACGGTAATTCGTCGGCTTGCTGTAGATGAGCGACTGGCTTAATCGGATCATTCAGAAATTGAAATAAGATTTTGCTTGGTTTTCTGCTACTTGCTTGATAGGCTTAATCGGATCATTCAGAAATTGAAATAAGAGTAAGGTGCGCGCTTCTTTATCTTCCCAGTATTGGCTTAATCGGATCATTCAGAAATTGAAATATTATTATCAAGCTTTACTTCCTCCACATACTCCTCGGCTTAATCGGATCATTCAGAAATTGAAATAAGCAGAAGAGGAGCAACAAAAAATAATCATAATGCGGCTTAATCGGATCATTCAGAAATTGAAATACGGTTTTTGTCGCAATCAAAACACAAACAACCCTTGGCTTAATCGGATCATTCAGAAATTGAAATGGTATAACTTGATCCCCCCGCCATAGGCGATGTCCCGGCTTAATCGGATCATTCAGAAATTGAAATTGAAAAAATGCGCAGAAAACCAAAAGCCCCTCATGGCTTAATCGGATCATTCAGAAATTGAAATTGATTTTGAAGGCGTAAAGATAGAATTGCAAGGAGAAGGCTTAATCGGATCATTCAGAAATTGAAATTCGCTTCATCTTCTGGCACTGGTGGTAAATCCCCCAGGCTTAATCGGATCATTCAGAAATTGAAATGTCGTGGAACTGCATTTGTTTGTTCGTCGCATCGTAGGCTTAATCGGATCATTCAGAAATTGAAATAATGATGGTAATACCATTGGCTTCCCTAACTTAACGGCTTAATCGGATCATTCAGAAATTGAAATCTGTAGTAAAATAGGTAGTATTCATCTTCACGTTTTGGCTTAATCGGATCATTCAGAAATTGAAATACAATGCAGTGATGTCTATGGTCAGGCAAAAAAGCGGCTTAATCGGATCATTCAGAAATTGAAATCTCCTTGTTGGTCTGCAATCTTTTGGGCTGCATCCGGCTTAATCGGATCATTCAGAAATTGAAATTAGTTGGGGGGAGCTCAAACAAAAGGTCGACAAAAAAGGCTTAATCGGATCATTCAGAAATTGAAATGAGTTTCCCGGAATAGGTTGCATTATTTTTCTAATTGGCTTAATCGGATCATTCAGAAATTGAAATATGGTGGGCGCTTTGCTTATAATAAGGGCTGCCCCCGGCTTAATCGGATCATTCAGAAATTGAAATTTAATTCATAACGACACGCTCTGCCCCATGCCAAGGCTTAATCGGATCATTCAGAAATTGAAATGACTCTTCTAGCACAGAAGAATCGTTGCTTTCAACAGGCTTAATCGGATCATTCAGAAATTGAAATAAATTAATTGCTGCTGTTTTGCTGCTGCTGTCGCTGGGCTTAATCGGATCATTCAGAAATTGAAATCTGCAAATTGATAGGTTTGCCCCGCAACCGTTTTCGGCTTAATCGGATCATTCAGAAATTGAAATCTTATCTTTCTTTGAAAACTGTGTATTCACATAACAGGCTTAATCGGATCATTCAGAAATTGAAATGAAGTTATTAAAGGCGACAATGCTTACCACCCCTGGCTTAATCGGATCATTCAGAAATTGAAATGTCGGTTGGCGGGGTAGTGGCTTGCTTTTTTGGTTGGGGGCTTAATCGGATCATTCAGAAATTGAAATCATAAAAGGTACTGTTTTGATCTTATAACAAAGATCAGGCTTAATCGGATCATTCAGAAATTGAAATATAGAAATACAACCTTACATAAAATTGATATTTCAAAGGCTTAATCGGATCATTCAGAAATTGAAATGTACTTGTTTCTATTTTGTTATTTTCACTACCAGTGGCTTAATCGGATCATTCAGAAATTGAAATTCCATCATTCGTAAAGTGTGGGCATATAGGTATCAAAGGCTTAATCGGATCATTCAGAAATTGAAATTATATCTTATAAGCAAAGGTGATAAAAGAAAGTATAGGCTTAATCGGATCATTCAGAAATTGAAATAGGAAGTTCCTATATATAGAGCAGCGATATGAATAAGAGGCTTAATCGGATCATTCAGAAATTGAAATTGATAATGCCTTTTTTTGTTCTGTTTCGCTCCCAGGCTTAATCGGATCATTCAGAAATTGAAATAGTAATGACTAATACCTTTACCTTTCAACAACTGAAGGCTTAATCGGATCATTCAGAAATTGAAATAGCACTGAACTTTACATCTAGCCATCTAGCAAAGAACGGCTTAATCGGATCATTCAGAAATTGAAATCATTTTGCCAGGCAGAAACCTAGAAATCTTTCAAACCGGCTTAATCGGATCATTCAGAAATTGAAATAAGGTCTTCTTTGCCCAGCCCCTGAAAGACCAAGTCTGGCTTAATCGGATCATTCAGAAATTGAAATATGATTTGTTGTGTCTTTGTGTTGCTCGCCAATGCTGGCTTAATCGGATCATTCAGAAATTGAAATAAGTGGCAAAAGATTCTGGTTATCTATTTGCTCAGAGGGGCTTAATCGGATCATTCAGAAATTGAAATTCTGTTTTTTGTTGTCTTCCCTCGCGAAAAATGAAAGGCTTAATTGGATCATTCAGAAATTGAAATGGGCAAGCTACAGAACTACTTCAAAAGAAAAAAATGGCTTAATCGGATCATTCAGAAATTGAAATATGTTCTAATGTTTCAATATCATTACAGTTTTTAACAGGCTTAATTGGATCATTCAGAAATTGAAATAGATGAAGAAACCATCGAGCTAATAGAGCGCTACCAGGCTTAATCGGATCATCCAGCTACCTCATAACAATACAGTGGCTTAATCGGATCATTCAGAAATTGATAACAGTCATGTGCATAAAACTTTCTGAATATATTTAACCCTATCATTCAAAACACCAACCTAAATACTTTTGATTTTAATCCTTGTCTTTAGCTACTATTTTACCTTTGTAATTAACTAAAGCCTAAATAAAGACTTTATACTATCCTCAAATCCCGCCTAGCTTGAGAGCAAAAACATCTCATGAAAATCTACGAGTTTGCCCTCAAAATGCGGGACCTGGCAAGTTCCAAGGTGGAAAAGCTACACAAGCTGGCTGGCAATACCAGGTCTAAGGTAGAACAACTGGGTGCTCAGGCAAGTAAAGCAGCGGGCAAGTTTCAGGAGCGTTTCCCGGTGGCAAGCCGTGCGGTAGCTGCCGTGGGCAACGCCATTTCAAGGGTCATCCGCAAAATGGGCAAACTACGGGGGGTAATGGCTGCGGGAGTGAGCACTGCTTTCAAAGGGCTTAAAAAGACCTTACTTGCTACAGGTGTAGCCGCCACCCTTGCTTTTGGGGTGGCTACCAAAGAAAGTATGAGCTTTAATGCCCAAATGAGCCGGGTGAAGGCAATCAGCAATGCGAATACTGAGGAGTTTCAAGTGCTCAGAAACAAGGCACTGGAAATGGGCAAAAGCACCAAGTTTAGCGCCAGAGAAGCGGGGCAAGGTTTGGAGTACCTGGGAATGGCGGGTTTTTCGGCAAAGGATGCCGCCAGTGCCTTGGGGGGAGTGCTGAACCTGGCGGCGGCTTCGGGCATGGACTTGGGACGCACCGCCGACATTGCCTCCAATGCCATTTCTGCCTTTGGGCTCAGTGCCGACCAAAGCGACCGGGTAGCCGATGTATTTGCCAAAACGATTACTTCCAGTAATACTAACCTCGAAATGCTCGCCGAAAGTATGAAGTACCTGGCACCCACAGCCAGGGCTTTGGGAGTAAGCCTGGAAGAATCAGCTTCGGCAATTGGTATTTTGGGCGATAATGGTTTGCAAGGTTCGGTGGCCACCACTACGTTGGCTTCGGGTTTCAATCGCCTGGCCAAACCCACCCGTCAAATGCGTACCCTGATGAAAGGCTTAGGGATTGAAATGTTTGATGCCAGGGGCAAGTTCAAAGGCATTGCCGGGATGATTCAGGAGCTCAACCGGGTCACGGTCAATATGACCGACAAGCAAAAGCAAGCCACCATTGCCACCCTTTATGGTTCTGAGGCCACCAAAAACATGCTCTCGTTGCTCAACGGAGAAAAGAAGCTAAAAATTGATGCGGCCAATGCTACCCAGGTAGCCCTGATGAAGCGACTCCTTGGGGAAAAGCGTTTGCAGGCTGCCCTCAAAAAAGGGGGAGAGATTACCCTCAAAGGAGCTGAAGCCATCAAGGGCTACGACATTGTGCTCAACACCGCAGCGGGTACCGCCCAGAAAATGGCCAAAACGATGGAAGACAACCTGGCGGGGGATGTGACCAAGGCAAAGTCGGCTTTCAGTGGGCTAATGATTGAAATCGGTGACCGCTTTGATCCTTTCCTGCGCCGCATGACCCAATCAATGACGGGGGTACTCAGTGATTTGGGCGAAAACTTTGGGCAGTATTACAAAGTTTTGAGCGATGCTTTTGCTCCCTTGCGTCAAGCCTTTACCCAGTTCAAACGCGATTTGTTGGGGGCAAAGGGGAGCCTGCACGCTTTTGGTAACGCTTCGCTGGGCGTAAAAGAGGTGGTACAGGGCATTGCCCAGGCAGTCAGCTTTGTCTCTCCTTTTATTGCCACAATGCTTGCTAATATCTCAGGGTTGATTGGTCGCCTGGCCACCACCTTTGCCCCCATGAAAGATCATATTCAGCAGTTGCTCGGTGGGCTGCGCACCAACCTGCTGATGGTCAGTCAGGATGTGTGGAACATTGCGGGCAGCTTGATTGGGGCGTTATCGCCTCTCATTGAAGTAGTGCTCAACGTGGCAAATACGATTATGGACAATTTTGGGCACATCTGGAAGGCAATCACCGGAGTGGTAAATATGGTGTTGCCTTTTGTCTATCAGCTTGCCGATTCGTTTCGGGCAAACGTAGATGTGGGAGGCTTGTTGGGGAATGTCATGGCAGGAGTCACGGCAGTGATTAATGGTTTGCGTCCGGTGCTTTGGGTGATTTTACGCCTGCTTACCCCACTGGGCAAACTCTTTTTGTGGATTGGAGGCATTTTGCTTAAAGTGGTAGGTACAGCCTTTGAGGGTTTGGGTACCATTGTGGGCAAAGTCTTTGGTGGCATTGGTGACTTGTTCAACTGGTTGATTGACAAGTTTAGCTGGGTATTCAACAAAATCAAACAAGGGTTGCGCCTGATTGGGGTGATGTCGAAAGAGGCAGACAGTATGAGCCAGAAACAAAAGGAGAAAAGCAAGCAAGACAAAAAGCCCCAACCCAAGACTCCCGCCGAAGAACAACAGGAAAAGGAAGAAAAAGAGCGTAAAAAACGCCTTAAAAAGCTACAGGATGAGATAGACAGGTTCAATGAAGACCGTAAGAAAAAAACGGTGGATACGATGACTGGTGCGGCTTTCAATACTTTGATTGCACCCGCTAAAAAGCCTGGCCATCCCAAGGTAAACCCTACTGGTGGTAGTAACGAAATTGCCACCACCAGTGCGAGTGGCATGAACAAAATCATGGGGGGAGGCAGCAAACAGGTAAACATTAACATTACCATTGGCAATATCATCGGGATGAATGTAGACAGCATCAATAACCTGGATGCCAAAGGTCAGGAGGTGCAACAATCGGCCGACTTGATTGTACAGGAGATTGTGCGCAAGATCAACGGGGCAATGATGGTGCAGGAGGGGTAGATGCTTTAGCAGGTGTATTATTTATTACTTACTTTTGGAGAAGTTGTCTCATTATTTGAATACTACAACCCTCTGGTTAATTTATGAAAACGGTAAAATGATATTTAGCTTCACTTTACCATTTTCAAATAATTATCTAATTAAATCTTGCTGAAAACTTCTTCGAAATGAGTTTCAAAACGTGTCAAGTCTTTTTCTATTTCTGCATTTTTCATTACATCGTAGCTCACAAAGGTAGGTAAAGGTTCAAAACCAAACCATTTGAAATTGAGGTGCATGGGTAAAAATAAGTCATCTTCACTGATACCAGCAAAAAACTTTTCGTCGGGGTTGTTAAATGCCTCTTTAGGAGCGTTACAAGTGAGCGATAGCATGTATTTGCCTTTAAGCAATCCACCTAGCCCATAATTTTCTTTAGGAGCTTTTGCTGTTCTGCCATCTCCTGCCGACATCTCACCCATCATTCCAGCCGTGAACACTTCGTCCATATACTTTTTAAAGCTCCAAGACACTCCCATCCAGTTAATAGGAGTTTGTAAAAGAACTACATCTGCCCATTTGTACTTCGCTATTTCTTCTTCTACATCATAACCTTTTTGTACTTCAGTAGTTTTCACTTCATAGCCTTTTTTCTTAAGTAATTTGGCGGCTTTTTCTACAAGCGTAGCGTTGAATTTTCCCTGCGAAAATTCATAATATTGATGTCCATTGATAATGAATGCTTTTTTCATCGTTTCTGTATTTACAAGTATTTTTATGCTTATAACAAAAGATATTGATTTTAATTACTTCCAGCTACTTTTACCATTACCTCCATTAGTTCATCCGGGTCAGGTCGGTTACGATAGTCAGGTTCGCTTTCAGCATATTGAATTATACCTGCCTGATTTACCAAAAAGCGGGCAGGCATAGGCAATGCCCATTCAGAGTTACCATGTTGTATGGTAAGGTCTATATTAAACTGATTATGGTACACTACCTTCAGGTCTTCGGGCAAGGTAAACTTTAGCCCAAATGCTGCCGCAAGTTCATTATTAGCGTCGTGTAAAATATCAAAATTCAGCTTTTGCATATCGCTTATTTTCTTCAAGAATTGGGGTTGTTCTGGTGATACTGCAATCAATTTTGCTCCGGCGGCGTTTATTTCTGTTACATATTTTTTCAGGTTAGCAAGGTCAGCATTGCAATATGGGCACCATACACCTCGATAAAAAGTAATCACCAGTGCCCCTTTATTAAGCAATTGCTGACTATCAATTGGGTTTTGATCTTGATTAAGTAGATTAAAAGCAGGCATCTTTTGACCTGGTTTAAGTACTTTTTCTTGAATACCCGATTGTTTAAGATCTTCGGTGGCACCATGCATTACCTTGAGATAGTCGGCGGGCAAATTGCCCTCAATTCTTTCTTTGATACTTTGTAATCTTTGTTGGAAGTTCATATCGTTAAATTTGATAAATAATTATCTTAAATCGTTTTTACAGATGCAAAGTAAATACATACCTTTGTATTGTGGAAATAGATTTTTCAGATTACACTTATCGCTTTTATCAATAATGAATCTTCAGTTTATAAAATATTTTGTAACCCTTGCTGAAACCAAAAACTTTACTCAGGCTGCCGCCAAAAACTTTGTAGTGCAATCAACCTTTTCGACAGGTATCAAAAAGCTGGAAACTCATTTTGGGTCTCCGCTTTTTCACCGTGATAAACGTAATGTGAGCCTAACAAACAAAGGCAAGGCGCTGTTGCCTAAAGCCAGGCAATTACTGGCAGTATGGCATCAAATAGAAACTGGCTTTGACAATCTGGAATCGAAAGAGTTAAAAGTAGGACTACTAAATAATATATTGATGGAGGCGATTTTACCTCGCATTCACCGTTTTAAACAACAGTATATAGATTATACATTTAGCCTAAGTGAGGGTAATGAAACCCAACTGATGGAACGTTTAACTAAAAATGAGTTAGATTGTATTATTATAAAAGATACTCCCATAAACAAACAGGTACTAGAGTCTATATTCTTGTATGAGGAAAAGCTCACCCTGGCAATAGCTGATCACCACCCTCTTGCCAACAAACGTAAAATAGAACTCAAGGCATTACAAGGTTTGCCCTTTATTGAGCGTAGACACTGTACATTGTTTGACGAAGTTTTTGAAGAGTTGCACCGTCAGCAAATTCAAATCAATCAAGTGTTTTCGTCTGATAATGATGAGTTAGTACGAGGATTGATAGCTTTGGAGGTAGGGTGTTCACTTATGAGCCAACCCATACAGGCACAACCTGGTATTGCCTATATACCATTGGATGGGGTGAGCTTTACGAGTCGTATTATGATGATTTGGAAAAAAAACCATCACTTTCCGGCTTTAGATAAGTTTATCAAGTCATAAAGCTATTTAAGAATATTTCATTGTAATTATAATTACAGAATACTTGTTGCGTTGGTACAAGCATTAAGGAACGTGATCGCCCCGTAAACGGGATTTCGGGCGTAGATCTCAACAATAGCTGTCCGATTTAGAACAAATTAGCTTTGCAGCGCTTAAACTTCGTTTCTTTGTCAACTTTCGTTACCCTGACAGTTCCGCCGGAACTATGAGCTTTTTTAGCTGTAGCTATAGCAGCAGCAAAAAATGCCTCAGCCTTGAGTTTGTGCCCTCAAGCTCAATACTTATTTTGAACATATTCCTAAATAAAGCTATAGGCACTTATTGCCTACAGCTTTATAGGCGTGTTTCCTTAGCTGTTTTACAGAGAAAGGTCACTAAAAACCAATAATTTCACAACTCATTGATTATCAGAACGTAAAACTTTTTTATTTTAAAATTAACCTTTGTTAGTACTTATTAAGCCCCAAATTGAGTTTGTAAATACATTAGTTCCTTAGCAGCAAAGCACTGATCTACAAAGGATGCATTCATGAGCCTATGGCAAGCTTGGATTCTGCATCCATGATTATTTTTATGTATAACCCCATATAAAAGCATGTATTCCCAAAAATTAGCATCATTTAAAGATTGTAGCTTTTGTTTCAACAATTGTGTATAAGAAATTAGGGGAGTTTTTGGAGGTGGTGTTTCTGAACTATCCATCATTATTTTTTTATGTTTTGTGTTGTGTAATTATAAAACCTATGAAGGTTTTTTGCCTGTCTTCTAAAGTACTGTAGTTCTTTAAAAGCAAATCCCTCATTTACAAAATTAGCATTCAGTAATAGTTGACTTGCATTATCACGGCTGTATTGAAAGTTTTGGGGAATAACACCATACATTCCTGCATAGTGCCAAAAGGTTTTGTCGTCTAATAGATGAACAGTTTCCATCCACTGTTTTACATACTGTCCTTGGGTATTTCTGAGTTTTACCATTTTGCATAGAGGATATAAAAAAAGTTGAATTGATTGATGAAGAAAAAAACAAGGGATAAAATATCCCCTGCTTTTAAGTGTAAGGTAATATTAGAACAGGCAAATTCACTTATGATTTTTCCAAGGAAATGTTATACAACCTTGCAAGCATACATAAACATAGCCATCATATAAACGTCAACATTGTTGATTTTTAATTCAGGCAACTTTACACCTTCTAATATATAACCCTTAACAATGCTGTCGTTAATCATTTTTAAGCGTAGCAACCCAAAAAAGAGCATTACAGCAAAGGCTAATTCAGTCTGAGCAAATCTTAACTTACATTTTTTATAGGGGTAGAGTGAAAACCTAAATGCCGTAGTTCTTTTTTTGCAAAACTATGATTCATTCTGCTTGCTTTTAATAGCATTATGGTGGCTTTGTACCTGTCGTATTGGAAGTTTTCGGCAACTAAACCATAAAATTGGGCATATTGCCAAAATGCTTGGTCATTGAGATTGTCTAAGCAACTGACTAATTGTTGGATATAGTTATTTGCAGATCTAGTGTTAGTATTTGGTTGACGATTCATAACATTTAATTTAGGATATATTTAGTATTGTTGCATAAAAATCAAGAAAATCAGTACTTTCCTGACTCCAAAATACCCCGCTAAAGTAGCGGATAAGCATCAGCTTTTGATCTTTGAACTACTTCTGCAATTGTTGGTTGTTATTCATTCTTTTTTCATTATCAGTTTTCAATTAACAGGGTAGTTACTTATGTTTCGGGCAATTAAGTGTATTAATTAAGTGTTTGAGCTGTGTTGTAATTACAGACGCTAATATCGGTTAAGTTAGCTGCTAAATGCAAATTTTTATGGGGGATTAAGAGAGGACATACAAGTGGATATAGCATACTTAAATAAATTTTAAAATACTGATTTTCAATAACTTAAAACAGATTTATCGACTTTATCACCCGGATAGCAATGTTAATTTTCAAGGTTAAAAACAGGTAGTGATATGAATAAAGTTAACCTTGTGTTGAGGCTAAACTCATAAAGAAATACCCTGCTTGATGACCCAGGTTTAACACTGTAGGTGTAGTTTATCAGGTATGGACAGAAATAATAGAAAGTCAGCAATTTTGTTTAGAAGTATTTAAAATACTAATCGTTGTTACAAGATATTTCTTGCCTGAAAAAACGTTTTTGAAGCAATCATTTTGAACGGCTTAATCAAGGGGTGCTCGCAAAGAACTTTTGGAAGGCATTTACATCAAAACTTGATGTAGCAAAAACAGGCTTAACTCCACCTGAACAAGGCAATGAAAAAAAGCTGGGTAAAGTAATAGTTGAGGGGTCCCTTTTGCAAAGTAAATCTTATTGAAGCAAGGTTTTATAACTCATAAAACAGAGACCTACAACCTGAGAGGTTTTCACCTGAGACGAAATAAATTCGAGAAAGTAAGCCAAGCTTGCACCACAATTATTCCAATTATATTCTGTAGTGCAGTGTCGAACAACTAAAATACAGCAAATGTCAGCTTATAACTTCACTCCTATCCATAAAATATCATCACGTTGTTCTACGCCTACCATGTATTTAAAAAGTATATTCATTAGTTTATTTTTTTGGCGTTTCATTGGTAATTGATGGTGTTTTTCCAGTATTCTTAAAAGACGATCTGTACCAAACCTTTCAGATGCTTTATTATTTTGATCAGCAAATCCATCGGAACCCATATAAAGCAGGCTGCCTTTAGGAAGTAACATTTGATGATTTGCAAACTCACGTTTCTTTAAACGCATGCCTCCTATTGATTTACGAGTACCTCGAATACAATGAATTTTGTTGTTTTGGGGTAATATATAGTTTAGGCTCTGTCTTGCCCCGGCAAAAGTTACTTGTACTACTTGCGATGAGTTGGATTCAATAGTAAGTACAGCGGCATCTAGTCCTATATCCACATAGCGATTTTTATCATCCATCAGTTTTTGCTGAAACACTTGTTGCATTTTGTTCAGAATAGTAGCAGGAGATGCCATTTGCTCAACATTAATTATCTGATCAAGTAATTTGTGGGCAATCATTGTAGTAAAAGCACCAGGTACCCCATGTCCAGTACAGTCGCCCACCACCATTACCTTTGTATTGTTGACCTCTGTTGCCCAATAAAAATCACCTGAAACTACATCTTTGGGCAGGTACAGCACAAAAAAATCACTAAAAATAGAAAAGAGACATTCTTTAGTTGGAAGAAAAGCTTTTTGAATTCGCCTGGCAGCCCTGAAACTTTGCCCTGTACGATCTTTGTACAGCGAAAGCACTTGCTTTTGTTCTTCCAGCATATCTCTTTGTGCTGTGATTTCCTCTTTACTCACTTCTAGCACTTCATTCTTATATCTCAGTTCTTGCTGTTGGTTAATTAATATGTTGTTTAACTGTTGTTTGACACGGCGACTTTTATTAGTATAGAATGCAAAAAGTAATGTAACCAATAACCCCAAAGAAACTGATAGAAGAGTGCGATACTGAAGACGATTGGTTAAATCTTTTTGTATAATTTTGGCATTAAGCAACGCCTTTTCATGAGTTTGAACTCGCTGTATAGAGTCTTTTTCTTTGTTGAAAGCATGTTTTGCCTGCAGCAGGGCAATTTTTCTGGTAACGCCTACATTATGCAAACTATCTGACGCTTCTTTGAAAACCTGATAACTTTGATAGGCTTTTTTGTAATTACCTAAAGCTTTGTAGACTTTAGCTTGAGTTTTGGCAGCTATCTTCACAAGCGACAGCCTATGTTGTTTGCGAGCTGCCTCCATCCCCTCGTTGATCAATGCCAAGGCTTGGGTGAGGTTTCCCAGGTAGTAACAAGCTATTCCCCAATAAATTTTATTTTGTAGCCGAGCACTTATATCTATATGATTCATTTTTTTTACCTTACTAAAATAAACAATTGCCTGAGGAAAGTTTTTCTTTTCTACCTCCAAATGCCCTAAGTTAAGGTACGTATCAGCTAACCCTTGCGAATTATTAGTAAGTTTTGATAGTTTCAGCGCTTTTTGAAAAAATATGCCAGCCAGCCGATAGTCATTATTATCTTCATATAAATTTCCTATGTTATTGTAACAGTAAATCAAACTGTTTTTATTTTTGAGTCGTTCACGAAATTTTGCAGACTTTAATAAAAACTCCATAGCTAGAGGGTAATCTTGTTGCTGAGCATGAATAATTCCAATGGCTTCATAACATTTGGCAATTTCTTTGATGTGATTATTTTTCTTATAGGTCGAAAGTGCTTTTTGGTAATAATCCAACGCCTTGGGGTAATTGCCATTGTACCAATAAGTAATCCCAAGAGAATAATTGATCTGGGCTATTGTCATTTCATCGTCTAACTCATCTTCCATGGCAATTATTTTAAAATAATACTTCCTGGCTTTTTCGTACTCATTCTTATCTTTATATACCAAGCCTATATACCAATAACTACGTGCTAATAAATGCTTATTATTTAACTTTAATTTGATATTTAAAGATAAGTGGTGGTAATCAAGCGCTTTTTTGTATAATGCCTGATTACTATAAATCAATCCAATATTATCATATACTTTCGCTATATCTGTTTGTCGGTTTAGTTGGGTATAGATTTGCAAGGCTTTGTGATAGTACTCAATTGCTTCGTTGTATTTGGCCTGCCTCCAGTAAAGCCTGCCTATACTGGAATACACTCTTGCATACCCCCTTAGGTATTTTATTTTTTGATACAAGGTCAAGGCTTGATTATGTGATTGAAGCGCTTTTTTAAACTCCCTGGTTTTTTGATAAAGGTAGCCTTTGTCGTTGTAAAGCAAAGCAGTCTGAGCATCATTACCCGAGCCCTCCGACATACTAATTGCGTGATCATAATACCCAAACGCCTCATCAATCTTGCCTTGGTCTACTTTAATAAGCGCCAATATATCATAGCTATCAGCTGCTTTTGATTGATGATTTAGTTGTAAGGCTATTTGTATGGATTTATGTATATATGTAGCAGCAGAATCGAGCTTCTCCCACCTCCAATAAGCATTGCCAATATTATAATAAGTGTTGAATATTTCGTCCAAATTTCCTATTTGCTGTTTTATCTTGAGAGACTTTTGATAATACTTGATTGATTTAGGATAGTTTTTCTGGTATTGATAGAGGGCCCCTAAACCATTATAACCTTTTGCTTCACCTAACAAATACTTTACTTTTTTGGAAATATGTAGCACTCGACCATATAGCGTCAAGGCTTTCTCATAACTTTGACTCTCCATAAAACCCGCACCAATGGCATAATAAGACTCGACTTTTCCTTCAGTAAAGTCGACTTTCTCGGCCAAACGAAGCGCTTTTTGGGCATAATGCTGGTTTTTTTCCAGGTTTGCCCGACGGTACTGCCAAGCAATTGAATTGTATATTTCTATCCTCCGATGATCAGAGGTAATATTTGGTAATTGGCGGTTTAACGAGTCAATTATTTTTTGATTCTGGGCAGTTACCAACATGGGCAACAGGAGACATAAAGCTGAAAATAAAACTTTCATAATTGGCTGATTTAGATAATATGTTTTGTGAAGATATTTGTAAATACAGTAACTGGTCTTTCGCACCATTTTCACGAAATATTATTTTTTTCAAATTAAAAAATAAGATACTTTATTTTGTGAATTTTCTTTTTAGTACATACTGTTTAATAATGAAGTCTAAAAAATTAGCCTAACCACGTAAAAGTACGATAAAACAGTGTGAATTATGAATTTTCGTTTTTAACCTGAAATAATGTTTTATTGTAGTTGATTGATTTTCAGATACTTATTAAATGCAAGTTTTTAAATAAAGGTGCGAAAGATCAGCAGTAAGTGTTAATAGTAAAAAAAGGAGTCAGAAACTCCTTCTTTTACACACTTGCCCTCATCTATCCTTGGCAAGGAGATTTTTATCCCTATTATTCTACTTTTTAATATTTTTTATCCACTCTTTGAGAAGCTCAAGACTTTCTTGATGCACCGTTTGCCTGCCCAGTTCGGGCATTCTTATGCCAGGATCAGTAGCTTCAAGGCGGGTAATAACCAAAGATTGATTAGGTTCTCCTGGTAGTATGTCATATTTAGCATACTGTGCGGCTCTGCCTGCGGCAATAGGAGATTTATACACGCCAAGCTTTGCCATATTTTGTTCGTGGATATATAAAAATAAGCCAGAGGTATTGGCGGGTCCATCTGGACGGTGACAATGCCCACAGTTGATGTCTAACCAAATACGGGCACGGGCGTTGAGGTCTCCTGTAGAAGGATCATTCCATACAGGAGCTTTGGGCACATTACTTAATGCAGGTAAACCTTGTAGCATCCCTGTTTTTTGCCAGTACAGCAATTGATTTATTTTTTTGTGCTTATCTGGGTAAATAAAATTGCCGTTCAATTGTCGGGCACTGGGACCAATCGGCATCATTTTTCTGCCCCGCACATGACACCCCTTACATTGGTTCATATTAGGAATCATATACCCTAATTTGCGAGTTTGTCCTTTCTTATCTATCCAACTTACTTGCTTGGTTTCTCCGGCAATTTCAAGCATAGCATCAGTTTGTTCTTCATTCCATACATAAGGCAATGCCTTCCAGCCATTGGCTTCATGTATTAGCAAACGTGTTTCTACCAGGCGCCTGCCCTTAGAGGGGTCACGGGCATCTATGGGATAAAAAAAGTTTTTGATCAGAGTAGTACCGACAGGAAACTCGAATACTTCTTTGGCATTGTAACTGGCTTTTTTACCTTTAGGTAGCTTTATAAAGCGTGCTTTTTGAGCGTAGTCAGAAAAAAGAGGGGTATTGAGTGTATAAGGCATTACGCCTTTAGCAGGTAGTAATTCAGCTAATTTACCTCTGAAAAAACCATACAGCGAGAGCTTCAATGGATAGTTATTAACAAAACCTCTGGAGCGAGGTACTAGCGTATGCCCAAGGGTCAAAGTAAACACAAGAGCACTAAAAGCAAATAGATATACTTTTCTTGTCATCTGCTGGTACATAAAATAGAGGATAACAGGGAAATTGGTCTTCCCCATAAATGATTCTTTTTAAGTGATCAATATGTTGTGTAGGTTGAAAGCTTATTTAAAACCTTCATCAGCTAATTTGAGATAAAAAAATAGTTTGTACAATAATTTTATAGCCATTTATGATGGACAACAAAGAGGACACACGCCTGTAAATAAAACTTAAAACTCTGACTTTAAACCACTTATCATTCATACAAATAAACTCTGAAACTAAAGTGATGTAACAAATTCCTTACAGGATAAACTTTGAGGAAGTGCACCCGCCCAGGATACCGTTCTATGGATTAGCTGTTCAGAGCTTAAACCAGGTTATTTTTGTAGTTTTACTAAACCAATTGGTTAGATGAAATTGCTAAGTTGATGCATTAAATTATGCCAACAGAGATGTTGGCTTTTGTATAAAATGAAGGAGTAAAGGGGAAGCTTGATAAACCTCCCCTTAAATTATTTATTTTTGATTAGCTAGTTTTTTCTGAAGTGTTTCGATGGCTTGTGCCTGCTTTTTCAACTGCTTTTGTTGAGCAATAGTATGCAAGGTCAATACTTCCAGATTTTTAAGCAATGCCTTGGTCATTTCATTAAGTTCAAAACCTTCGCTCAATACCTTTTTAGCAGAAGGTACATTGGGTAAATGTTTGTTTTTTTGAACATAAGACTCTATTTCACCTAAGCTTTGCAACTGGTAATCTTTTTCAAAGACATAATCTGGCCAGCTACCGCTTGGTAAGGTAGTGAGGTTTTCTGTGATAATTTTACCATCTACAGACAAACGATAGTCGTCACCTACAGGACGTTTACCTGCATAATTACCTTGTCGGTCACCACCAATCACATCTCCTATTTGCATAAATTTAGCCTCGAAGACGCCTCCAGACCTAAACAAAAACTCCCAGCGATTAGCAGCACTCCCTTGAGGGTCACGTCCTACATATAATCCAGTATTATTATTAGAACGGTGAAATCTCCAGGTATCTTTATTGTCAATAGATCCATCAAAAACTACATTTTGTCTAACAGTGGTAGTTTGTGCTTGCGCCTGGTCTTGTGTTGCGATCAAGAAAAAGCTCAATGCAAAGATTGATAATGCATATTTAAAAATTTTCATTATTCTAATCGTTATAAGGTGGAAAAAAAGTGTAATATAATTGTGATATTTACATTGGCTAATTTGGGGCAGGGGATCATATATTGCAACTTTTATGTAGGTGGTTTTTGAGGACATTTTGCGGCATAAATGCTTATTAATAAACATATAAAAACCTGTAATACCAATAGTCCGTACAAAAATAGTCAAGTAGATTGTGTTTTATGTATTCATAGTCCCCAATTGAATGACTTCCTGAATA
>NZ_CANLRP010000082.1 GCF_947493425.1 uncultured Microscilla sp. | reverse complement strand
CAAATCTTTAAAAAGTACAATAAAGAGTGCCCTCTTATTGAAATTGTACAAAATTCAACTCGATATTCACATTAATAATATAAAACTAGGTGGTTTTGTTGGTATGATAGGTATATTGGCCGTGTCTTGGTATGCGATTCAGTTTTCGGGCAAAAGTGGTAAAAAAACAATGCAAAAAGCTTTGCCAAAATCAAGCCTCGTACAAGTGCCTTGTAAACCTCAAAAAACTGCATTTAGGGTAGATGTGGCACACTTTAACCCAAAACGCCCCAGTTTTGCTGTAAAACTGGTAAGTAAAATCAAACAAGGAGTACCTTTAGCATACCAAACCAAGGTAGCCGTAGAAAAATACAATGACTATTTTTTTAATAAGGCAAAACCTGCGCTTGAGGTGGATAAACTCATTGCCAAAACCTGCCAATATCGGGGGCTGGTGGTCTATGGCGACCGCAACGCTCAATCAGGGGAAGAAAGCCTGACGTGCTGGATAGAAGTAGTAAATGTAAAAAAACAAATTACTCACCAACTGGAAGAACCTCCTGCATCTTTCAAATTCTCTATTCCCAACCATGCCCATTATGTTTCTTATTTTATTAGTGGTTTGATCAAATATTACCTTCACCTAAACGATGAAGCACAAAAAGATTTTGGTCATTTTTTAAAACAAATAAAAAGCTCGCCAAAAGCAAGTAACCATCGGGTAATTGCATATTGTAAAATATATTTGGGCAAAATAGCTATAGAAAAAGGAAATAAAACCAAGGCTCTCCGTTTGTTTCAAGAAGCCCACCAACTGTACCAAAGCGATTTTAATGGTAAAAACATTCTTGCCTTGAGCGAAGCTATACAGGCAAACAAGCAAATGCTCGAATATGAAAGTGAGGCAGAAGGCGATGATGATGACAGGCTTGCGGCATTGAATAGCACCTCTATTGCTGTTGACCAAAACAATCCCCAGTCTGCCTTGCCAATAACGCTCACAAACCCTGATAGTGTGATTAAACTCGATTTACGCAATCGTGGACTCACCAAAGTACCTTCATCCATTACTCGATTGTCTCACCTTGCCAGGCTTTATTTTACCCGTAACCGTTTAACTACACTGCCAGTCAGCCTTGCTCAATTGAAAAAACTAACACACCTGTTTTGTCGGTATAACTCTTTCGAAGTCTTCCCAGAAGTACTTACCCAAATGACTCAATTAAAATATTTATACTTGAAAAGTAATCGTCTGAAAAGTATTCCAGCTGGTATTAAGAAAATGACTGGGCTTGTTTCTTTACACCTACAGAACAATCAAATAAGTAAGCTCCCGCCTGAAATTGCTCAACTAAAAAAACTAAAATGGCTGTATCTTAAAGGAAACCCCATTTCTGCCAAAGAAAGAGCACTCATTACAAGTTGGTTGCCTGATTGTAAGGTTATTTTTGAATAATGGCTGTTTTACACTTAGAGCTTGTTTAAAATTCATCCCTTGTGCGTTTTGTGCGGTCTTCACTATGTACCAAGACAAAATTAAATATACCTAACATTTAAGTGTAACTATCATATTATGAGAGAGTTATATTTACTTGTAGCTTATGGCTAATTGCTTGCTGCTACTTACCAATATTTTTAAACTGAATCTATGATTGGGGCAGTTGTGTTGATCTTGGCAAAGTTAATTTAGCTTCACAACGATGTAGAAACTTGCTATTGATACTAACTGATAGGTATGTTTTAAAATCAGAAAAAAATTCTTAGCTTTAAATGCCTGTTTCAATTTCTAAATACTTGATTACCAACAATGATTATTCCCTGAGTCAAGTTTCTACAACCTATGAGCAATCAAGCATTTTTTTTTGATTTTTTGCACTCGCCTAACCCCACCGAGGTAAACCGAGCTTTAGAAATGACACGCAATGCCCCCGAACTGGAAGTATACCTGACAAGCTACCTAAGGTTATACCAAAGTATTTTTGACAAGCAACTAGAAAAAATAGACGCTGCTCACCTTGCTTACCTCAACCAAGCTACCCTTTGTTTAAACAACCACAAGTTAACCCAGCTCCCTACCGAAATTGGCTTGTTGCAAAATCTGCAAACGCTTGAATTGCGACAAAACAAGCTTGCCACTTTGCCCAAAGAGATCAGGCAATTGACGGCTTTACAAATACTTGATTTGTATGACAACCAAATAGGACACCTCCCTCCTTCTATTGGTGCATTACATAGTTTGCGTAAGCTTGATTTGTATAAGAATGGACTACAGACTTTGCCTTATGAAATTGGACAATTGGCGAGTTTGACCACCTTGTGGCTCAACGAAAACAAACTTAAAACTCTACCCAATAGTATAGGGCAACTGCATAACTTGCAGGAGCTTGATGTTCATAAAAATGAATTGAATGTTTTGCCTGAAACTATAGGAGACTTGACAAACCTACAAGTGCTTGATTTACGTCAGAATAAGCTCACCAGCCTGCCAGCTACTATAGGTCAACTACAAAATTTAAGGGAGTTGCACTTGAACAGTAATCAACTTACTACTTTGCCTCCGCAAATAGGAGAGTTGCAGGGTTTGTGGGTATTGGGGCTTGCTGACAACACAATTTCCTCTTTGCCTGAAGAAATCAAACAATTGCAAGGTTTGCAAAAATTGTATGTGTGCAATAATCCAGTAGCGGCATTACGGGTGCCGCGTAGCAGAGGACAGGCACAAATCAAGGAGTGGTTGCCTAATTGTACTATTTATTTTTAACGTAAAGCAAGGCTTGATAAATTAGCTATCAAACCTTGCTTTACTGTTTATTCAAACGCTAATTGGGCTTTTTCGGTAATCACCCAGGTATTTTCTTCTCTCTTGAGTTTGCCTGGTTTTTTTGTAATGATGCGGTAAGCGTTGACAGGTCGGTTGAGGTATTCGGCAACAGGCGCCAGCATAGACCCCTCATAGTTGAGCGCCAAGTGATGGTATTCGTTACGACTTACTACTTGATAAGAAGCTTCTAACGGATTTTGGGTACTTATTTCTATTTTATAAATGTACTCTTTGCTAGGTTCGGTATGAAACTCCTGATGCATAAAACCGTTTTGCTCAGGATGAAATTTTGCATAATAAATTCTTATTTCAGGGCTGTAACTATGGGTTTCGAGGTGTTCGGTTCGCTTGGCGTATAGTTCTTCGGGCGAAATTTTAAACTGATTTCGGGTTCTTAGCAACTGTATCTCTTGTCCCAATGCATGAATATCGTCGTTTAACTGCTGTATTTGCGGAAAAACAGACCGAAAGTCTCTTACTGGCGTCATCGTATCTATTCGATTATCGAGGCGGCTGTATTTTTCCTTAAAAGCCTCATCCAAATCGGCAATTTGTTCTTGTATCTCGTTCAGTTTCTGAAAAAACCTATAAGCCATCACCCCCAGGGCAATTACAGCAATCAAAGATACTATAGATAAAAAAATACTCATTGGTCTATCATCTGTTTGTTTTGGTGTCTTTTCTTTTGGTTTTTGTTGTGTGGTGCTTGTTGGCACATTTGCTTGCTGGCTGGTATCACTTGTTTCGTGAATGCTATTTACACTTTTGCCTTGTATTACCAGGTCTTTCACTTTTATCAAGCGTTCAATAAGTTTCGCCAACTTATTAGTCCAGGCAGCGTCCTGACGAGTTTTTTGTAATTCGGTATTAATGTCTTTGATTAGTTTTTCAAGTCTTCTACCTAACTTACCACGCCCATAGCTACGATACCGTTTCTTTTTAAAAAGGTTAAAAAAACGATTGGTTGCCCTGTAATCTTCCGGAATAGTTTGTTCTATAGCTTCCAGCGAACTACAATCTATAGCATTACTGGCATTTTCTCTGGCGTTGGCGCTCAAATAAAACTTAATGGACTGGCAAATAATCTCCAGTTTGCCTTCGTCATATTTTGCTTCTTCTTCTCGGGCAGGCAATAGCTGGGCTTGAGCAGGCAATGTAACTAAAATACATGCGCCTATAGTTATGATTGTAAAATAAATTGTACGGGCATACTCTCGTAATAAAAAAACCATATCATCAGTGTATATGTATTGGGTTTGTTTTCAATAAGCTTTTCTTCACAACTTCTGTTTAACCACTTGGTAAAAGCATTGCTACTTTGCCTCACTATCTTTTAACTTCTTTTCTATTTCTTGCTTGGCTATGTGTAGTTCTTCAGAGTTTTGCTGCAGCTCTATTTGCTGCTCTTTCAGGGTAGAGGTCATTTCTTGATACTCTGAAAGCATTCGTTCGTTTTTTTGATGGGTAATTACTACAGTAATAGTAGCAGCAATGCTTTCGCTGAGGCGTTGCAAAAACTCCAGTTCGTGTGCTTCAAACTTTCGGAACGAAGCCAATTCTACTACTCCTTCTATTTCTTTGTCGTTTTTGAGAGGTAGCAAAACCAAGGTTTTGGGTGGAGTTTCGCCCAATCCCGACTCTACATAAAGGTAGTTTTCGGGAATGGTTTCTACATATACCATTTCTTTTTCGTTGTATACCCTACCAATCAAACCTTCATCTACCGAAACTTTTCGCTCTATAAACTTCATTCTATCATACGCATACGACGCCCGAAGTTCAAAGAAGGGAGTCGCTTCATGATTATTAAGAATAAACATGCCACCTTGCACAATGTCTATATATTTTACCAACTGTGAGATTACTTCATAGCACAAATGATCTAAATCGTCACTGCTTTGCCTCAATATTTCGGCAAACTTAGCCAAACCATCTGTAATCCATATTCTCAACTGCTCTTCATCGTATACCTTCTGCAGGCTTTTTCCCATTTCGCTTAGGGCTACTCCTAGCTCACTTCCTTCGTTAAATATGGTAAGGTTAGAGTCAAAACGTCCTTCTCCTACCTGATTGGCGTAGTTTTTCACCAGTTTGAGGTTGTGAGACAACTCATTAATGTAACGCACAGTAGAGCCAAACTCATCTGAGTTTTTGGGCAAAGGGTCGGGCAAATCGCCTTTGCTCAAATTAGCAATCTGTGTTTTTATGGGCATAATTTTGCTCATGAGGGCTGTCATAATAAATGCCCCCAAAAAGTAATGGAATAAGATGATAGCCACCAATGACACTACAAATATAACATAACGTTTGCGGTTACTGTTGGCATATTCTTCCAGCAACTCTATCTCTTTATCTTTTTGAATACCCGTCATTCTATTGATGGCTTTCTCCAGCTCACTTAATGCCAACGGAAGGTCTGACACTAAAAACTGACGGATGGCCAGCACCACATCTTTTCGTTGGTATACTATTTCGGCTTGTTTTTGTAGTTGTCTGAGTTCTTCGAGGCGCTGGGTAATGTTAACATACGCCAGGCGGGTGTTGTCTGAGTTTTGGGCCAAATTGAACAACAAGGAGTCTTTTTGTGCGGGAATAGTGAGTAACCAGATTTTACGGTTTTTGGTTTTGTAAGTAGTGTCTTTCAGTATCAGGTATTTGTGTAGGTTTACCTGGGTTTGCTTGGCAGTATTGAGCAGGCTAATGCTATGACGCTGAATGGGTTGGGTGGTATCTATGATTCTTTTATACTGTCGGTTATTACTCAGCCAGGTGTAGTTAATCAAGAGAATCACACTAAACATTAACAAAGCAAGCAGGACAAACACAAATGTAATGCGTCCTTGTATGCTGCTAAAGTCCAGACGAATAAAGTAAGATAAACGATTTCTTTTTTTCACACTCATAAATGATAAGTAATTACAAACTATAAACAGACAAACGACCTTGAGGGACTGCCAAATGCTTGTACTTTAATAAATAGCCTTTACTCAGTTTTTGATGCTCCACTTGTTGTGTCAATCAGCAAAATAATTGATTTGATTCAATAAATCACTTTTTAACAATGATATTAAGTTTAGAATACAAAAAAAATGAGTAGATAGTATGATTTAAGGGAGCAAACAAGAAATAACCTACCCTATTTTTTAATTACTCCCTAAACTATCTACTCAAACAATATGCAGATTTTTTATTTAGCGTATATTTTTTACTTGTTATTAAAATCTTGTGGTGTATTTATTATCATATTTGCAAATTAGCAAGTAGCATTTACCCATAGCGTCAAATTTAAATGTACCTTTACTTTTGCAACAGTGTCAACCAGGCCTGAGTTACTTCGTTGTTGGCCAGGTATTTTTGCGCCAGGCGATGCAGGTTCTCCTGTAGGTCACCCTTTTCTTTACGCACAGCTTGTATGGCATCGCTTCCGCTAAACTTGCTTACTTCGGCAGGTTCAGGCAGCTTTTCTACATTGCCCAATTTACCCAAGTTATTCCCCGTCAATACATGGCTGTTTCGCACAGCTTCGGGCAACTGGTCTACCCCGATACCTTTGTTACGAATAGGTTTTTCTATTTCAAACAAAGCATCTCCGTTGGCACGACAGTACCAATTGCCCCCCATACGTGCTACCAAGTCGGCTTTAAAAGGGTCTACTTTGCCATTTTCATCCAGAATAGCCTCGTTAAAATGTGCCATTACTACCTCACAAACAATGAGGTTACCCGCTCCACCTTCTGTTCCTGTTTCGATAATATCTTTTACTGTGCACTCAAACGCAGCAGGGGCTTCTTTTACCCTAGGAGGCTTCACCAATAACGAGGGTTCTTCGGTCAAGCCTGATTTGATAAACTCGTTCACGCCTTGGTCGTATTCGGTGCTTGCCAGCGACATTTGCTCTACTATAGGGTAGTTTACAATATTAATCACTACCTCTTTGGTAGCTTGGGCATTTTCAAGGGTGTGTTTGGTGGTATTGTCACGCACACGACGCGCCGGAGAAAAAATCAATGTAGGAGGGTTAGCACCGAAAGCATTGAAAAAACTAAATGGGCTTAAGTTCACATTGCCTTTGTTGTCGATGGTGCTGGCAAAGGCGATGGGACGGGGTGCTACTGCACCTAACATAAAACCGTGAAATGCCCCCGTGGACACTTCTTTGGGGTTTATTGTCTTAAATGTTGTCATGTTTGTTGTCTAAATTTATGTGGGCTACAAGGCATAACTCACGTTTTGAACTCAAAAAAAGATCAATGGCAAAGCCCATATTTGATTTAAAAAAGCTTTGCCGTTTGACTCCAAATTTAAACATCTTTATGACAATTTCATTATTTGGTAATTCTTACCTTAGGAAACAAGGTCTTGAGTCCTTCTACTGCCTGGGGTACCAATGGATTGCCTGCAATATACAACTCCTTCAGTTTTGTAAGGTTTTTCATTGAAGCAGGCAGAGTTTCTATTTGGTTCGAGTTCAATATCAACACTTCTAAGTTTTCGAGTTTGCCTATAGTATCCGGTATTTTTTTAAGTCCACATTTGCTCAAAAATAACCTCTTCAGACTTTTTATTTTTACCAATTCGTTCAATACCTGAGTGATATTAAGCTTTTTATTGCTCGATAAGTCTACAAACTCCAGCTTTTGTAATTGATCAAAACTATTAGGCAAAGTCTGTAGCTTGTTATGGCTTACTACCAATCTTTTCAGCCCCTTCATTTTGCCTATGTCAGTGGGCAACTCCATCACTTTGCTGTCTACTAAAGATACCTCTTCCAGCTTAGGCATGGCGCTCATCACTGTAAAAGCTTGCTTGAGGTCAAGGGTAGGGTTGTTGTCTAACCAAATAGAATGCACCTGCTGTAAGTTTTTTATATTTGCAGGAATGCGCTTAAGTTCGTTATCGCTTGTATTGAGCTCTTGCAACAAAGGTAAGCTTTCCAGTTGTCCTATTACCTGCCCCAAGTTTAGCCCTGGGTTCATGCCAATGGCAAGACTTTGCAGGTTTTTCAGTTTTTGTATGTCATCTGAGAGGGTTTTTAACCCTGATTGTTGTAAAGACAACCGGTATACATGGGCAGGCTTTTTCAATGCAGCTTCCAAGCCCTCTACCTCTTCAGTTTTATACAATTCCTGGTTGGTCATGAGTTTGGCAACAGGCGGTGGGGTGCTTTGAGCGGTAGAATCTTTGGTCTCACTTTGGTTGTTCTTTTTGTCTCCACAACTGGTCATCAAAAACAGCATCAGAGCAAGCAGCAACAGGTGAGCGGTTAAGGGTGTTTTTTTCAAAAATGAAGTAAAAGTTTTTTTAAGTTTCATAGAAATAAAATGTCTTTTAAATAATTATAAGTGATTCTTTACGAAGGAGTTAACCTTTTTATACTTATTGCAGTTAAAATTATAAAAATATTTATGCATTACCCAAATTCGCAGGAGAGTGTTTTACTTTACCACACAAACCCCTATTAGTGGAGTTTTTTTATAAAAAAATATTCTGGGTAACCCCCACTCCTTGTTAACCATCTCCCTACCCAAGGCGTTATACCAACAAACGAACAACAAAGATTATGAAAATCCCTCGAATAAAAGGTGTGATAGACCGCCGTATACTCATTAATTATCAAATAGCGCCTGAGGTACTACGTCGTTACTTACCCCCTCCTTTTACTCCCAAACTAGTCAAAGGCAAAGGTATTGCTGGTATATGCCTGATCAGACTCAAAGAGATTCGCCCCAAAGGGTTGCCCAAGGCTATAGGCATTGGATCAGAAAATGGTGCGCACCGCATCGCCGTAAAATGGATAGAAAACGGAAAACGCAAAGAAGGGGTTTATATACCAAGGCGTGACACTTCTTCGCGGCTTAACTCTTTGGCAGGTGGCAGGGTGTTTCCGGGAGTACATCATTTGGCAAACTTTACGGTAAATGAGGGTAACGGCAATTATGAAGTAGCTTTTGTGAGTGACGATGATACTTCGCTGTCGATTAAAGCAAAGAAAACAGCACAGTGGAACACCCAAAGTGTATTCGACGATTTGAGTTGTGTTTCCGATTTTTTTGAGCAAGGTTCTGTAGGTTATTCACCTGAACACAAAGCAGGAAGTTATGATGGGCTGGAGCTTAAGGCATATAACTGGAAGGTATCGCTGCTGGAAGTAGCAGAAGTTCATTCAAGTTTTTTTGAGAATGAAGCAGTTTTCCCGCAAGGGTCAGTAGTATTTGACAATGCGCTGCTTATGCACGATATTGACCACGAATGGATTGGTTTACCTAAAGTAAAAGCCCCAAACGACCCGACTAAAGGTTAACTTAAACAGTCCCCTTGCAAATAACCCACCTATTCAACTCAGGATCTACTAAAATTGAGCTTTCTGTCAGCTTTTCCTGTTTTTATCTCCAACCAAAAAGCCCCGCAAAACAATCGTTTTACGGGGCTTCGTGTTTATGGTATATGCAATTTAAGGCTTTGAGCCCGGCTTCAGGTTTTTCAACAAATATTGAGTAAGCGTAGTATACAAATGACGTGATGTATTGCGTCCCTCATAAATACCGTGCGAACGATTGGGATAAGGCATTACTTGAAAAACCTTATTATGACGAATCAATTCATTGATGAGCGCCTCAGCATTTTGATAATGTACATTGTCATCGCCAGTACCGTGTACCAACAGCAAGTTGCCTTGTAGGTTTTTGGCATAAGTGATGGGCGAACCTTCTATAAAATCTTCCTTATTTTCGGTGATTAAACCCATATAGCGTTCCTGGTAAATGTTATCATAATAAAGTTGGTTGGCTACCGGAGCCACCGACATACCCATTTTATAGATTTCTGGGTAACGAAACAACAGGTTGAGCGTCATAGAACCTCCACCGCTCCAGCCCCATACTCCTATCCGGTTGGCGTCTACAAACTTCCATTTCATTATTTCTTTAGCTCCCATTGCCTGATCGCGTGAGTTAACCACCCCTATTTTGCGATAAATGCTCTTGCGCCATTTTCTTCCTTTAGGCGAAGGGGTTCCCCGGTTGTCCATAGTCATTACAATGTAACCTTTCTGCGCCAATGAATGAAACCAAAGGTTGCGCCAAGACCACGTGTCACGGGCTGTTTGTGACCAAGGCTCACCATATACATAAAACAATACAGGGTATTTCTTGGCAGGGTTGAAGCCAGGTGGTTTAAACATCATTCCCTCCATTGTTACCTTGTCTTGGGTGGTTACACTAAAAAATTCTATCGGGCGAATGTCTAAACCAGCAAGAGTAGCTTTTATTTTATCGTTGCTTATCAAGGTCTTGATTACCTTATGGTTGGGCAGGGTCACTAACTCCGTTACAGGTGGTTGGTTGGCTGTCGAATAAGTGTGAATGGCATATTTACCTCCAGGTGCCACATTGTAGTTATGCGTGCCTGGTTGGTTGCTGGGCGTAAGTCGGGTAGCCTTACCCTTTTTATACAACGAAGCACGGTACAGGTAACGTTGAGTAGGGTTATCGGGCGAGGCAATAAAATAGCAATAACCACCTTTTGGATCAATCTCTAGTACATTCACCACATCAAAATTGCCCTGAGTGATCAATTGTTGTTTGCCACCATCTTTAGCCACTTTGTATAAATGTCGCCAACCGTCTTTTTCGGTAGTCCAGGTAAATTCGTTGCCTTTTTTGAGCCATTTCCAATCACTTTGGCTTACCACATCAATCCACGCAGTTTCTTTTTCTGCATAAATCCGGCTTGCCTTGCCCGTGTAAGTATTACAAGCCCATACTTTGAGGTGGTTCTGTTTGCGGTTTACCTGTTGTACATAAACTTTACCTGGTTGTTTACCCCACATCATACGGGGCAAATAGTTTTGCTGGTTATTTCCTGGTATAGCCATCCAGCGAGTTTTGCCTCCATCCAGATCAATCACCCCCACCCGGCAAGCCGAGGGAGTTTCGCCCACCTTGGGGTATTGTACAGGAACAAGTTGCGAGTATACCGAATCGGTGTTGTTGATCATATAAAAGTTGCGGATATTGCGGGCGTCTACCTGCCAAAAGGCAATTTGTTTGCTGTCAGGGCTCCACCTAAACCCGTCTCTAGCATTAAACTCCTCCTCATAAGCCCAGTCAAACGTTCCATTGATCAGCCTATCTGTTCCATTAAAAGTCAATTGCTTGATTTTATTGTCAGCCAGTTGTTCTACATATACATTATGCTTGCTTACATAAGCCACTTGTTGATTATTAGGCGAAAACTTGGCAAACATCAACGATGACTCAGGCAAACCCTTGCCTAATTGGTTCAACTTGCCCGATTTGAGCGAAAGTACCCAATAATCGCCCTTGGTATGGTAACGCCACACGCGGCGAGTATTGGTAAATATCAACAGTTGCTGTTTGTTTACCGACCATTGGTAATTACGAATAGACAAGGGCTTGCTTTGTCCGGAGGGAATCAGTTTTTGTGCATCAATTAGTACACTGCGTTTACCCGATCGGGTATCGTACTTTACAATGTCACGAGCACCTTTATGCTTTGTTGAGGCCTCAAGCGTCGTATATGCTTTGCCGTCTTCTATCCAGCGGGGTTGGCTGAAATAGTCAACATGAAAGTCAGACGTGAGAAATAAGCGGTCTACTGTAACTTGTTTTTTGTTGGTTTGTGCCAGCAAAGGGGCACTGAGCAGGCAGAGCCATAGTATAATATAACCTAGGTATGTTTTTTTCATGGCATTATTCATTTGAATGATGATGTTGTTTAGAAAATACATTGTATGTTATTTGGGGCATCCCCATATTTAAAGAACTTTAGCCCTCTAAATAATGACTTATTGGGTTATAATAGAAATATAACAAGAAAAATATCTGTTTATTGAAATATTTGTTTAAAAACTAGTTAAAATAGTATTATTCTAACTATCACTGGTAGTTTTAATCGGGTTTGTTTTAGGTATTCTTCCCAAAAAAGTGGCATTATTACATTTGTTGTGATGGTAAGAAGCACCCTTTTACCCTTAGGGCTTCCATCTACCGATTTTATAATCACCTAAAAATCAAATCTTTACGAAATCGATTAGTTGCTTGCAGATCAGCCTCAAACTTGTCGCTTGTCGCTAAAAGCTTGAGGCCGTAGAAGCTATGAAATAATACGGTAAAGAATTTAAGTGAATGACAGTTGATTTTTTAGAACCAGGTCAATCCGTGAAAACAGTACCCTCAACTATAGATCATGGTTTGAATAATAACAAAATTCGCCATTGGTGTCGTGAATACCATCATAGTGTTGCGCGATGACCTAACAACCATCGTTTGGGTAGCCACAAACACTGCATCATAAAACCTCCTTTAAACAAACTCTTAGGAATTGTTCAAAAATAAATTTACACTCTGAGGGGTGATTTTTCGCCTTGATACTTCGTTATTTTTATTGCCCGTAGCGCTGCTATGGGCGCAAAAAATAGCCTCGTCTCAAAACAAAACCTCTACCTCAAGAATGGTAATTTAATTTCTCACCATTCCTTATCCAGATTTTACTCATAAAAAAACCTTGAAAAAAAAGCGTGTTTTTTTCAAGGCTTGAGTTAACCCAGCATAAAGAAACTTGGGCAATGTAAATGTCAATTTTTACTGTAAAAATTGACAGTTATTACGAACACATCACTAAGTAATGCAGTCAAAATAACTTCCCCATTTTAACTGTATATTTTAGTCGCTATACATCGTTGAAAAATAGCCGAATAGCGCTGCTATTAGCCGATTTTTCGCCTTGTCTAGCGAAAAAATATTTACTTAAATTTGCTGACATTATTTCGGCAACATTACTAAGCAAGATAACTACTATTTAAACACCAGAAAGCGTTTGATGATTTTTTGTCCATTAGTTAAACTTATGTTGATTAGATAAGTTCCTTCTTTCAAACCTGAAGTATCATATGTTATTGTACCATCTTGTTGCGCAACAGCATTTATACTTCGTTGAAATACACCGTTTAGCGTGTAAACGCTTATATTTTGAACCTTTACTCCACCCAAATTTATCTTTAATGTGTTTTGAGCCGGGCTGGGGTACACCTGTATTTGTGCCTGAATATTCTTCGATGTTCTGCTTGTGGGAGTAGTAACCTTGATCTTTCGACTGGCTTTTACGTTGTTGGTTTCATCTATTTCTGGCTGTACATCATTGGCATCTGCCCAAAATAATAAGTAATAATCGCCGGCTGGAGTGTTTTCAGGAACGGTGATACCATAAACAGTATAGTAGCGGCTTGCTCCGCCGTTCAGTGCACTCATTTCTTTTTCGCCCAAAAATACAGCAGTAGAGTCGAAAGTGGTTTGTGCAGAAATGTAATACTTTAGAGTAGTAGCCACCGATTTTACAGTTCCCTGATTTTGAACCCTGCCATAAGCATAAGATATTTTTTTACCTGCTTGTACCCGACTAGGTGTACCTCCTATTGAGTTAACTATCAAATCGGTACTTTGAGGATCAACCACTACGTCTTTTTCTTTGACATACACAGCCTGAACAAAAGTGTTGTTTTCGTTGCTTTCAATAATATCATCTTTTTCATCAATTACTACAATGAAGTAATATGTGCCCGCTGTCAGTTCTTCGTTGATAGTGCCGCTTATACTCAATGATTTTTCACTTCTGAAAGGCATAGGTTTGGTAATATTTTTGCTGCTCCACGCCTGAAATACTGCGGATGAGTCAGGGTTAAGTACGGGCTCAGAAGAGAAATAGTAATTAAGCCTAAATCCTCGGTTGGTATAAGCATCTCCAATATTTTTGAGGTCAAAGTTTATCGCCAACCTGTCGCCTGCTACAACCGTGTCTTGTAAATGCAGATTTTCTATGGTCAAATCTGCCCAGATTGGTTCAGCGTTGGGAGTATTCAGAATAATTTTTTCGTTGATGTCAAACGTCCAGTCAAAACAGTTAGTCAAGTCATTAAGCGAGAACCAACCATCACAGGCACCCCCCCAACCCCAATTCATGTGAAAATATTCGTCATCACTGTAACCATCCACCAACCAGGTATGTCCACCCGCATCGTCGTAGCCTACATACACCACAGGGTATGATTTGTCTAGTGAAGCCTTCATCATATTTGCCCAATCCTGGTCGTTATAATCTGCCCGTGGAATAAGCCCTGTGTTGGCATACCCCCAATGCTGCTGCAGTCCTTCGGCTATGCGATGCTCATGCACACCTGTATTGCCTTGATCATAGTGTGCATTGAGTGATGCGCCTACATAAAGCATCAAGTCAGCTACATCTTTATTGGGGCTATTCAATACATTGGGCATTGCTTCCCAGTTATGTTCTTTTTGCTCAAGATCCAACCAATGTTTGGTCTGGCTTATTGATACTTTGTAGTAGTTTGTTCCCGTGGCTTTGGTAGGGGTACCGTGGTAACGCAAAAACTGAGAAATAGCTGTAGGTACACAACCCGTAGGGTAGTTGTTGGGTACAGCGTCGTTATAATACCCCATTTGGTTCCACTTGGTAGTAGTCAATGGTGCTACAATTACCTCAGAGGGAATTTCTTTGCTTTCCCTTGAGCTATGAAGCAACGTATTCCACTGTTTGGCGGTTGCTTGGGTAGCCTTTGCTTTTGAAGCTTTGATGCAAGCAATTTGTTTTTTGTACCGATTGAGTAAATAGCGAATTTCTGGACTTTCAAAGTTTTTAAAATCTTCGCCTCCAGTTTTACCGTGGGCCAATATTGCCGGAACACGTTTGTCGTTGGCAACAATCATAAATCCAGTGTTGTTTATTTGTAGTATATAAAACATCACCTGCCCTTGAGGGTTGAGCTCAGACCGAATGTTGGTAACTGTAAAATGAGCCTCTTGATTTTTTGTCCATAAATTGTTTGAATAATAGTTTTTAGCGACCAGTTTTGCTTCCTTTTCCGATACACTCTGCGCCCTTATTGTTGTACTTGCCAATAATAATATACTGCATAATAGTACAAAAATGTTTTTGCGTCTCATAAGTTTGATTTCAAATTTAACAAAAGTTTAAAATATTGTGGCAAGGTAGCAAACATCTTATGAATGCGTTAATTTTTACACTTGATTGGTAAATAGAGTATCAACACAAGATAATTTAGTATTTAAAATACACGAAATATTCGGGAGGGGATGGTCAAAAAAAACAAACAAGACCCTTTATCAATAAAAAAACAATCGTAGAATATTTATACACTTAAGTATTTTATTCATACAATACAGAAGGAGAAGGGTGAATGTTGGAAAGGAAGCATTGTTTGAATAAAAAATGTATTGAACCTCCTCTCTGAAAGGGTAAAGATTAAGAAAAACAAAGCATGAGTAAAACGCCTAATTAATTGAAGTTGCGAGGTACAAGCGTCAAGCGTCAGTTATATTCGTACCTGAAATATACAGATAATTGGAAGCTAAGCTTTTACAGTTTATATGCTGCAACTTGGGTTAATTAATGGGAAAGAGAGATCATTTCAGTTAAGGGATAAAGAAATAATTAATTCCCAGACTTTAAAAATTGGCATAGGTAGTAGTTGGACTAAAGTCAACTTGGCATTCCGCCTTAGTCTGTTACCGTTAAGAGTTTAAATTGCGGATTCGTCCCGGAGGGCAACGAATTACTGTTTGAGCGAAGCGAGTTTAATTCGTTGAGAATCTGCAATTTAAACTTAGGTAAAACAGACTACAGCGGTGGGCTTTTTTGCCTAAAGAAAATCCATGATCCCGAACTTGATTCGGGGAAATGAACGGATAAATGCCACTAAAGACCTGATGCTAATCAAGTACAAGGGTAAACTTGTGCCAAAAAACAAACTTGGGAAAGTAATTTTTTTATCATTCCTAAAGAAGTTTGAACGGTAAACTTTTGAAGGAACCGTTAAACTACCAATGAATCAGTTGATAGCAATTAAGATTTTCATAAAAGTTGATGCGAATGAAATTTGTAAGATTATTTCAATCATCATCTGTAGTTTTAACCGATTTACTAAGGAATTGTTCAAAAATAAATTTACACTCTGAGAGGTGATCTTTCGCCTTGATACTTCGTTATTTTTATTGCCCGTAGCGCTGCTATGGGCGCAAAAAATAGCCTCGTCTCAAAACAAAACTTCTACCTCAAGAATGGTAATTTAATTTCTCACCATTCCTAAGGTTGGCTATCCCTCCCAAAAAAAGCTCGGTAAAAAAACGCCCTGCTTCTTCTACAGTCAGCTCCTCATTTTGACCAAACAATTGAATCATTACCTCCAACCCACTGCCCACCATGGCATAACTTATCATTCGGTATTGTTGTGGGACAAGGTTTTGAAAGAAAGGGGCATTTTTTAAGTCGTTTTCCAGGTCTTTGTAAATAGAACTTAAGGAATTGCTGGCAAACAAGCTGTTACGGAAAGCGGCTTGGTTTTTAATAATGAGCGGGAGCACCAATGGCTGCAAAAGCACCTGAGCATATCCTATAAACGCGTCATATACAAACTCATAAGCAGTTTTGGCTCCTTGGCGCTGGGTTTTGAGCGTATCATTTACTCGTGTTACCAACTGATTGACCAGCTTGTCCCATATTTCGGCTTTACTCTTATAATAATTATAAAAAGTACCCCTTGCCAGTCCACTAGTCGCTACAATATCGCCTATAGTAGTAGTTTCCATGCCCTTGTGGGCAAAAAGGGTAATAGCTGCCTGCATAATAGCAGCGTCGTTTTGTTGCTTGTTTTGTAGTCTTTTGTTCATACTGTGATGTATTTTGGACACATACCAAAGAAAGGTAATAAAAAAAATGACAACCCTGTCATTTTATTGTATATTGTAAAAGTGACAAGGTTGTCATTTTTATAAATCTCCCAATTATTAAAAAAAAATAATGAGCCATCAAAAACGCATTTGTGTAATCGGTGCTGGACCTTCGGGCATTACAGCGCTTAAAAACCTGCTGGATGAGGGGCTGAACGCAGTAGCTTATGACAGAAACCAGGAAGTAGGAGGAAACTGGATCTTTAATGAAAATGAGAGTCATTCCAGTGTGTTTGAAACTACCCATATTATTAGTTCTAAAACTTTGTCTCAATATGAAGATTTTACCTTCGATGATTTTGACCCTGGTGTTGCCGACTACCCCTCACACGATGAACTAAGGCGCTACTTTCAGGCGTATGCCCACCACTTTGGTTTATACAACCATATAGAGTTTGACACAATGGTCAAGCATTGCGAACGCATAGACAATAACACCTGGCAAGTAACCATTGAGCAACAAGGGCAAACCCGCACCGAAGTATTCAGCGATTTGGTGGTGTGCAACGGACATCATTGGCAACCACGCTACCCTGACTATCCGGGCGAGTTTGCGGGTGAGTTTATTCACTCCCACAATTACAAAAAAGCGGATCCCTTCAGAGATAAAAAAGTATTGGTCAT
Organism: uncultured Microscilla sp.; assembly: GCF_947493425.1. Classification (GTDB taxonomy): domain Bacteria; phylum Bacteroidota; class Bacteroidia; order Cytophagales; family Microscillaceae; genus Microscilla. The sequence goes on along the minus strand of NZ_CANLRP010000082.1, from coordinate 20,429 downwards.
TGGTGGAGGCAATTCGGCGTGCGATGTAGCTGTAGAAACCAGCCGGGTGAGCGAGCACACCAGTATTAGCTGGCGCCGGGGGTATCGCATCATCCCTAAGTTTGTGATGGGAGTGCCCACCGATGTATTTGGGGCACGTACTTATTGGCTGCCTACTTGGTTACGCACCCGCCTGTCAGACTTGATGATTAGCCTAATGATTGGGGCAAACGAAAAATATGGGCTGCCTAAACCTACTACTCGGTTTGGGGCAACCCACCCTACAGTTAACAGTGAATTATTGTACAAAATCCGGCACGGTAAAGTAACGCCCAAAGGAGACATTGAACGGCTGGAGGGCAAAACAGTATATTTTAAAGATGGCAGCTTTGGTGAGTATGACACCATTATTGCCTGTACTGGTTTTGTATTGGTACATCCGTTTTTCAACAAAGACTTTATAGACTATAGCTCAGGTCCGGTGCCTTTGTACCTTAAAATGTTTCATGCCAACTACCAAAACCTTTATTTTATAGGCATGTTTCAACCACTGGGTTGCATCTGGCCAGGTGCCGAGCTACAAAGCAAATTGATGGCACGTGAGCTTGCCGGAAAATGGCAACGTCCTCAAAACATTGCCAAATTATGCGAACGTGAGGTGACCCATCCACACTACAGACAAATAGATACCCCACGACACACCATTACAGTAGACTACCACCGTTTTGTAAAAAGCCTGAAAAAACATTTGCCTAAAAACTATAAACAAAAGGAGGTTTTGCCCAGGCAACAAGTGTCTCAGGCTTTGTAACCACTACAAGGCTTCGAGCAGCTGTGCGGTACTCATTACTGTGGCAAATTCATCGCGCAGGTTTGCCAGGGTAGTAAGATGCAGCGTTTCTGCACTGTATTTTTCTCCATTAACTCCAACCCGATCAAAGGTAGCAGTAGCGTCGGCAATCAAATAGGTATGGTAACCCAAATTACCCGCCATACGGGTAGTGGTAGACACACAGTGGTTGGTAGTGAGCCCTACTATCACCACTGTATCAATGCCTTGCGCATCGAGTTGAGCCTGCAAGTTGGTGCCAATAAACGCACTATTGACCTTTTTTACAATCAACGACTCATTGGCTTCAGGCTTAAAGGCATCTTGCAGCTCAAAACCAGGGTGGGCAGGGTTGAGCAACGATTGGGGCTCAGTAGAGCTATGCTGAATAATAAAAACTGGTAAGTTGGCAGTACGCCAGGCTTTCAATATTTGGGCAGCTTTTTCTTCAGCATCGGGGTTGTTACGCGCACCTCCCCAATAAGCTATATCATCAAACCCTTTTTGAATATCTACCACCAACAAGGCAGGCCTTTTTTCTTTTAAAGTCATTTTTTATTTGAATTAATGTGTGTACACAAACCTAAGGAATTTAAGCGCATACCAAAAGGACATTTAGCGGACATAAACAGACAGTTGATAAACTCAGGGAGGTGTTTTATCGGCTAAAATGCCTGGTGGGTGAATTACTGCAAATGAAAACCATTATATTTCGTTATTTTTACTCATTATTACTTACTCATCAAAAACAGCATATTATGAGAAATACCCACCTATACTACTTGATAGCAAGCCTGTGTTTGCTCAGCTTTAACAGCCAGGCACAAGAATACACGAAGAAAGTATTGAACAAAGTTCCCGAACTTGAAGTAGGCAAAACCTATACTGGCAAAGATGTACGCCAAGCACAAAAGTTATTTCCTGAAGGAGCTGCCATTGGCGACCAAGTAGTATATCCGTTTGCCAAGTTGACAGGAAAGAGGGCTATTGTGATTTTTTATTACACCGCTGACCAAGGGGGAGAAATTATTTACTTAAGTGCTACTGCATTGCACAAAAAAAAGCTGCAACCCACCAATATTCAGCGTTATTTGTACACCCATGGCAAAATCAACAAAACAGTCTATACCAGTACTTTATCAAGAGACAAAAAAGGAGTAGTCTCTTTTCATGAAGTAGAAAATGGTCAACAAAAAACTACCCGTTACCGCATAGAGGGCAAGCGTTTTTTTATAGTATCTGATTGACTAACAAACAACATTTGTCTATTGAGTATTTATTCTTTGAAAACTCCATACTATCTAAAACAACCTTTGTCAGTTGTTAGGTTTTAACAAATAAAGTAGCTTTAAAGTATTTAAAAGGCTTTTTTGCTCACTTTTGTTACATGGTTTGACTTTAGCGAAATTTCTCTAAATGAGGATGTTTTGTATCGTTTTCATATTTTAGTGCGTATCTTTGGTAGGTTATTTAACTTATTTCGAAATAAGTTATCATAGCTATCAGGTTTTGCTTTTATCAAAGCAATAGTTATTGAACTCAACATGGGTTCATCATTTGATACTATAATATATACTAAATGAAGATGAATTATACATTCGAACTAAACAACAAAACGAACAAAGAGTCGTTAGCAGCCACTCAAACTTCCTCGGCAGACAACCAAAGTACGCCCATCTGCATGTCAGGTGCTGGCAACGAGGCTTTCTACTGTGGTTTATTAGATGATAATGGCGTTGAGTCGGACAAAAAGTAGATTTTAAAAAGTACATTATGTTTCCCCTTATTGTGGTTGTATGCAGTAAGGGGATTTTTTTTGATGACGATGACAGAAGAAAAAATATTTGTTTGGGTAGGTTTTTTTAATGATCAAAGAGATTTTGATCAGTACATAGCACAAACACCTGGTTTGGAACCAGACAAAGAAGTGGAAGATGACGAAGAAGCTGCCATGTCTCTTTTTTGTGAAGACATTGATTTGCCGCAATATGATGAAGCTTTTGCCAAGGGGATATTTTTGGCAGATCAACAGGAATTGCCCAAAGCATTAGCCAAACTTTTTCATAATCCAGCCTTAAGGCAAACAGTTGATACGGTGCTTCATCACCCCAACCGTCCTCCATTCAACGCTTTGCTATTGATCAACGCCCACGCCTCTACCCGCTATTATAGAGGAGGAGCACGTCCTGGCGCACCCATACGTTTTGTAGGGTGTTTTGAAGATTTATAAATACCTAGCCGTCATTTTAATCAGCTTAAAATGACGGCTAGTGCACTCCATATCGTGGGTTACTTTTTCGATTTTCTTTCTTTAAAATTATAAATTTTAAATTTGCCCAGACCCCATTTTTGCAAACGATAGGTAATAGATACCCTCAATACCCCAAAACCGTATTGCATACTACGCTTAAAGTTGATGCTACTGGCTTCTTCAAAGTATTTGGTGGGGCAGGTCACTTCTCCTATTTCAAAATCGGCATAAGTAATTTGTCCCAGCATTTCATTGTCAAACACAAAATCATCAGAGTTTACATCTAACGGAAGTTTTTCTAACACCTCACGACTAAATGCCCTATAGCCAGTATGGTATTCGGCCAGCTTTTGATTAAGCATGACGTTCTCGAAAAAGGTAAGAAAACGGTTGGCAATGTATTTATACACTGGCATTCCCCCACGCAATGCTCCTTTGCCCAAAATGCGAGACCCTAACATAACATCAAAAACCCCGCGTGCTATTGGGTACACCATTGCTTCTATCAACAAGGGGGTATATTGATAATCAGGATGTACCATTACCACAATATCGGCTCCTGTTTCCAGTGCGGTGGTATAGCAGGTTTTTTGGTTGCCACCATAGCCTTTGTTGCGTTCGTGCTTAATCACCTTTTCAATGCCCAGGCGTCTGGCTTCTTCAATGGTGTTATCAGGAGAGTTATCGTCTACCAAAATTACCTCGTCTACTATGTCAAAAGGAATCTCCTGATAGGTTTGTTCAAGGGTTGCGGCTGCATTGTAAGCCGGCATTACTACTACTACTTTCTTTTGATCTATCACTACAACTTTGCGTTTTTGAGAGCACAAAGAAAAAGGTTTTTCTGTTGAATGCCAACCTGTGTTTAGGTTTCTGCAATGTGACACTCCCCTAACCCTTCAGTTTTATACTTAAGCAAAGGTGTAATTGAACACCAGTTGGCAAAACCAGTGTTCAACATTTCTGATTATAACAGATTGTAGTGCTAGTTTACAGCTAAGTCAAAAGCTGTTATCGAGTAAAGATAGTTGCGTCAGCTGGACTCAGCCTTATTTTGTGGGCGTTAAGTTGAAAATCCCGAACTTGCCTTCGGGGAAATTTGTGAAATGAAGCCGTAAAAACAGATCACTGACCGAGGAACGAGGGAATGTTTGAGCTGTTTCGGCGAAATGAAACAAATTTTAGCTACCACAAAATACAGCTGCGGTGCTTGAACTCCGAACTTGATTCGGAGGGTTTTTGGTTACTTTTTGACCTGAAGCAAAAAGTAACGGCTCACAGATAAACGTATCACCGATTTTACTCAAATGATGGCTGAGCAAGGCAGCTTTTATCAGCACTGCAAAACGTTATAATCAGCAATATTTAAATAAAGTTAAGTAACGTGTTCGCCCCGTTTACGGGGTTTCGGGCGTAGCCCTCAACAATAACCCCGATAAGAAATCGGGGCTTTGAAGCTGTCCAATTTAGAATAAATTCAGACACCTATTTTGAACACGTTACTAAGGCTGTACTATTACCTTCCCCTTGGTTTTTCTATCCATCATATCCTGTAGAGCTTGGGGGGCTTGCTCTAATGAATACACTTTATCTATATAGGGTTTTAACTCTCCCTTCGTGTAATGGTTAATCAACGCCATCGTATTTTGCATATTCTTTTGGGGCGATCGCATCGCAAAACTTCCCCAAAACACCCCTACAATCTGGCAACCCTTGAGCAAAGGCAAATTTAAGGCTATTTGGGCAATACCCGCCGGAAACCCTACGACCAAAAAGCGTCCTTCCCAGGCAGTGGCACGCAAAGCCGCTTCGCTATAGTCGCCTCCTACCGGGTCGTACACCACATCGGCCCCTTGGCCATTGGTCAAGGCTTTTACCCGTTCTTTGAGGTTTTCCTGGGTATAATTAATGGTTTGGTCAGCACCATACTCTTTACACAAAGCCAGTTTTTCGTCGGTAGAAGCTGCCGCAATCACTTTAGCCCCCATTAGTTTGCCCAGTTCTATAGCTGCTAGTCCTACCCCACCCGAAGCTCCCAGCACAAGCAAGGTTTCACCCTCTTGCAAGTGAGCCCGATCTTTGAGCGCATGATAAGATGTACCATAAGCCATCATAAAAGCGGCGGCTACTTTAAAATCCATTGCAGCAGGCTTAGGAAACACGCCACTGGCGGGAGCGATTACCTCTTCGGCAAACCCACCGTGGGGTACTATGCCAAACACCTCTTGTCCGGGTTTTAGGTGTTTTACTTCTTCGCCTACCTCTTTTACTATGCCTGCTATGTCGCTGCCTGGCGAAAACGGCAACTCAGGTTTAAACTGATATAAGCCTTGTATAATAAGGGTATCAGGATAATTGACACTACAGGCTTTTACTTCAATTAATACTTCTTTTTTACCTGGCTTTTTGCTGGCTATATCTTCTACCACCAGTGCCGAAGGTAATCCTAGTTCTTTACAAAGTACCGCTTTCATTGAGATTGTTTTTGGAATAAGTTGATGAAGTTTATCACGATTTCACTGTTGTTTGCGAAGCCAAGAGCCCACCATAAGTCAAGGCTATTTCACGGTCGTTTTTTACTGTCTGGTATTCGGGCGACATTGCCAGATCTACAAAGTGTTGTACCGAAGGGTACTCCACTACAGCCACCATATCGGGTTGGTTGTCATCGCCACCAATGACGGTGTTTTGTACATATCCCGACCATATCACTTTGGCTTCAGCCTTAGCAAGCAGTGGTTGCATATTTTCAAAATAACGCCTGAAGGCATCTTGTCCACTCTCATTGCCTTGGTCAGTTTTTTCTTTAAACTTAAGAAGGTTGACCATTGCCACAGGAGTATCTTTAGGATAGTCTTTTATCAGCGCCTTTATTTGGTCTGCCGTAGCAGTAATTTGATTGGTTAATTGCATAATAATAATTAGAAGATTGTTTGGTAGCCGTGAGCTACAAATATATTTAAATCATTAATAATCAATAGTTTGCGAATTACTCATAGCCTTCAAAAGACGATTTGATGCCACTTTCGGCTGCTACCAGCCCAGGCAATAAATCAATCATTTTGTAATAAAAAGCCTGCCCTTTGGGGGTAAAATGAGGATAGTGTAACTCCAGCGACGCCCTGATCCCTTCTTGTACATCGGTATTCATGATTTCACGCTCTATCAGCCAGGAGTTGAGTACCGCCCAGGCATTGCGTGCCAACACATCGTATTGCCCCTGGTGCGACTCTGTTCTCATGTAGCCTTGTTCAACAGCAAGGTCTATTACATTGCGGTTAAAGCTAATTACATTCTGGATTCTTTTTTTATAGGCCTGCCTTATGTCAGGAAACAACTTCATTATTTCCAGCGTATCACGATAGAAAAAACGGAATTGAATTTGAAACCTTAAATAATCACGGGTAATACTCAAGGCATCAAAGGCTACTTCCAGGTGACTGTTTTCGAGGGTCATTCCCTCAAGGCATTGTTTCATATAGTCATACACTGCCTCCATCAATGCTTTTTTGGTAGAGAAATGATAAGTAAGGTTACCGGGGCTTATATGCGCAGCCGCCGCTATGTCGTGCACCCGTACATTACCCACTCCATGTTGGTTGAATAAATCTATTGCCGTCTGGATAATTTTCTTTTTGCTTTCTTTCATCTTCCTAAATCTTTTCCTGCAATGGATATTGTCAAAGTTATAAGCAATATCTGTATAACACAATATAATTAGTATTTTTATACTAAACGCTATACACGGGCAAAGCAAACAGCAAAATAATGGGATGTGCTGAATTACCCGATAATTAAATATTTAGCTATTTAAAATTATACATTGAACAGTGAAGTACACTCTCATTTTACAAAATTGTGGCTTGGCATGTTCCTTCCATCAAAAAATCCGTTAAAGATCAACATAGTATATATTTGAGTTTAACAGCTGATTTATCAGGCATTGGTAAATTGAAGATAATAACAGGGCGGTCATCCATAGTACCCCCTAACTTTTGACGAATGGTCAGGCACCTGGGAATAGCCAAAAAAACCTTTCGGTTTGAAGGTGATTTTTTCACCATTCCTTAGGCACATTCGATGAGTGTATTGTACGAAATGATGAAAAAAAAACATTGGCATGTCATTTTTACCTCTTGTATGCATTGTATTAGTAAAGGTTCAATAAGAAGATAGATGTTCGGAGAAGATTTCATCCAAAAAGTGAATAAGGAACTTTATCCTTTTATCAAAAAAATATTGGGAACATTCTGGGGATATACTGATATAAATAAGGACATTGAAGACGTATTGCAAAATTCATGGGAGAGTTTTTTTGTTAAATATAACGAAAAAGTAACCTCAGAAGATGAAGCTAGAGCTTTGATGTTTACTATAGCCAAAAACATGGCTTTTTATCATTATAGACACCAGAACAGAATGATGGTTAACCATTCTGTCAGTCACGAGTATGCCCCTACCATTCACCCTGATGAAACCTACGAACTATTTTTAGGCAAAGATATTAATATAATATTGGCTTACTTAAACGATCAACAGGCTTTTATTATGAGAGCGGCTATGCAACACGAAGATGTTCACAAGCAAGACAAAATTGTGGATATGATCGCAGGCGATTATAAGAAAAAGTTTGGTAAAAAATTGAACGTAGCTTCTTATCGGAAAATTAAAGAAAGGGCTCAAAAAAAGATCAAAATGATTGTGAGAGACGGCGATGTTTAATAGTAATCTGTAATGGAACGAAGAAGTAAATCTAATCATCAACCTATGGAAAAACATCCTTTTTATGCAAAAGATCAAATTGCTGCTTACCTCAAAGGTACCATGCCAGATGTGCAAATGGAAGCATTTGAAACTTTGCTGGACAATGACCCTTTTTTTGAAGCTATAGTAGAAGGAGCACGCCTGCAAAGAGTAGCCAAAAAAATGCTAAGCGAAGAACCTGAATTGCTCAAAGGATATGATCAAATGGCACACGATCAAATGTTGAGCAATATCAAAGCCAGTATGCAAAAAGCAACGTTGGTTACAAACAGTACAAAAACTACTGTAAAACCATTGCATACCAGATGGACCTGGAAAACCACAGCTGCTGCTGCTGCTGTATTGCTGATAGGCATGGGTACCTGGACTTATCAAAAAGTACAAAATAATGATTTACCTGGTGGCGAAGCACTGGCTACCAACTATGTGTCGGACAAAACACTGGTAGATGTAACCAAAATATCGGTAAAAGAGCCTAAACCGGAGATAAAAACACCCCCCAAGGCAATTACCGGGCACAATGAGTCTGTCATAAACCCTCAAACACTTGCCAGCAATAACAACCCTAAACCTGTGGTAACCAAGATTCCAGCAAAGGAAGTAACTGCCAAAACGCTTGCCAATGATTTAACCAAAGACAAAGAAATGCAACAGTTGATTGCGATCAACAAGCAAGAAATCAAATATTGGGAAGATGAGCTAAGCAATTACCAAACAAGCCGGGGTGCCGATGCGGTAAGCGTGATAAGCCCCATTACTGGCAACGACCTTGCCGCCAAAGAAGTGGTTTTTGAGGTGAAGTATGAAGGCAAAAGTACTTTGCTACTTACCATATACAATGCCCAATCTATGACCAAAGCAGTGGTGATGGAATTGCCCTTGAAAAAGGTAAAAGATAGCAAAACTATCAAGCATGTAATGAATGACCTCAAGAAAGGTACTTATTACTGGAAACTCACCAACGAAGAAGAAGAACTCTTTATTGGCAAGTTTAAAAAAGTAAAGTAATGACCAACTAAACAAGATTCTAATGCTTGATAAAACAAAAAATCGCAAAAGTTTGAGTAAACTCAAACTTTTGCGATTTTTTGTTCGGGTTATTTTTAATAAGTAGTGGTAGTAAGCAGTTAGCCATAAGTCCTTAGATACCGATGTATATCGGTGCTACAAGTAAGGAGTAACTCACTCATTATAAAGCTATTATACTACTCATTGAAGGCTTGCGACTTGTTGCTTAAACCTTGCTCCTCTTAAATTGATTTTAAAGCTGCCCTATGATCAGGAAACCTGCCCAATCGTGAGGACGCTTTAGGGGGTGAGTTTTGATGTACTCTTGTTTGGCAAGCTGTAGCGCCTTGCTAAAAGAATGTTTGCCTACTACCAGTTTTTTATAAAAGCTGATCATAAACTCGCTCGTAGGGCGGTCTTTTACCTTCCACAACGAATACATCACGTGGCGGGCACCCGCATACAAAAAGCTCCGGTTGAGCCCCATCATACCTTCGCCCCGTTCTATCTTGCCCGACCCCGACTCACAACTACTCAACACCACCAAATCGGCGTTGAGGCTCAAGGCGTAAATCTCGTTGGCGTATAGCTTGCCCTCGTTGTAGCTGTCTTTGCTTTTTGGGGTAGGCTCAAACTGAATATAGGCAAGTTCGGGTTGTTGGGCGTTGGTCACGCTATGGGTGGCCAGGTGGATATACTTGTACTGCTGCCCTATAGTTTTAAAGCTTTGCTCGGTGGCTTGGGTATGCAACACCGACTTTATCTGGTGGCGCCCGTTTTGCTTAAACACGTCGCTTATTTTATCAATTTCTTTTTCGGTGTAAGGCAACGCCTGAGGGGGTTGGTTGGCGCTTTCATCGCGGGTATTGCCTTGGCTGTTTTTGGTAAATACGGGTGCCATGCCCAAAAAATCGTTGCGTTGGGCGGGTTGCTTGCGCAACATTTTTTGTACCATGAGGTTGGCCGAATAATGATAAAAAAACTGGTATTTCTTAATCATAAAATCAAGCCCGGCAAACTGGGCGACCAGGTCTGGAGCTTTTTTGCTAATCAAGGGTTCAAACGGAACGCCCAACAATTTGCCATCGCAGATGACAATAATTTGGGTTTTGTTGCCCATATAGGGCTCAAGGGGTGCCATCAGGGTTTGGTAGGCTTGGTAAGACGCCTTGGCAAAATCTCCGGCGCGCTTACGGGTTTTGATACTACGACCGTATTTTCTAATAATGCCATGAAACGCTTTGCCCCCCGGCAAGGCCAACATTTTGGCTTGGGTTTTAGACACCGCAAAAGCGTATAGTTGATGAGGCGTGGTAAAGTACTCTACCAACAAAGCCTGGGCAGGCAACGATTGTTGGATGCGCTTCAGGCTCACCAAAGCGGTTTTGTACTTGAGTTGATAATAACTTGGGTAGTTTTTTTCCAAGGTTTGGGTCAATTGTTCATGTTGTTGGTTGAGGTCAAACAACTTGTTTTGGTAACGGTTGATTTTTACGCTGTCTTTGCGTGCCTGGGCATTAGCCAACTGTTTGGTATAATAAGCCAGGTTTACCTTGAGGTCTTGCTCTTGGTCTACCAGTTGTTGAGGCAAACCAAAGCGGGCGTTGGCTTCCTGCAGTGCTTCGCGCAAAATAGATGCCTTGTTGCGCTCTGAGAAGTGAAACGCTAATTGGGTATACAAAGCCTCTTTGTTTCTTTGCTGACGCATCAAACGGTAGCAAGTCACCAGGGCATTTTCGTATACCTCAGCCGATATTTTTGCCAGCATGAGCTTATCCTGGTGCCGCACATACTGCTGCCTGAATTTTTGGATCAACTCATCGCATAATTGATAAGTTTTGAGGGCAACTTCTAACGAGCCCGCATCGCCCTTTGCCACCAATACCGCCGCCTTGCCCCGCAGGGTTTCCATAAATAACCGTCCATTGTTGTACTCGTTAATGCCTGGAGTTACAGCAACATTGCTACTGTCTTTGAAAGTTTTGGAATTGTAACAAAGGGCTTTTTGGTAAGTGAGGAGGGCTTTTTGATGGTTTTTTTGGGTATGATACGCCTTTGCCATAAAATTATACAAATTGCTCAGGGCTTGATACTTTCTGCTTTTACTCCATATTTGTTGCGCCTTTTGGTAATGCTGAAGTGCTAGGTCATACTTTTTTTGCTTTTGGTATACATTGGCAAGTTGCAAGTTAGATGTAGCAACCAATGGATGTTGTTTAGAGTATTTCTTTTCTCTAAACAACAAAGTTTTCTTAAAGAATAACAGGGCTTTTTGATATTGTTCCAGATCACTATATACTAATCCTAATAGCTGATATGAGTTATTTATATGAGGGTGATTTTTAGGTAACACCTTTTTCCTGATAGCTAATGCCATTTGAGCAAACTTTAATGCCTTGCTTAATGTTCTTTTACGGCTACATACAATTGAAAGATTATTGTAAGTCGTTCCTAATAATATACTATCAGATGGTGCCTGTTTTAGAATAGAAATTGCTTCGTTCAAGTATTGCTCTGCTATGTTGAATGCTCCTATACCTTCATATGAATTACCTATATTGATATATAACTTTGTCGCACTCTTATATGAATTCTGTTTTATATATATATCAAGTGCTTTTAGGTCGTATTCAATTGCTTTTTTTGTATTTCCTTTCAATTCGTGTAGATAACCTAGTGAGGAAAATAGGAAGGAGGTAAAAGTTGAAGATTGATGATTTAACGTATCAATTATATTTTGTATTTTCTTAGCCTTTTTTTCAAAGGCATCAAGCTCTTGGGCTTGTATTAAATTAATAAGAATTTGTTTGTAATTAGCTAGATATTCATCCCATTTTTGGTTATGCCTGTAGTATTTATTAACTCTAACAAGATGTTTATTAGCTAATAAGTATTTTCTTTTTCTTACTAATGAATCTACTTTTTGCTGGTAGTTTATTGGCGATATTTGAGCTAAAACTCGTGTAACCTGCAAATAAGATGAAAGGATGAGTATTGTTATAAAGAGGGGTAAATGCCTCATACTTCTCCGGTTTTGTTTTTACCTAAGATTACGTAGGTAAAATAGGTATTGTTTAGATTTGAAAAAAAAGGAAGGTAAAAAGACCTTATTATAATAGATCAATGACTTACAAATTTACCCAAATAGAATGAGAAAAGAAAGTACCAAAAGTTAAAATTAACAGGGCTAATTATTAAAGACCCCATAAATAACTTTACCAGAACAATTAATGTTTAGTACTCTACCCGACGGTTTTTGATGCTTTTGAAGCAAATAAAATTTAAAAACTCATTTTCAGAGCTTTAAAAGCACTTTTTCGCATTTTTTTGATCAAAAATATTGAAAGTTAATGCATATATAAATTATTAACAATCAGCAAGTTGTAAAAACCGTCGGGTAGAGTAAATGTTTAGTTTTTATTCACTAGTAAAAGTTACTTATACATACATCTTGATTAAGTCGAATAAAAAAGCATCCAAATGAATTCATTTGGATGCTTTTAAGGTTTGCTTTCCATTTTCTGTTATAAAAGAGGTCTGTGTTTAGAAGGATGTGAACCTGTAGAACAAGCTAATACACAAATGAGGTTTTTAGGATCATTGCTATCAAACCTCCAGTTAGTTTGAATATAACCATCGTCTAATACTTTGGCTTCCTTGAGCTCTTGATTGCGATAAGGCTTAATTGTTTGGATGCGAGTAACCGGATCAGTAGTTTCAACTAACATCTCATCCTCGTTTATATCAAAGTGATCGTGGAGTAAGGATACCCCAAATTTATCAATGGCATTTCTTTTTCTCAATACTTCCCGCACCATCTGCAGGGTTTCGTGGTCTTCGTCGGTGAGTGGGTCTACTTCGTTGATGTCTTTGAGGGCGTGGTAGGCATTGGTTGTTTTGTTGGTGGCTCTAGTAATAGAAGCGTTGTTTTCAACAGTTGTTTCAGGAGCGTCAAGAGTCAAGGTATTTTGTCCAAGTAGCATAATTCAGTAATGTTTAAAATTGTAGAGTAATTATTTTCTTTTGTTGTTTTGCCTAGTTAGAGGGGCAACGGACAAAAGTGTGAGCACTTGGGGTGATTTTTTTTTAATATTTTTTTAAATTAAACCATAACTCATTGATAGACAGAAAAATAAAAACTCATATTTTTTTTGAAAAAATATGAGTTTTTATAATTAACTACCCAAAACAGGGGCAATTACTTCTTGAGCGGCTGTATTTTTCGCTCTTTATACGCCAGCGGAATGGTGTCTTTTGGGGTTACCATATAGTATTCACCTTGGTGGGGTCTGAACAACAAAAACAAACGACTACGTTGGGTCACCTGCCCATACACCCTTAAGGTATCTCTAAACTGATAGTATACTTCGGTGTGGTCTTTATTGGCATCGGGCAAACGATTATAAAAATACACCGGGCGGTAGGTAGTACGCACCCCAGCAGCTTTGCCAAACCCCATACCCCGTTCGGTAACAATTTCGGGCAACGAGTCGAGTTGGCTGCGCAAAGGCGACAAAGCGGGGGGTGCCTTCAAGGTTTTGCCTGGTGGGGTTTTACTACTGGCTTGTTTTTCTATTGCTGTTTTTGGCTGACTTGTTTTACCTGGTGAGGTAGCAGGCCGCTCTCCTGTACTGTTTGCCCGGAGCAAGTAAGTGCCTTCGGCAATGGGGTGTTGGGGCAAGGTAGCCAATTGACTGGCTTTAGCGGCTGTATTTTGATACCTTGCCGATAGCCACAGCCCACCGCTTAGCAAAGCTCCTACTGCTACCAATAACACAATCAGGTTTTTGAAGCCTTTTGTCCGTTTGCTTTGTTTAAAAGTGTCTTTCGCTGTTTTTTTAATAAAATCCTTATTGTCTTTGACCACCTCATCGAGCAAATCGTCCAGGTCTTGCATGGCAAAAGCAGCCTCAATGTGGGTGTTGATCTCTTGCTGTAGGGCTACATCATTACGCAAGGTAGTATCGCGCTTGAGCAATGCCTCAAACTTTTTGGTGTCTTGTTCCGACAAGCTACCTTCTATATATTGCTGGATCAATAGTTCGCGGTTCGTTTGATTAATCATTTCTTGGGTGTTTTAAAGTTGAATAGATGCTTCTAAGTTTTTTGATACATTTAGACGCTCGCTGTCTGATGGCATCCGGCGCCGATTTTTGCTCTTGGGCAATGTCTTTCCAGGAGGCATTAGAGTAATAGTATTCTTTGATCAATTGTTGGCACTTACTATCGAGCTTTACTATAGCTTGTTGCAAGGTGTCTACGTTTTCATCTTTCGACATGCTTTGTTGGTACATGTCCTGGCTTAGCTTGTGCTCTTGCCGGGGGCTAATGTCTCCGTAATGATAAGGAGATTCTTTTTGTTTTTTTGCCTTGTTCATCTGTACTCGTTGGGCAATGGTATAAAAGTAGGTGCTAAGCTTGCTCGATTGCAACGACCATTGTGGGTTTTGTAGGGTGCGATGCAATGCTATAAACGAATCGCGAAACAATTCGGTGGCATTTTGTTCGGTTTCGGCGGGCGACTTAGAGTAAGACAATACGATTTTGCACAAACTGGCAAAGTTCTGCTTCATCAACGCCTTGGTTGCATGGTTGCGTTGCAAAGAGTTGCCTCCCCGCAAACTGCTGATTATTTCCTGGTCTTTCATTTTAGTTGGACTTGTTTTGGTTTTAGAATAAATTAACTGGTGGGGTGTATTCCCTTTGACTGAGAAACCCCGCTGAAAAAAGTATGGTGCAATGCTTTTGAAGGTTCTATGAACACCGAACAATGTTATCGAATTTGTTTGTTTTCTGCGCTTTTGGCTTGCCATACGGTCAACTATCAGCACTAGGCTTTTTTGATAGTCCAACAAAAAATTCCCTCAAATTATGGTTGTTACAGTGTTTGATATCAATACTCCACAGCCTTGACAAGGTTCTAGGGACTAGGTGCAAGGTTCTAGGTATACCTTGTTCCCTAAGTAGCTACACTTTTTCTATCACGTTGATTTTTAGTAACTTATAAAAAGCGTAGTTAGAAGCGATTGTAGTCAAAGTTGATAACCCCTGATCAGTAGAGGATGAACTTAAAAGCTATGATTTACACTATTCATCAGGTAAACATTTCTCGCATCCGCTACTGACTATCGACTAAACGCTATGGACTATTATTACACAGCATTGAACTCGAACCAATGAAATTATTGCAAAGGTATTCAATAGTTATTCAACTTTGCGATAAATCATCCATCCAATGATGTTGTTTTTTTTTGTCTCTATGATAATATTTCGGTTTTTGTAGCTATAAAAATTACCTGGCAATTGGCTTGGTTTGCCCAATACCGCAGTCAGTTTTTTGACCGGGTCGCCAATCTTTACTCCCAACAACGACAGTTTACGATCGTTTTTTGGGGTAAAGCACACTTCATACACCAGCATTTCGGGTTGTTGGTCTTCGCTTAGGTGGGCTTCTTCGGTTTTTATTTTGATATAATGATACCCCGAAGGCAACACTTTTTGGGCAGGCCTTACTTCAAAATAGGGGCGCATCGCTATCACCGTTTTACTGGTTTTGAGCTGGGTAATATTAGCAAAAGCTTGGGTTTGTGGCTGAAAACCCGCTGCGTTCGGTGTAGCGTGCAACGTCTCTTTTTTTACTTCTTCTATCAAATCTGCCACCTCATACTCTTTCATTGCTTTTATCCTTGCCGAAAACTGCTCTTTTGCCTGAGGCACCAGTTTTTTATAAATGGCATAGTTACACCGGGCTATATAGTTGTTGGAGGCGGCAATGGCCGCCTTAAAATGTTGGGTAGCTTTAGGGTGATTATTGCGGTAGGCATACACCAGTGCCAACAACGAATGCGCTTGTGGGGGCAGTTGGCCGGTTTCGTTGGCAAGCTCAAGTAGGTTATCGGTAGCCGAGCCAAACTTGCGTTGCATGATCTGCAAACAAGCCAGGTTGATACGTGCTGTCTGGTAGTTTTTGCGAATACTCAATGCCTGGCGTAAAAGCGACTCCGATTTTTCAAATAGTTTGGGTAAGTTTACCTTGGGTTGTTCAGACCTGAGCGATGTGCTACCATCAAACTCAAAAGGAAACAAAAATATCCGTTGATACAATGGCTTTATCTGGGCAATTGTGCTCAAATAAGATACGGCAAGGTTATTACACATTTCGGCACTTTTAAAGTGTTTGTTAAAGATAAATTCCAGGCAATCAATCGATTTACCCAGCTTGCCTATAGCATACAAAAACTTGGCACTGTTAAACACCTCGCCCAGGTTAAAGTCTTGTATCTCTTTCACCTTTTGCAAGCCCAGTTTTTTGCGGGCTTCTTTGGCGGGGTAGTGGGCAATGTTTTCGTGGAGCTTATACACCTCATATATTTTGTCGAGCAAGCGGGCGTATAACTCAGGGCTTACCTTGTAGCCTGCCACGTGTGCATAAAAACAACCCCATTTATCGGCGTCTTTTTCGTGGGTTTTTATATCACTGGCATCTCCTGGCGAGTGTTTGAGGTAATGGTGTGCCATTTCGTGCCCCAGCACAAACGCCAGTACTACGGTAGAGTCTTTGCCAAACGAGCGGCTGATTTGAAACATTTGCTCATCTAATAATATTTGCGGTTTTTGGTAGTTGGTATAAAGTGCTGGCTGGTTGAGTTTCTTTCGTACTTTTAGCTCAGGCATCATACCATCGTTGCCAAAATAATAGGCAAGTGTATTTAACACTTTCTTTGCCTGTTGTGCTTGATTTTGAGTAACTTGGGCTTGAGCCTGAACATTGAATACCTGACCGAAAGCTATTGATAATAGCATAAGATTAAACACTAGTTTTTTCATAAACATTTTAATTTAAATATGAATTGGACTGTAACTATTTCTTGAAAATTGTTTGAATTTTCTGGCTGAAGTGCAATGACTGAGAGGGTAGTTAAATGGCAAAAGAGTGCTGGAAGCAAGGGGCTACTGTGGCCAAAAAGCCCATGGCTTGTATGCCGGGCTTATAGCAGGATAGCAAAATGACAACTTGTTTAAAACATAGTTTTATGGTACAAAATAAACGAGTTGCTTAAGCATATTCAAATATTAGAAAGCATCAGGATGATTTGAACTACAAAAAAGCATGTTAGGAAATGAAGAATACTTTTTGCAGCATTTGTCAGGCACACAAGACCACAAGTATATATAACCAGTGGCTATGGCAATAAAGTAGCTTTAGTAGTGGGTAAAATAGTAGATAGTTTATAAGGGTGTAGTTAGCTCATTTTTAGACTAACTAACCTTAGAACTACAATCCCTTACTTCTTATGAGTGGAGAAAGTTTACAAATACCAATCGATATTAAAATGTAACTATTAAAATACGCATAAAAAACCTGTTTTGGAACTCTAATGAAGCATTTCGCTCAAAATTTATAGTTGTATATTACTATTATGTTTACTTCTGCTATGTATGGTTTGAGGGCTTGCGCAAAAGTAAGTGTGGTGATTATTTAATAACTTTGTCAGAAATTACTTGTAAACCTTGAATAGTTAAACTGAAAATTTAGTTATGAGAAGAATCTATATAGCAGCACTTGCTTGCTTATTAGGCGCCAGTCTTTCGTCTTGTCTGGTGTCGAAGAAAAAATACGATGCTGAAGTGGCGGCTAAGAACAAGTTGATCAAAGAAAAAAAACGCTTGCAAACCGAGCGCAGAAAACTATTAGGGGAAGTAGCGAACCTAAAAAACGATACGACTCGTTTGGGCAAGGAGCTACGCGACCTGAACCGCAAGTATGCGTCATTGCGTGAGGCGAGCAACCTTACCACTACCCAACTACGCAAGCAGCTCAACGAACGCGAAAAAGAACTACAGCGTAAAGAACAACTACTTGCTAATCGTGAAGCTGTAGTACAAAAGCTAAAGGCGGCTATTGACCGTAAAGACAATTTGCTGAAAAACCTATTGGGTAAAGTGCGCAATGCGCTTAAGAACTTTAACCCTGACGAACTTACCGTAACGAGCAAGAATGGTAAAATATATGTATCGCTTGCCGAAAAACTGTTGTTTAAGTCAGGGCGTACCGATGTAGACCGTAAGGGTAAAAAGGCATTGGGTAAACTAGCGGAGGTGTTGAACAAAAATCAAGACATTGATATTCAGATAGAGGGGCATACAGACAGTATTCCTATTACTACGGCAAGGTTTCGCGACAACTGGGACTTGAGCGTATTGCGTGCCACCTCTATAGTACGCATTTTGGTTAAGGACTACGATGTAGACCCCAAAACCCTGACTCCCGCCGGTAGAGGTGAAACTTCTCCAGTGGCTTCGAACAAAAACAAAGAAGGCAGGGCAAAAAACCGCCGGATAGAAATTGTGCTTTCGCCCAAGTTAGATGAGCTGTTTAAGTTGTTAGACCAGGGTTGATCATACAGTGACTTTATTTAAAACAAAAAATCCTCTTGAACACGTGTTCAAGAGGATTTTTTGTTTTTTTTGATGGTTTGGCTGGCGCACGCGTCCCGCGTGTGCTCCTAACACATCAAGATCAAGTAACTCTAAGAGGTGCTTATTTTCAAAATAAAGTACTGTTTATCAACAACTTAATCCCTTCAAGCAAAAAATTAAGCTGACGCCAATGTGCAAGACAGAGCTGTGAACTACTGTTTTTAGTGATTGTATAAAATACGACTAACTTGCGCTCGATGAGCTTGCCAGGCTTTCTGGCGAATAGTAGGCTGAGGTGTTGATCGGAGCTTTTGACAAATTGTAGGCTCATAGCGTGGGTAATGCTCTAAATAATACTGTCCACAATAGGTACCCTTAGGAAGGATGGTTAAAGATAGAAAAGTACAAAACAATCCTACCAGAAATACACCTTTGAAAGCATCTTTTAACGATTGAATGAAGTCAAGCATTTTGAATAATAATTAATAAAAAATCCTCTTGCTTTATACTCAAGAGGATTTTTTTAGTTTAATAGCTGTTTACTACTTAACACAAAAAGGGGAGCATTTATTTTTTAATTGCTTAACAAAGCAAATTCTTTGGCAAAATAAGTCAAAATTACATCAGCTCCAGCGCGTTTAATGCTCAATAAACATTCTTGCATTGCCTGCGTACCATCCAACCACCCTTGTTGGTCGGCCGCCTTGATCATGGCATATTCGCCGCTTACGTTGTAAGCAGCTATAGGTAAGTCAAAGTCTTGTTTTAAAGTTCTGATAACATCTAAGTAAGGCAAGGCAGGTTTTACCATCAAAAAATCAGCGCCTTCCGATTCGTCCAACTCTGCTTCTATCAATGCTTCCCGACGATTGGCAGGGTCCATCTGGTAAGTTTTCTTATCACCAAACTTAGGAGCCGAATCTAGGGCATCTCGGAAAGGACCATAAAAAGCACTGGCGTACTTGGCAGTGTATGCCATAATAGACACTTCTTCAAAGCCCTCATCATCCAATGCCTCTCTTATAAACTCCACCCTGCCATCCATCATGTCTGAGGGTGCCACAATATCTGCCCCAGCTTTGGCCTGAGCCACCGCCATTTCGGCCAAAATCTCTAAGGTTTCATCATTCAGAATTTTACCATCCTGTACTATGCCATCGTGTCCGTCAGAGCTGTAAGGGTCCATGGCCACATCGGTTATAATGCAAGCATCTTCATAAGTAGCCTTGATATCGCTAATGGTTTGCAGGTATAAACCCTCTACATTGGTAGACTCGCTTGCCATTTTGTCTTTTTTATCTTCGGGCAAACTCGGGAAAATCGCAAAAGATTTGAGCCCCAACGCCATACATTCGCCTATTTCGGTCAGCAACAAATCAGGCGAATAACGATAAATACCTGGCATAGAAGCTACTTCGGCTTTTTCGTTTTCGCCTTCAATCACAAACAATGGAAAAATAAGATCTTCCACACTCACCCTGGTTTCTTGTACCATTTTTCGAATCACAGAGGATTTTCGGTTACGACGAGGTCTTTTGAACATAAGTGTTTTTGTTTTTTTATCTACAAGTCAATGGGTAGCAAAGTTAAAACTTAAACTTTTGTTGTGAAACAATTGAAGGTTTATAATAGCCTCCCTTTTTAGCAATAAGATTCAAGATAAGATACCTGTTGTGTTGTGCTACTTAATCACCATACATCGGCTAATCTTCCCCTTGGTTACTTCGTATACCACCACCAGCTCTACTACATCGTTGCCCAGGCGCCCACTAATGCGTTCGTGGTCAATCACCCGGTTGCCAATAACCGAGCGATGGATAAGCTCACTATGAAGCTTGGGCGAACTTTCAAACAGTTTTTGGTATACTTCTTTTACTTTAGCTTTGCCCTGTGCCAACACTTGGTCGCCCGGAAAACTAAGTAAGGTAGCGTTGTCGCTAAAAAGTGTCATAAAAGCATCAATATCGCGCTTGTTATAAGCGTCGAGCTGTTGTTGTACCACTTGGGCGGCGTTGGTTGTCATAGGGGTATTGTTGTTTGATTCTGTAGAGTTGCATCCTGCCAATAGTAGCAAACCTAAAAATAAAAAGAATGATTGATTTAACAATAGTCCATAGTATTTAGTCCATAGATACTATCTTAAAATTCAAGTTTTTTAATATAAATATTTCAATATTT
>NZ_CANLRP010000081.1 GCF_947493425.1 uncultured Microscilla sp. | reverse complement strand
AAGGGAGTTGAAGAAATTACAAAAAAAAGCTCTAAGAATGGGCTATCAAATACAAAAAATAGCTTCCTGATTATCAGTAGATTATGAAATTGGTAGATGGAAGGGTCTGCTTTTAGATTTTCTAATAAAGGCAAAATTGGGGCAGGGTCTTTTTTGAGCATGCGCAAAGGACTTGCCCAAGGCAAACGCGGACGACAACCTTCGCTGGCGAGACGACGCACGTGATGGTTGGAGTGGGTAGACCATTCCAGCATTTTTGCCATGGTTTTATCGAAGTATTTTTCTATCAAAGGACGAATGGCAAACTCGGCGCTGGAGTATTGGGTAAAAAGCTCAAGCGCAGTGATAGACGTTTGCCAGTCGTTTTGCCCGTATGCTTCTACAAAATCGGGAAACAGCATGCCGTCAAAATCACTGAATTTTGGGGCTACTTTTGACA
Organism: uncultured Microscilla sp.; assembly: GCF_947493425.1. GTDB lineage: Bacteria > Bacteroidota > Bacteroidia > Cytophagales > Microscillaceae > Microscilla. The sequence goes on along the minus strand of NZ_CANLRP010000081.1, from coordinate 37,234 downwards.
AAACTTCTATGGCTTGTGTATAATCTACGGGCAAAGTTTGTTGTAAACACTGCGATGCGTGCCGCATACGGGCTTTTAGTTCCAGGTTTGACCACTGGCTATTGTACAGTAACTGTTGAAAATGTTGCGTGTCGAATTCAGGGTATACTTGCAGAATTGATTGACTTAATTGATCAAAAAAAGCGGGTTGAAAATAGCGGTCTTTGAGTAGCTTTGCCATAATAGTCAAGTAGTTTACAATGTGGGTTGCAAGATAAAAACAAGCTAGAGAATTGACTGCACACATGGCTAACTTTAGCTGTAGGACGGGCAGATGAGTGATGGTTGGAATAAGTGAATTGGAGTTGAAGGGCATTTTTTGATGGGGGAGGAGGTGGTATTACACTTAGGAGATAGAGATAGACATCACCCACACCAACAATTTTGATTGGGTATGGGTGATGGTTTTTTCTGTATGCTGTTTGCTACAACTCAGCTTTTACATACTCTTCAAAGGCGATCTCACCCCCTGCATTTTCGATATATTTTTTAGTTTTTTTGTAAAACACTTTTATTTTCCTGCCCTTATATTTTGCCTGATCAGCCTCAATAGTTTGGTAGGTAGCATCAGGTTTAAATACCCAAAAGTCATGGGTTTTGCTTTGAGCATCCTTGATGATGAAGTGAAACAAATCTCCTTGTTCTATTTCTTGAAAAACCCCTTCTACAAAAGCCTCTTGAGTATTATTGGCTTTAGTCCCTTCCCCTTTCTTGTCATCGCTGATTGTTTTTACAGGTTTCGTGTTATTAGTAGCTTCAGTGTTTTTATTGGGTGTTTCACTGCTGGTTTTTACACTGGTATCTGCATCGGTTTGTTGGTTTTTGGTGTTGTTTGTACCCTCACCACAAGCAGTAAGCAAAGCAACTGCAGCAATTATTGCCACCAAATAGGTCGTAGTTTTTTTCATTGAGTGGGTTGATTAGTTGAGAAAGCCACAAGATAAGAGAATGTGTCAGAAATAGAAAACCAGGGGAAACGAAATGAAAAAAGAGAAAATAAATAAGGCATTATTGACTTGATTTGTCAACAATGCCCGTTACACTACATCTAAAAATTAATGGTTTTTCTATGGTATATGGTTTTTATAAAAATTAGTGGAATTGCTTCAAATAGCTTTTTTAAGCTTTCTACAACTCCATGGTGTTGTGATTATAGCACTTTTCTTGGTTTCAAAAAATGGTTTTTCTATGGTATATGGTTTAATTATATTATTATGTATTTAATAGTAGTGTATATTAAATGGTTATATGTATCACAAAGTACTATATAATTTTATTTAATTACAAGCTTTTGAAAAAAATAATTACATATCCTTGCAAAAAACTTTTTAATTCACGTATAAAAAACAATACACAATGAGAATTTTAATCAGGACTGTACGATGCTTGAGTTTTAGTATTAGGGGTAGGCAATCTGGGAAGAGAGATGAAAACCTAAAAATTGAAATATTATGAGTAAAACTAATGAAGAAAACCTAAGAGCTTTTTACGAAAAACTGCTGGAGATTAAAGACAAGGAAGCACAAAAGTCGTTGAGTCAACAGGAACTCAAAGAAATAGCCCTTGACCTGGGTTTTTCGGAAGACGAATGGCATTTGGTGGAGCAAAAAGTAGAAGGCCACCTCAAAAATGGGCAGAGTTTTTTGAGTTTCGAAAATTGGAATGATGCTATCCAACAGTTTGAACAAGCGCTTCAGCTCAGCCCCAACAATCTGGCGGCTATTTATGGACTGGCAATTGCCTACCGCTCCATGTATCACGAAACCTCTCGGGCAAACTACAGAGAACAAGCCATTAACTATGCCCGTGTTAGGTTGGTAAACGAGCCTGGACACGAACCCTCTATTCGTATTATAAGCGAGCTGCAAAAGCCCTCACAGGCCAAAAGTGTGACCGCCTCGCCTCATGCGCAAATGCCTGCCACAAATGCCGGCAGTAAACGTGCTTCTATCATAGTAATGGCATCAGTATTCATTTTGTTTATGGCAGGTGCGCTCATCTTTTTTTCAGTTCAACGAGCCTCAGACGAAGATAAAGTATACGAGACAGAAAAATATTTGCCAGAAAAAACTGCTTCTTCATCTTCGCCTCAATATACAGTTCCTACCAACAGAAACCGCAATAATGTACCAGTAAAGTTTGTGAAATCGTCGTGGAGTGAGAACTTTAAACTTGCGCGTATAGAAAAATCTGCAGTAACAAGTTCCTCCCGACAAAGGCTTTCTTACAAGCTATCAGGTGCCTTGTTGATTACTGGTAACCTTCCTATAGAAGAACTTAAGCTAAAAGTAGAATTTGTTACTCCAGAGGGTAAAGTAGGACTGGCTGAGTATGTGTCGGTAGTAAAAAAATACCAGCCCAATGCCATCAAAGGCGATTATGTGCCGTTTTACCTGTCGAAATACAGTAAAAACTATGCTGCAAATGATTTAAGCGAAGTGCGTCTCTTAGTGCATGCTGTCAAGTATGGCTCATGGAAAAAGCCTACCCATCGCCCTATACCTACTTTGTGGGCTTATGACCGCCCTCAGGGGATACAAATAGATGTACTAGAGCGTGCACAAGAAGTAAGAGGTTATGCCAAGTCTACATCTCATAAAGTAGAAGTGAACTTTATTAACAAAGGCAAAGAGTCTTTACAACGATTTAAAGTAGAAGCCCAGTGGTTGAACCATAACGATGAGATTGTTCACTCGGTGACTCGTACGTTGGTGTATCCACATCAGGCAGATTGGTACCCCAATCACAATCGCCTGCATCGTTTTCATGCGTACATCAAAAACCTCACTCCAAGAGAAATTAAAGGTTATAGAATCAATATCATAGAAGCCAGTACCAAATAGGAATGGTTTAAGAAATCATTGCTCGTCAAGCCCAAGTCATTATAAAAATGATTTGGGCTTTTGTTGTATCTATGTATTTATTTTGACCGAATAAAAAAAACTAAGGAATGGTGAGAAATTAAATTACCATTCTTGAGGTAGAGGTTTTGTTTTGAGACGAGGCTATTTTTTGCGCCCATAGAGCTTGAATTCCGAACTTGATTCGGAACAGCGCTACGGGCAATAAAAATAACGAAGTATCAAGGCGAAAAATCACCCCTTAGAGTGTAAATTTATTTTTGAACAATTCCTAAGGAACGATGCAAAAATAAAGTTGTATAGTTTAAGGAAATATTTTTTGGTCAGGCGAGGTCAAAAAACGCGGCATAGCCATAGCTATGGCAAGTTTTTTTAACGAAGCATATCCAAAAAAGAGGAGGTTAAGAATGTAAATTTATTTTGACACCGTTCCTAAGGAATGGTGTAAAAATAAATTTCTATGGTTTAATAAAATATTTTGTTGCTAGACGCGGCAAAAAATCGGCTAATAGCATCGCTATTCGGCTATTTTTTAACAAAGTATAGCCTCAAAAGATGAGGTTAAGAATGTAAATTTATTTTGGTACCATTCCTAAGAAGGGCTTTCCCACGATTTTTGATAACTTGTGATGTTATTTTTAGGAATGGCGAAAAAATAAGTTACTGAACATTCCTTAGTGATCTTTCATAAATAATTTGAGCCATTAAAGTGTATCTATTGCCCTCATTCTTCTCAAAAAAAAAGCCTCATAGCTTTGGCTATGCACCGTTTTTTTTGAATCGTCTGAGAACAATATATTTTCTTAAATTGGCACATCTTATTTTTTCCAGATCACTTACCAAACAAAAATGCTGACGTTTGCCTTAAAGATAAATGCCTCAGAGTGAGTCCTGATCATAAGGTTAATTCATTATTTACTAGATAAAATATATGGCTTTTGAAGTAGTAGAACACAAATTGGTAAGCAAAACGGGTAATTTCTTTACCTGTGAAGATCAAATCGTAGCAACTGATTACCACGCTGCTGTGATAGATGGCGCCACTAGTAAACTAGCCACAACATATCAGGGAAAAACTACAGGGCGTTTTGCGGCAGAAATACTCAAAAACGCCATTGCCAGGTTTCCGGTGCAAGTCACTTTCGACGAAGCAGTAGACTTGCTTACTTATGCATTAGCCAAACATTATCATCGAAACAATGAGTATGACTATCTAAAAGAACATCCCCTTGAGCGCCCTACTGCTTCGGTGGCTATCTACTCAGATTATCAGCGCGAGGTTTGGCTCATTGGCGACTGTAGGTGTATGATAGACAAAAAAGTATACAACCATCGGCGAAGACCAGAGGAAGTAATTGCCCGGATAAGGGCATTGTATCTGGAAATTGCCTTACAACAGGGGGCTTCAGTGGCGTCATTGCAACACCGCGATATTGGCAGAGAGTATATTTTACCTTTGCTGAAGGGACAAGTAGCTTTTCAAAATTCCCACAGCAATCATCCTTACGGTTATAGTGCAATAGATGGTTTTCCGGTGGTAGATAAGCACCTTTCGGTGATACCAGTAGATGGTGATGACGTGTCTATAGTATTGGCAAGCGACGGATACCCGGTATTGTACCGTACTTTAGAGCAAAGTGAGAACTACCTGTATGCTGCACTTAAAAAAGACCCTTTATGTTTTAGGGAGTTTCTAAATACCAAAGGAGTAATGAAAGGCAATATATCGTTTGATGATCGAGCTTATTTACGCTTAAACACCGATTAAGTCCATGTTAAAAGAAGTTAAAACACTGTTCGAGGCTCTTTCTTCCAATAATAAACAATTGGTAAGGACTAAAAAATTTGAGGCAGTTGCTGCCCCAATAGATTTGTATGAACAACTGACAGGAGTACATCAATATGCCAAAAAAATCTCCAAGCTTCGCCCAGATGACAAGCATGCTTTAAAGAAAAAGCAGCTGATGAAGAATCTTTCTATTTATGCACTTTTTATCCCTGTATTAATTTGGGTATTGGTAATGTTGTTTATATTCGCCAAGCCTTTTTTTTGGGTGTGTGTGTGGATTTTGTTGGGTTTAGTGTTGTTGGGCATGTTTTGGTGGTGGCGAGACATTGTTCCACGCTGGCGTAGGCGGCAAATGAATGTAAGGCTAGACGTATTTGATTTCTTAATGCCTTTGTTGTTATTATTGCAAGAAGAACTCAAACCAGGCGAAAAGTTGCATCTAAAGCTGAACCTACATAAAAATAACCAACACAGACTCCGTTACAAAACCAAAAAAAACTATATAGTGATGCCTCATCGGGTGATTGTGAGGTGGTTGCCTTTGTTTTTGCTTCTATCTTTGGTAAGCTATGGAGTAGCCAGGTTTTGGTTTTTAGATGCATTGCCAGCAGGAATGCTTGACGTTGTCATTGTGGGAGCTTTTTTTCTAATGTTGGTATTTTTTCCGTTTTTGATATTATTGGGAGGTTCATTATTTGGTAAAAGCCCTAAAGTGAAAACAATAATAAGACAAGCCCCCAAGCTAGACCTACAGGCAAGACTTGCCGATGGTACCTTATTGCACGTAAATGTAACTCACCTGACAATGCTGACTACCAGTGTAAAGAAAAAAATAAAGGTAAAAAACTACAGGACTGCCAAAACCAAAAAGAAGCATAAAACCAAAACAGTGACTACCGTCAAAATGGCTTTTCCACAAAGGCAATACCCCTTAAGCAAAGAGACTTTTATGAACAGGTTTAGCAAAAAACCACGAATATCGCGCAGAACCATTGCCAAAATGAAGCGGAAACCAGGAGAGAAGCGCAATACTGTAATATATACCGATGTGATCACTCAACAGGGGCAAGGCCACAAATCATTGTTTTATGCGATGCCTGATTTTGACTGGTTTGCCAAGTTGATCATGGAAGGGGGCTACCATCCACTTAGAGGAATTACACAAGATAAAGCAAAAACGCAAAGTGTTTCGTTAGATGTTGATAGAGATAACCTGACTACCATTGGTGGCATAGGGCGTGCTACTGAAGCCAAACTATATGGTGCGGGAGTTTTTACTTTTGCTCAATTGGCAAATATGAGTAAAGTGGAGTTTCATGCATTGCTCAAAAAAGTAGACATTAGCCCCAAACAAGCCACTGACTGGCAAAAACAAGCCAAAGAATTGATGTAGTTTTTAAACGTGAAATCAACATTGGTTTGCAATTATAACCTTCATCAAGATGTGCTTATTAATAACTTACGACTATGAAAAATCTACTTACCTTATGTCTACTGATACTCGTGTATACTACTCAGGCTCAAACTGCCAAAATATCGTCAACTGGGAAATACTATTTTGTAGATTTGGAAGGCAAGCAAATCAAAAAATTAGGTAGCTGGAAATATGCCAAAAGCATGGACATATATACTGGGTGGATGCAGGTAAAAGATTCAAATGGCGTGAAGTTTTTGTTAGACAAGACTGGCAAAACCTATAAGGTAGCTTATCAGTTAAAAGACATTCAATCTGACACTCAAGCCCTGGATTTAAGCCAACAATCACTGACTAGCTTGCCAGCAGAAGTTTTGCAAGCAACTCAATTAAAAGTATTATTGTTGCATTCTACTGGTTTAGAGGTGTTGCCCCAAACCATTGCGCAACTCACCAATTTGGAATGTCTAAACTTACGTGGCAATAATTTGATCGAACTGCCTTCGACTATAGGCAAGCTCACTCGCTTGAAAAAGCTAAATTTAGAAAGTAATGAATTGACCAAGTTGCCCGCAACTATAGGTAAGCTTACAAAGCTGGAAAGCGTCAATTTAAATTACAATCATTTAGTTGCGTTACCTGCCTCTATTGGGCGACTTGTGAACTTAAAAAGGTTGGAAATACAAGACAATCAAGCCCAGTTGAGCAAAATACCCACTACCATAGTCAAACTTACAAGTTTGACTACCTTGATCTTAGATGGAAATCCGTTGAAAAAATTACCTGCTAACATAGGCAACCTTACCAACTTGACTATGCTAAGTTTAAGCGGTACTTCTTTCCGTCGGCTACCTGTTTCCATTGGTAAGTTAGTCAATTTGAAAGGATTGTACCTGGCAGATAGTCAACTAGAAAAACTGCCTGCTACCATTGGTAAACTCAAGAACTTGCAGTGGCTAAACTTACGCTATGCCCCATTGAGCCAACTACCCCCATCATTTGTGCAGCTTAAAAACTTGACTAGTTTAAATTTAAGTGGGCATAACTTTGATAAATTGCCACTAGAAATTTTACAGCTGACTGGTTTAACCAAGTTAAATATAGGCGCAAGCAAGTTGACTGAGCTACCGCCAACTTTTGTCCAACTTGCTAATTTAACCAAGTTGGTCTTAAACAGAAGTTTACTGAAAAAACTCCCTCCCGAAATCATACAGTTAAAAAAACTACAAAAATTAGATTTGAGCGGTAACCAACTTACCCGATTACCTGCTACCATTGTTCAACTCAAAGAGTTACGCTACCTGTCTTTAGACAGAAATCAACTGAAGGAACTGCCTCCCAACATTACCCAATTGAGCAAGTTGACCAGGTTACACCTTACGAGCAACCCTATTTCTCGGAATACCCGGCAAAAAATAAAACAATCATTACCCAAGTGCAAAATTCAGTTTTGAGCACTTTAGTACAAGCTGACATTACACCCTGACTATGAAGCTTGTAAGGCTTTGATCAGTACCTTATCCTCTAAGTAAATGCACTATTTATTTTGGATGAGATTTGTTTTCTGACGAACTTCAAAAATATCGCATAGCCATAGCTACGCGATATTTTTGAAGTAAAGTCAGGGGGCGAATATCGCCGAAATAATGTATCAGGTATTTAGAGGTTGAGGTACTAGTACCAATTATTTACTATTTTGATGTCTTTACCTGCAACTCTCTCTTTAGATTACTTGAACGATACAAAAAAACAGGCGAACTAAAGCAAGATACTGGAGATAGTTGTTAAATTTGATGCTGAATTATCGCTGAAAACTAAGGTATGAAGAAGTTTTTGAAAGAGAAGATTTTGGATAAATACCCCAAAAGGGTAGTGTATGGGGCAGGAGCAGGGTTAGCCATTTTGCTGATTGTTTTGCTATTGGTATGGTTGAGCAGTGGACGACGCAAGCCAAGTGCTTTGACTATGATGCCCAACAATCCGGTATTTGTATTTGAAACCAACAATGTGTTGAATCTTTTCAAAGAGGTAGAGGCAAACCCCATGTGGAGCAACCTGGTGCAAACCGATTATTTCAACACGGTAGCGTCTCGTACCCAATACTTTATCGAAATTCTATCTAAAAACCCCAAAGGAGTTTCATTGTTGGCAAATCGTACAATCACCGCCAGCGTACACGTAACCTCCAAAGAAGATTTTGGTACTTTGTTTTTTGTGCCAGTACCCACCTCCCTGGATACCCAATACCTGGGCGAAGTACTTTCTTACTTTCGTGCCAAGCCTGAATTTCAGTTTTCCGAGCGTACTTTCAAAGATTTTAAGATTTATGAAGCTAAGCAAAAAGGAACCACCAGCATTTTTTCTTTTGTGATATACAAAGGCTTTTTTATGGGGAGTTACAGCTCCATTCTGATAGATGACGTGGTGCGACATGCGTCATCGGGCGAAAGAACATATCGGGTAACCGAAGTAAAACGAGACTGGAAAGACCTTACTTTTTGGAAAAACAGCCACCTGCGCATGCACGTAAACCCTGAGCAGTTGCCTCAATTTGTGGCGTCAACCAGTAACGAAAACCTGGTGCCTTTCTTTAAGCCTCTGAAAAAATTTGCAGAATCGGCATTGTATGGTACCCATCTTGACAACAGCCAAATGGCTTTTACCGGACTCACCCTTACCAATCCTGGGGAAGAAGGGGAGTTTATGAATGTGTTTGCCAAACAAAAAGCACATCCCTTTCAGTTGAAAAACTACATCCCCAACAATACCGCCATTATGTATCACCTTACTTTTGCCGACCGCGAAAAATTTGTGAAAAACGTAAAAGAATATTGGGAAAAACAAGACGAAGCTTTTGTGCAGAAGCAACGTGATATAGAAAGTAAAAATGGGATAAGCTTTGCGGATTTCTATAAATTTCTGGACAAAGAAATAGGTTTTGCTGTGTTGGAAATGGGCGAAGAACAGCGCGAAACCCACAAATTGTTATTTATGCGTACCAATGGTTTGGTAGGGGCGTTGAATGTGCTCAAGCAGATGGGTAAAAAAGTAGCCGATAAAATGGGGCAAACGCTGCAAATTCAAAAATATGGCAAAGCTGAAATAGGCGAAATTCCTTTGAGCGAGTTTCCCGCTGCTATGTTGGGCAATACCTTTCAAGGGTTTGAGCGCTGCTATTTTAGTTATGTAGGCAATGCGGTAGTGCTGGCCAATGACATAGCCATCGTACGTAACTTGTTAGACGACATTCAACGCAACGACGTGTGGGGCAAAACCACCCGCTATAAACTTATGCTGTCAAAAATAAAGCAAACGTCGAATCTTACCTTTTTGGTAAACATACCTAAGGCGTGGAAAATTATGTACAAAAATGCCTCGCCTAAGTGGAAAAAACTCATGAGCCAGTACGAAGCCCAAATCAAGTATTTTCAGTGGCTTACTGCACAGTTTCATTATGAAGGCGAACAGTTTCATTCACAGTTGAGACTCAAGTTTACGGGAGGGCAAATGGACGAAAAAGTAGACAAGAGTTACCACCCATTGGTAAGCGCTACTTTAAGAACGGGTATTTACACGCCGCCTTACTTAATGAAAAACCACCGAAAGAAAGGCGTCACCGAAATAATGGTACAAGACTACGAAAACAGGTTGCACCTGATCTCAGAAACGGGCAAGTCGTTGTGGCAACTGCGAATGTATTCACCTTTGCGAAGCGTACCTGTACAAATAGACCGCTACCGTAATAAAAAACTTCAATATGCTTTTATTACCAACCGTCATATCAACGTGATAGATCGGGTGGGGCGTCCAATAAAAAAATTCCCGATTCGTATTCGAGACTCTATCCGTTTGCATACCATGTCGGTGCTGGAGTTTGGGCGGCGCAATTACCGTTTTTTAGTGACAGACATACACGGCAAAGCCCGTATTTATAACCATGAAGGACAGTTGATTTATGGTTGGAAGTCGAAAAACCTGGGAAGTAAACTGGCGGCACCTGCCCAACAGGTAAAAGCTGGTAAAAGTTACCTGATGTTTTTGCTCGAAAATGGTTTTGTCTACGCTTATGATCGTCGTGGTAAAAAGAAACCAGGGTTTCCACTGAGTCTTCAGATCAAGACCAGCAATCCAATGGTGGTAGACAAGAAAACATTGACGTTTACGTGTTTGTCAGACATTGGTCAGCTTATCTCGTTTGACATAAACGGCGACATTGTAAGCAAGAAAAACTTGCCTAAGCCTTACCGTAATGCCAAGTTTAAGTTATGTGTTGACAAAAAAAGCAATGACTGGATTATTATGGTAGATGGAGGCAGCAAAATTACTGCCCTCGACAAAGAGGGAAGAAAGCTGTTTGAAAAAGACTTTAAAGATCGAAAAAGTTTCTCTTTTCAGTACTTTAACTTAGATACAGACAAACGCTTTGTAGCAGTCACCAGCAAAATGGAAGCAAAAACCCACATTTTAGATTATGGTGGCAAAAGTTTGGCAAAGCCCCTCAACAGTACCAAAGACGTAGTGTTAAAACTTGATCCCAACGCCAATCGATTGATGATCTACCGTTGCTACAGTCAGTTTGCCGGAAGCTATGCTTTAGACCTGGAGTAAGGGAAAGGCATGCAAATGGATTTTTATTGAGTTGAAGTAAAAAGTGGGTCAAATGCCCACTTTTTTTATTGGTGAATGCTCAATGTTGGTGTTGGGTAAAATGCAAAAAAAAATCCGCCCTGTGTTTTAAAACAGAACGGAAGTCCCTTGTTAGTTGGAAACTAAGTGTCTTCATCTAATTTCCGGCTGCAAAAGTAATAGATAAAATAGTATCTTTCAAAAATTTAATAAAATATTAACAAAACATTACTTCATCTATATTGTTAATATGGCGTTAAACCTGCATAAAGTATTGGGTATTCGCTCATTTTTAGCTTATTTTGTAATTGTGAATAAACGCCAAAAACATATCGTCAAACAATTTATTAAAAAGTCGGTAGCTTGCTTGCTGGCTATTTTGGTGTTAACAAGTTCGGCTGGGGTGCCCCTTTACAAACAAACCTGTTTGATGATGGATGGCGCCGAAATATTCACTTTGTTCCAACCAGCCCATAGTTGCCCCAAACCTACGCCTAAGGTTACTACCCATTGCCACCAAAAAGCTGCAATCCAGACAAAGGTGGCGTTACAGAATAGGCTGCTACATGTGGAGCCCTCTAAATGCTGTAACTTAAATATTGAGTGTTGCGATTTGAGCGTAGATTTTATCAAGGCAGATATGCAAAGTAGTACCTGGCAAACCATTTCTCTTAAGGTCAATCTTTTGGCCATTTTATTGCCATACACTTTAGATTACCTGCAATGGCAGCCAGTATTATACACTCCTGCCAAATACTATTATACCGACACTTCCCCGCCATTGCCTGGCAAACACTTAATTATTCAAAAACAAAGTTTTCTTCTATAAGTTTTTTGTGCGGCACACCGTCAGCACATTCCCTTCTATTGATACCCATTCATCAATTTTGTGTGGTTTATAATATGCTATATATCACCAAATTGTCCGGGTTTTCTCATCATCAATATACCATTTCATATCCGCTTTTGGCTACCCCATCAATTGTCGTTTAAAGACAAAAACAAATGGAGGGAGTAAAAGGCAGGTTTGAACAAATTCTTATAGAAAAGACATTGAAACGAATGAACATAAAAAAAAGCATTGCATTATTTATAATGAGCCTTGGAACAGGGCTGGGCCTTGTTCAGGCACAAGGTCACATTAAAGGCACAGTAGTTGAAAAAACCGATGGCAAAGAGCAAGTCTTGATAGGCGCCAGTGTATATTGGGCAAATACTACTACAGGTACCAGCACCAATGTCCAGGGTGCTTTTGTGTTGGCAAAAGTAAGCACTACCCAGCAATTGGTAGTGAGCTACGCTGGTTATCGTAACGATACCATTGAGGTAGCCAACCGTAATGAAATAAAAGTAGTGTTGCAAACCCTCAACGAACTGGAAACAGTAGTTGTAAAGTCAGAAAAGGACATCGATTTCAACCCCATCAAATCGGAGTTGATCACCGCTAAAGACCTGCGCAAAGCTGCTTGTTGCAACTTGTCCGAAAGCTTTGAAACCAACCCATCGGTAGATGTAACTAATACCGATGCTGTCACAGGTACCCGGCGTATCCGAATGTTGGGATTGGACGGGGTGTACTCTCAGATTATGGTCGAAAATATGCCTTCGGTTCGTGGGCTGGCATCTCGTACCGGGCTCAAATTTATCCCTGGTACCTGGATCAAGTCTATTGCAATTAATAAGGGAGCAGGTTCGGTAGTCAATGGTTATGAGTCGGTTACCGGGCAAATCAATGTAACCCTTGCCCAACCCAATAACAGCGAACCTTTATTGGTAAACCTATACGGCAATGGTGCCGGAAGGATAGAGGCAAACATAAACACTGCCCATACATTTGGTAAAGACAGCCGTTGGAGCACCGCTTTATTGTTGCACGGGCACAATACGAGCCAGGGGGTAGACCGTAACAATGACGGTTTTTTTGACATCCCACAAGGAAACATGATGGCAGTAATGAACCGTTGGAAGTATAAAGGAGACGTGTTGAGGGCTCAGTTTGGCGTCAAGGCGGTGTATGTAGATAAGTTTACCGGGCAAGCTGCTTTTAATCAATCTCAGGAGCGTACCACTGCTTTGCCCTATGGCATTGGTTTCAATACCCGTCGTTTGGAAGGGTTCGCTAAGTTTGGTATATTACCCCCCAACCATCCTAACCAAAGTTTAGGTATTATTGTATCAGGAATTCACCATGAAGATAGTTCTTTTTGGGGGGTCAATGATTTTAATGCTGTTCAGGATAATGTATCAGTCAATGCAATTTTCCAAACCCAAATCAATCCTCAAAACAGGTTTAGCCTGGGGGCAAGCTACTTGTTTGACCGTTACGACCAAAACTATGAACAGCAACACCCTACCAGCCAAACCTTTGTTTGGAAACGAACCGAGTCGGTACCTGGCATATTTGCCGAGTATACCTTTGAGCCTAACGATCAATGGGCGCTGGTGACTGGAGTACGAAACGATTTTCATAATTTGTATGGCAACGTATTTACTCCACGTATGCACCTTAAATACAGTGTGACCCCTACCTCTATAATAAGGGTTTCGGGGGGCAGAGGGTTTCGGGTAGCAAACATCATCCCCGAAAACTTTGGGTACATGATAAGTTCACGTAACCTGCAGGTAGCCAATGACCTACAGCCCGAAGTGGCCTGGAACTATGGCATTAGCTGGACGCAAGAGGTGCAACTAGGCAAAACCAAGGGTAAGATTACAGCAGACTTTTACCGTACCGATTTCGAAAATCAAATAGTAGCCGACCTGGATGCCAGCGCCAGTGCCATTTCTTTTTATAACCTGGAAGGCAGGGCTTTTGCCAATAGTTTTCAGTTGGGGTTAGAGTATGAGCCTTTCAAAAGGTTTGATGTAAGCGTGGCTTACAAATATTATGATGTACAGTCTACCACCAACAATACTTTGCAACAACAGCCTTTTATTGCCCAAAACCGCTTCTTTTTGAATTTGGCGTATGCCACAAGGTTCGAAAAGTGGTCGTTTGACTTTACCACTCAATGGTTTGGTGCCAAACGTTTGCCTAATACTGCGGGTAAACCCGAAGCGTTTAGGTTGGCGCAGAATACCCCAAGCTTTTTCTTGTTGAACGCCCAGGTTACCCGTAATTTCAGAAATTGGTCTTTGTATGTAGGCAGTGAAAACCTGACCAACTTTCGTCAGGACACTCCCATTATAGACCCCTCTAATCCTTTCGGGAGTCAGTTTGATGCTGGGCTGGTTTGGGCACCTGTATTGGGTAGAATGGTGTACGCAGGTTTACGGTTTTTTATCAAATAAATGGCGATAATTATAGTTTGTGTTTTAGCAGTACTTGTGCTATAGTATCAGACAAGGCAAGAGAGAACAATATTTAAAATACACCTTCAGGCTTCAAAATAGATATTGAAGCTGTTGAAAATAAGAATAACAGATTTTTAATAATTAACCAACCAAAATAGAGCAAATATGAAAAAAATACTATGCATAGCATTCATGTTATTTGGAGTGGTTCAGTTGAGCCAGGCACAAAAGAAAGATTGGGCATTTGGGTTGCGTGTGGGCGAACCTACAGGTCTGAATATTAAGAAATACTTAGGTGGTAAAAACGCCCTGGAGTTTAATATTGGTTCGAACGGCTGGGGCTATTCTCGCGGGCGTAAATACTGGAAAGGAGAGTTTCGCCGTAGTTTGGTCATAGGAGCCAATTATCTTTGGCAGCTAAGTGCGGGCAACACCCAAGGGCTGGATTTGTACTTTGGTTTTGGAGGCCAGTTGAGCTCTCGCCGCTATTGGGACAGAGACATTAACCGGGAAGAAAATGCCTTGGGAGTAGGAGTAACCGGGGTGTTTGGGCTGGAATATTTTGTTTCTGCCAGTCCTGTATCTTTTTTCCTTGATTTTGGACCATACATTGAACTTGCACCAGCTGCGGGTTGGGCTTGGATTGATGCTGCCCTAGGGGTAAGGTTCAACTTGTAAAAGCAACGTTAATTTTAGTAAATAATATATTTTTAATATAAGTAGCCAGGCGTATAAGTATCGAAAGGCTTGTCGCTACTTAATAAATACACATATTTATGAAAAATAATAAACTGATTTGGTTAAGTTTTATTTTTGTGTTGGGCTTTGTTGTACAGGCACAAGCACAAAAAACAAAAAAGCGTAAAAAAGTAGCCACTCTTTCCATCAAAACTTCGGCACAATGTGGCATGTGCAAAGATCGTATTGAGAAGGCAATGGCTTATGAAAGAGGAGTGAAAAAAGCGGTGTTAGATGTAGAGTCAAAAATGTTAACGGTTACTTACAAAACCCGTAAAACTAATCCCGACAAACTACGCAAGGCAGTGTCTAAAGTAGGGTATGATGCCGACAAAGTAATTGCTGAGCAAAAAGCCTATCACAAACTACCCGCTTGTTGTCAAAAAGGAGGACACGACAACTAATTAATTGAAGTGGCGAGGTACAAGCGACAAGCTTCAAGTGCCAGTTATATTCGTACCTGAAATATATAAATGACTGTAAGTTAAGCTTTTACAGTTTATATGCTGCAACTTGGGTTAATTATTAAATTTATCCCTGTTGTTTAAAGCAGAAGCGGCACCCGCGTAGCAACGAGTGCCGCTTTATTTTTGTCCTCCTTGACACGCAAGTCAAATTACAGTAGAAGTAGTAACCTGTCCACTTCTTAAGTGCTTAACATTAGAAAACACCTAGGCTTTTAGCTGGTTATTTTAATAAATTTGAGTATTTTGTAATAACTTATGTCGAAGGTGTTACTCAATTAGTTGGTCTTTGGATGATCTTCTGTATTTTACCTCCAACTTAATAAATAGAATAACTATGGCACAGTATTCAGCGGAGTTAACCTCAAAACTACTGGAAGAGGAAGAGTTTTACCTAATGGTGATAGATGATGATGACATCAACTGTATGATTATTAATGAGTTGCTGAAAAATTGGTCGTTACACACTGTATTTGTAAACTCTGCCGAAGAAGCCATCGAAAAAATATCCCAAGCTCCCCAAAGCATCGACCTGGTGTTGATGGATATACACCTACCCAACATAAATGGAATAGAAGCCACCCAGCTTTTGCGGCAGCAGTATGCGTTGACTGTGCCAATAATTGCGCTCACCGCCGATGCTATGAAAGGTACCAGAACAAGTATGATGGAGGCAGGAATGGATGATGTGTTGTTGAAACCTCTAAAACCAACTACTTTTCATCAAACAATAGGGTACTACATTCAGCAAAGACTAAATGACAGAAAAATAAATACGAACTAAATAACACCAATGTCTAAAGATAAATCACTGATAGAATCGCTGGCAGAAATGGGGCAGGATGACCCTGAATTTCGCAAAGAAATGGATGCCCTGTTTATAGAAACCCTTGACGAGTTTTTGGGGGCTTATAAGGAGGGTGTGCAACAAGCCAGCCCGGAACAATTGAGTTTTGCTATTCATAAAATAAAATTTGCGGTAAAAATGTATGCCATAGAAGATATGTACAAAGCCGCTGAGCAAGGCCGGCAACTCGTGGCAAGCACTGTTTACACCCCCCAACAATTGACCCAATGCCTGGACGAGGTAAATACCCTTTGCATGCTGCATCGGCATAAAATTGCGCAGAGGTTGACACCTTAATATAAGGCGTGGGGCGGTATAGTTATACTTGTACCCCTATTATGGTAATATCATCACGTTGTTCGGCGTTTTTTTGGTGTTTGGCAAGGGCTTGCTCAAATACCGTTATTTGCTCTTTCATAGGCAACAACTTGGCCTCTTCGATTACTTTTAGTAGTCCTTTTTCGGTAAAACTGCGTCGTTTGGGGCTAGGCATATCTACATACCCATCTGTAGTCAAATAAATAAGGTCACCTTTATTCAACGTTATTTCTTCATTAGTAAATTCACGTTTTTTTTCGTGTTGCCACCCTCCAATACTGGTGCGATCGCCTTTGAGTTGACCAATATTGCCGTCATTTACATAATACAACGAACGTTTGGCTCCTGCAAATGTAACCAATACTTTGCTTTCCTTAGTTTCATCTATTCTGCAAAAGCAAACATCCATGCCATCTGTATTGTCTGATTTGGCCTGCTTGAGCGCAAACCTTACCCCAAGGTGCAATTGCTCTAGAATGCTTGCCGGACTTTTTACCCGTTTCTCGTTTACTATTTCGTTGAGCAATGAAAATCCGATCATACTCATAAACGCCCCTGGCACCCCATGTCCGGTGCAGTCAACCGCAGCAATAAATATTTGATCTTCAATTTTATTCATCCAATAAAAATCCCCCGAAACCACATCTTTGGGCTTATACATTACAAAATGATCCTCAAGTGTTTCGCCCATTCTTTCATTGAAAGGCAAAATTGCCTGCTGAATGTTTTGGGCGTAGTTGATGCTTGCCATAATTTTATCGTTCTGGCGGAGCAATTTCTGGTTACTCGATTCAATAAAATCACGTTGAGCAATAATTTCTTCCTGGTTTTGCATCAACTCCTCATTTTGGGTAGCAATTTCTTGTTGTTTTTTCTGTAACTCATTGTTTTGAGTCTCAATCTCCTCTTGTTTGGTTTCCAGCAGGGCATTTTTGCTTTCTATCACATTATTTTTTGTTTCCAGTTTTTTGTTGGCGCGTCTTGCCATGATAAAACTACCCAACACCAATACAATAATAATAGAGAGTAATATACCAGCACCAATGTAAAATTTTTCCCGTTCTTTCCTTTTGTTCTTTTCACTTTGCAGCTTTAGTGCTTGAACCTCTTTGCTTTTTTGTAGCAGTTCATTTTCTTTTTGAATCTCCTTTTCCTTGAGCTCTTTTTGTTCAATGGCAAGTTTTTGCAGCTTACCTTGTTGCTGTAGCAAGGCTATTTTCTTGGCTTGTTTTTCTTTATTCAATTGTTGTTGAGTTAGCAACAGACTTTGTTTGGCTTTTTGTTGTTCTAGTGCTTGTTGTTGTAGTTTGGCTTGTTGTAGCGCCTGGGTTTGGCGCAATAGCTCCTTGTCGCGTCTCAACAACTCATTTTCTTTAGCTTTTTTTTCTGCTTCCAGTTTTGCTTTATTTAGCGCCAGCCCCTGTACTTCTTTGTCTACCAACAACAAGCGTAGCTCTTTTTCTTTTTTGTCTACAACGGCCTGTTTTTGTAGCAAAGCTTTTTGCTTTTGATTGGCTTGAGCAGCGAGTTCATCTTTAATTTTAGCATGTAGTTTGTAATACTTCAAGGCTCGGCGGTTGCTGCCTCGGTGTTGGTAAATCGTAGAAAGCGTTTCGTAGCTTCTCATGAGCGTTGCCTTGCTGTGGGCATTTTTACCAAATTTAATTGCCCGTTCAGTGTATAACTGTGCGTTTTCATCGTCACCCATCACCACATACACTGCTGCTATATAGTTACACAGTTCGGCAATCTGGACTTCTTTTTTTTGGCTTTCTCTAATTTTAGCCGCCTCAAAAAAAGACAGTAAAGAGTTCTTGTTATCACCTAGTAACTGGTAAATTACCCCTTTGTTGGTAAGAATGGTACACATTTGCTCAAGGTCGTTTAACTCCTTGTATAGTTGAAGTGCCTCCGTAAACGCCTGGAGCGACTGAGGGAGTTGATTAGTATATTTGTAAAAATAACCAATTCTGTTTACTGCTTCGGCTATCCCTTTTTTATTCCCTGTTTTTTCCTGAAGTTGGCGCATTTTCTGACTATATTCCAGCGCTTTTGTAAACTGCGATTTCACATTGTAAATGTCAATGAGGCGTTTGAGCGAAGCTATTTGACCTGGCAAGTCATTTTTTTGTTCGTATATAGCCAACGACCGCTGGTGATAGATCAATGCCTTGTCATAATTGCCAAGTTGTGTATAAGCGTTGCCTATGCGGTTGGTAATGGTAATATCAGGGTTGGTCTTGTATGCCAATAAGTAGTACTCCAGGGCTTTCTCGTTTACTCCCCATTGCTCATACAATAAACCTGTTTCATAGTTTACCAATGATAGTTTTTGAGCGTTGTTTTTTCTGGCATAAGCCTGCGAAGCCTGCAGGTAAAAATCTAGTGCGGTAGCATATTGTTTTTTTTGTTTGCTATTTCTGGCTTTTTGTAATAATTCATCGGTAGATGATTGTGCATAAATACTGGTAGCTGTTGATAGAAGGATGGATAAACAAATGAATAAAGCAGACCTAAGCATATTGTTGTTGTCCATTCTCATATAAATTTATTTTGGCAAAGCTAAGCCTTTTGTTTAGCCCGTTGAGATGATTTTTTCTATAGTTAGATAACAATAATTTAACCGAAAATATTGCTATTTTAGCTTTTATAGGGTTTGTTTTTGTTTTTTTGACTAAAAATACAGCCCTGGACTGAGGTTGTATTGGGTGGGTTTAGTTTGTTGTTGTGAAGAATGGGCGAATGGCAGCCGTAGTAGGAA
The DNA here is from genome assembly GCF_947493425.1 of uncultured Microscilla sp. Taxonomy (GTDB): domain Bacteria; phylum Bacteroidota; class Bacteroidia; order Cytophagales; family Microscillaceae; genus Microscilla. The sequence continues at coordinate 18,083 of NZ_CANLRP010000081.1, read as the reverse complement.
AATTTAAGTCTTTGCTTCTTATTTTGAAGAAGGGCAACAAAAACCCTTGCTGATGGTAAATGGCAAGGGTTTGATACATATAATGTCTACTTTTATTGTTGAAGTTAGTCATTAAAGAGCCTTGATATAATCTTTACTGCATTGCTGTTGGTTTCTCCCTCTAGTAGTTGCTGAAACTCTTTTTTTTCCTTCTCTTGCAGCGTGCTCAAAAATTGATATTCAGAGTCCATTTCTTTACCAGCCATCTGCCAGCTAGGAAAAAAACGTTCTTTGATTGGCTTGAGCGACAGCATCAGGGCTTTGTCATGGCGCGAATCAGTTTTAATTTTGTCGTACAAGGTCACAATCTCTTCATTATCTCCTTCCAGTACTTGCAAAAACTGAACTTTCGAGTACAAGAGCACCCCCGTAATATTTTTTTTGCCATTGTTTTGTATACTTTGCTTAAGTATCTTTTCTACCTCTTCATTGGTACAGGAAGAGTTTCTAAAACTGATGTACAAGAGTTCTGACAACATAATTTTTGATAAGGTTTGGTTTGAAAAAAGTTTAGTTAAGTTTATGAATAAAACCGGCGTACATTACTTCACCACCTAGTGTAAACTCCGATACCGAAATGTGTGCATCAAACACGGTTCCGTCTTTGTGCTGGGCTTCTACCTGGCGTCCTACTCCTATGATATTCTTTTTGCCAGTATCAGCGTAGTTTTTTAAGTGAGCATCATGTTGCTTGGCATAATGCTGGGGCATCAACATTTTTATATTTTGCCCTATAACTTCTTCGGGCTCATAGCCCAATAAGTTGGTTACTGCAGGGTTTACCGACTGTACAATACCTCGGCGATCCATGGTAATAATTACATCAATGGCAGTATTTAAAATAGCCTGCATTTTTTCCTGGTTCATCTCCGATATTTTTGCTTGCTTTTCGAGCACTTTTTGTGTCGAGGTAGCTTGGCTAATATCACGAATAAAACCAGCATAAAAGACCTCTTGGTTTACCTTAAACTCCGACACCGAAATATGAGCGTCAAACACGGTTCCGTCCTTTTTTTGAGCCTCTACCTTTCGGCCTATCCCAATTATTTTCTTTTCGCCTGTACTGGCATAATGTTGTAAGTAGCCATCGTGTTCTGAGGCGTACTTATGAGGCATCAACATTTTAATGTTTTGCCCTATTACTTCCTCAGGTTCGTAGCCAAACAATGACGTAACCGCAGGGTTGGCAGTTTGTACAATGCCTTGTCGGTTCATCGTAATAATTACATCTATTGCCGTATTAAGTACCGCTTCTGCCTGTTTTTTGCTTTTTTCCAACTCAGTAGCTTGTCGGCGTACTTCATCTTGGGTAGTGCGTACTTGTTCAAGTTGCTCCTGTAGTTCCCTTTGGGTATTGGCTAAGTCGCTGATGTCGCGTATAAACCCAGTATAAACGACCTCTTCATCCATTATAAACTCTGACACCGAAATATAAGCGTCAAACACGGTTCCGTCCTTTTTCTGAGCCTCTACCTTTCGGCCTATCCCAATTATTTTCTTTTCTCCTGTATTGGCATAATGTTGTAAGTAACCATCGTGTTCTGAGGCATACTTATGAGGCATCAACATTTTAATGTTTTGCCCTATTACTTCCTCAGGTTCGTAGCCAAACAATGACGTAACCGCAGGGTTGGCAGTTTGTACAATGCCTTGTCGGTTCATCGTAATAATTACATCTATTGCCGTATTAAGTACCGCTTCTGCCTGTTTTTTACTTTTTTCCAACTCAGTAGCTTGTCGGTGTACTTCATCTTGGGCAGTGCGTACTTGTTCAAGTTGCTCCTGTAGCTCTCTTTGGGTGTTGGCTAAGTCACTTATATCACGTATAAACCCAGTATAAACGACCTCTTCATCCATTGTAAACTCCGACACCGAAATATACGCGTCAAACACGGTTCCGTCCTTTTTCTGAGCCTCTACCTTTCGGCCTATCCCAATTATTTTCTTTTCTCCTGTATTGGCATAATGTTGTAAGTAACCATCGTGTTCTGAGGCATACTTATGAGGCATCAACATTTTGATGTTTTGCCCTATTACTTCCTCAGGTTTGTAGCCAAACAATGAAGTAACCGCAGGGTTGGCAGTTTGTACAATGCCTTGTCGGTTCATCGTAATAATTACATCTATTGCCGTATTAAGTACTGCTTCTGCCTGTTTTTTGCTTTTTTCCAACTCAGTAGCTTGTCGGTGTATTTCATCTTGGGTAGCCGCCATTTCTTCCAGGTTTTGGCGAAGCTCTTCCTCGGTAGTGCGCACTTGTTCAAGTTGTTCCTGCAGCTCTCTTTGGGTATTGGCTAAGTCGCTGATGTCGCGTATAAACCCAGTATAAACGACCTCTTCATCCATTTTAAACTCCGACACCGAAATATACGCGTCAAACACGGTTCCGTCCTTTTTCTGAGCCTCCACCTTGCGGCCTATCCCAATTATTTTTCTTTGTCTTGTTTCGGCATAATTTTTCAGATAGCCATCGTGTTTCGAGGCATATTTATGAGGCATGAGTATTTTTATATTTTGCCCTATCACTTCTTCTGGTTCATAGCCAAACAGTGCAGTAACCGCAGGGTTAATGCTTTGGATAATGCCCCTATAGTTCATTGTGATAATCACATCTACAGCCGTGTTGAGCACTGCATCGTTGAGCTGCTTGTTACGACTCACCTCTTTGGCTTGTCGGTTGAGTTCATCCTGAGTAGCCACCAACTCCTCCATATTTTGACGCATCTCTTCTTCTACTGCCTTTATTTCTTCCAGTTGCTGCGCATTTTGCATTTGCAACATGCGTTGTTGGGTAATGTCTACCGCATATTTTACTACTTTGTATGGTTCACCATCTAAACCTATGATGGGATTATAGCTGCCCTTGATCCATATTTTTTCGCCCTCTTTTGTTAATCGTTTAAACTCTCCTTCTATAAATTGTCCGTTTTGTAGCTTGTGCCAAAACTGGCTGTATTCGTCAGACTGAGCCTCTTGTGCATCTATAAAAATCTGGTGGTGTTTGCCTCGCACCTCTTCGAGTTGATACCCCGTGAGTTGAGAAAATAGTTCATTGGCATCAGTTACATGACCATTCAAGTCAAACTCTACCACTGCGTTCGACTTGTTGATGGCAGCCATTTGATTGTCCAGGTCTTGGCTGAGTTTTTTCTCTTGGGTAATGTCAGAGGCAAATTGAATAACTTTGTAAGGTTTGCCATTGATGTCTAGTATAGGGTTATAGTTGCCCTTGATCCATATTTCTTCCCCACTTTGGGTGTATTGTTTAAACTCCCCTTCTATAAACTGCCCATTTTGCAGCTTTTGCCAAAACTGACGGTACTCTTCCGAGCGTTGATATTCAGAAGCTACAAATATTTGGTGGTGCTTGTCTTTCAGATCGTGCAGGGTATAACCAAATGCCTGTAGAAAGGTATCATTGGCGGTTAGAATGTTACCGCTTAGGTCAAACTCAATCACCGCTGACGACCGGTCAATTGCCTCCAATTGGTTGGCAAGGTCTTGTCTTAACTTTTTTTCTGGGGTAATGTCCAGGGCAAACTGCATTATTTTGTAAGGGGTACCGTCTCCTCCTTTTACTGGAGTATAAGACGCCCTCAGCCATATCTCCTTGCCTTGGTTACCAATGCTTTTAAATTCGGCACTATGAGTTTTGCCTTTGCGCAAGCTATCCCAAAAATCTTGATAGGCAGTGGTTTGTGCATATTCTTGGTCTACAAACATACGGTGGTGTTTGCCAATGATATCGTCAAACTCGTACTCTGTCAATTGTAAAAAAAGTTGGTTTGCATTCAACACCATTCCTTTCATGTCAAACTCTATAGTGCTAATGGTTTGATTGATTGCATTGACATTGCTCGACAACTCTTTTTCTTTTTTATACATTTTTTCCTGCGTTGCCGTCAACTCCTCCATATTCTGGCGAAGCTCCTCTTCTTGGGTTAGCAGTTCTCTTTCCAGTTCTTTTGCTTCGGTAAGCAGGTCACGGGTTTTAATGTTGTTTTGAATACTATTGAGCATGGAAGCAATGTTTCCTCCCAGTCTCTCGAGCAAATTCAGGTAGCGGGGGGCTACCTCTTGTAAATACAACAACTCTACTGCTCCGTATGCTTCTTGATTAAACATAAGTGGAATCACTACTACACAATTGCCACTGAGCTGCCCCATAGATGCCTCCAGCACCATGTTATTGGCTGGAATATTGTCCAGTATGATTGTTTCTTGCCCTTTAATAGCCTGCCCTATCAGTCCTTCGCCAATCTGAAAGGTACTCTTGGCAAGGGTCTCTACAGTACAAGCGTAGCCAGCCGTGGCTTCTACTTGTTGGGTTTCTTGGTTAAGCGTAAAAAAAGTGCCCCTGAGCGATTGAGTCAACTTGGCCAGGTGAAAAATTACCGCATCGGCAAACTCTACCAGTGATTTGTCATAATTGCTCCTGAGTACATCGTCAAATTTGGTCAGGTTAGAGTCTACCCACAAACGAGCCTTCATTTGCTCATTTTCTTGCTCTAGCTTTTGTGCCAACTCTACATAATGATCAATACCGTGTGTGACCTCCTTATGATCACTTGTTTGTCCGTTTTTCATAATAAAGTCTTGTTAAGTAAGATGGTTGAAACATAAAAGTTTTTGAAGGTATGGAATGATAGAAAAGATTGATTAACTAATCAAATAACAAAGCTTAAGCCGTTTTGTATAAACTTAATAAATGTTTTTGAATACTGGTATTTCTACAAAGGAAATTTTGTGGGCGGGCGTAAAAATAACCAAGTTCTGGAATTGCTACAGGGCATAAGCTTTTTTCAACTTAAGCCAGTAGAGTAGAAGCAAGTTAAAAACTGACCTTTATTCTTTTAACAACCAACCCCGATTCCAGCATCTGAGGGTACTTTTCAGTATTCCGAAAAACGAGCGTAGAAGGTTGTTCTGCGATTATTAATGACGCATTGTCCAGAGCTTAAAATAGCAGGGCGCCAAGACAAAAAAAAGCGTGACAAACCTGCCACGCTCTCAACTTGTAGATAGGTGTTTGTTTATGCCATGACTGCTTCGGGAGCTATGTGAATGGCAAGGTTGCCCCCTTGGGCAATGCGTAGGTCTACGTTGTAGGCACTATGGTGACGCAATGGATAGACAGCGGGCACAAAGTGAGCCGTAACCGAATGGTGTGACTGACGATGGGTGGGTTGTTCGTTGCTTTGAATCAGCTTTGACGAAAACAAAAAAACATCGCCTGCCTGAATAGGCTGGTTGTAACGACTGAGGTTACTGACCCTGAGCAGTTTTTCTAACACCTGCTGAGCTTGGGTGGTTAGCTGAGATTGCTCACCTGGGTAGGCATTGATCGCCTGTATAGACAATTCATTGTATTGTTGGTACAAGTGAGTCACTTCCTCTGAAAATACCTGATCGTTGTCCAGCAAATGACTTTTCGGGAAAAGCGTAAATCGTCCTCCGCTTGCATCTATATCTTCCAGGGCTACCCAACAACCTATCATGCTGCCGATGCGGGCAGAGTCTATCAAGTGACTGTCTATGTGGTCAGGACTACCCAGGCTACTTTCCGTGTACATGCTTTGTACCAATACCGGACGTTCTCCCATGAGCTTTTTCAACAATTGTTGTAGTGCGTTGTGTCCTAACAGGTCTACTACCGAAGACCTGAACCCAATCAATGCTTCGGGCAAACTCTCGTGTACATTGAGCAAGGGGTTGGTCATGAACCCAGCTTCTGAAAAAAGATGTTTTTCGTATTGATCAGTGTTTTGCCTGAGCAAGGGTTGATCAAAAGGTTTCACTGTTTGCAGGTACTGTTGCTTGATGTATCGGATCATCGATCGGTCTACAAAATTGCTTAGGTGCAAAAAGCCTTGCTGTTCAAAATGTTCTTTAAACGTCATTGTTTTGTTAGATATTTAATAAGCTTTGTTTAAGGGAGTAATCATTAAATAAAGTACGGTCATCGCCTTATATTTGGCGAGTTTTTGACAAGACAAAAAGTGCAGCCAAATTTGTGTGATTATATAAAACACAGGTTTACCTTTTGTAATGATAAATGAGGAGAAATAACGTGCTTGAACCCTCTTTTTTGTCATCCCATAGAGGCAAGGCAAAGGAATATTTTTGCCAAAGCATAAATAGGATAATTTGTGTAAGCCCGTATGCCAGTCATCATAGTTCGTTAACAGCATTGTTTGTATAATAAAATTCGCTTTGTATGGTTTTAACAGGGATTTTTAGCTGTTATTTTCTTAGCCAAAAAGCCCTGTCTTGTATTTCGTGGGGCAAAATTAGCATATCTATCGGGACATTTTAGCATTTTAAGTAGATTTAACACATCTGTTACAAACCAGTAAATAAAGTGCAGGCAAATTTTATATGGAGTTATGTGGCTAAAGGCAAAAATATGTTTAATTTAAGAGGGTGAATCAATCATCCAGTTGTTTTTGGTAAAACTATCCAAATAAATTGTTCTGTTTTTTCGGCTGTACATCTACCAGACATTTGGTGACTTAAGGACACTTTATTTTTTGTGTTTTACTTAGTAAAACTACAAAAATAACCTAATCCACTGAATTTCGTCTCTGACCGTTGTACTTCTTCAAAAAATAGTTCCGTAGCTAAGGCTACGCAAATATTTTTTTCATCGTCCAACAAACAGATACTGCCTTCTTTTGGATTACTTTATTTTTTCCATTTTACTTATGGTTGATACAAGGAATGTTTTTTGTAGTTTCTTCATCCCGCACCATTTCCCAAAATTAACTTAACTAAGTCTCCTCATGAGTTGTAGGTTATTCATTTTATTTTTTTTAGTGTATATGTTTGGTGAGCTGGACATACAAGCACAAACTCCAGAAATAGACAGCCTGGAGAGCAAGCTTGCCAATACTCCGCCTGATATACGCCAGATTAAAATATTGAGTAAACTATCGTGGAAACTGCGCGATTCAGACCTCAAAAAAGCCTTAAACTATGGCATTAGAAGCCTTAAATTAATCGCCCGGTTTGAGCACCACAAAGCCGCCGCCCAAACCAACAATTATGTAGGGGTGATTTATCGCAACCTTAACCAATACAGCAACGCCATTACTTATTATTACCGGGCACTTAAGGCTGCCCAAACCAACAATCAACCCATTCAGATAGCGTATGCTTATAACAATATCGGCGAGATTTTTAAGTTTCAGAATCGCCTGAAAGATGCCGGGCAAAACACCCAAAAAGCCATTGACATGTTCAAAAAGTTGAACAACAAAGGAGGGGAGGCTTATGCACACCTGCGCCTGGGCGAAATATTGCAAAAACAAGGCAAGGTTCAGGAGGCGTATACAGCTTACAGCGAAGCAGCAAAAATCAGAGAAAATATGCCCAAACAGCCCCGGCTGGACGTAGTTTATAACCGAATCGGGAACTTGTTTCTTGAGCAAAAAAACTACGCCCAGACATTTGTCTACCTCACCAAAGCCAAAGAAGCCAACATTCGCAATAAGGTACGTGGCACGGGTATTTATAGCGTTGAGGTAAGCTTTGCCAAACTATACATCGAGCAAAACCAACTCGACAAGGCAATTTTAATTGCTCAAAACACCTATAAAAAAGCCCAGGAAATTCCGTCAAAACCTTTGATGGCCACCAGCCTCAAGCTATTGTCAGAAGCGTATGCCCTCAAAAGCGAACATACCAAAGCCTACGAGTACCAGCAACAGTACATTCAAATCACCCAAGAGTTTGTAAACACTCAAAACAGGTACAAAATAAATGTGCTGGAGTCTATTCACCAACTAGAGCAAAAACAGTCGGAGCTGGAGCTTTTGAAAAAAGAACAAAGAGAAGTGATTTTGCGACGCAACTTTGTATACGCCCTCATTGGCAGTGTGTTGTTATTGTTGGGACTGTTGTCGGTATTGGTCTACAATAACCAGGCAAAGCAAAAAGCCAATATGTTGTTGCAAATTAAGAACGACCAGATTGACAGTAAAAACCAAGACATTACCGCAAGCATTACCTATGCCCAACGCATTCAACAAGCTTTGCTATACCTCGAAGACGCCAATAGTTTTATGCCCGACTATTTTGTGTTGTTTCGCCCTCGCGACATTGTTTCGGGCGACTTTTACTGGGTAGAAAAGGCAAAAGGCAAAATATTTATGGTGGCTGCCGACTGTACCGGGCACGGGGTGCCAGGGGCTTTTATGACTATGCTGGGGTCGCAGGCTTTGAGCAACATCATGATTCAAAACAAGGTGCACGACCCTGCACAAGTACTACTACATTTAGATATGATTTTGCGACGCACCCTCAAGAGCAAAGATACGATGATTCGTGATGGCATGGACATAGCCATTGTGGTGATTGACCCACAAAAACATGAGATGCAATATTCGGGAGCTAAAAACTCATTGATTTTGGTGCAAAACCAAGAAGTACAAGAGATCAAAGGGAGCATGTACAGCATCAATGGGCACCGCCCGGTAGAGGTAGACGCAGGGTACGAAACCCACACCATAGACATTTCCATTCCGAGCACTTTTTATATGTACTCTGATGGTTTCCAAGACCAGTTTGGGGGAGAAAAAGGGCGTAAGTTTATGAAAAAACGTTTTCGTGAGTTGTTGCATACGGTATCGCGTCAACCTATGAAAGAACAAAAAGCCACCCTTGATAAGGTGTTGAACGCCTGGATGTTGGGGCACGATCAGGTAGACGATATTTTGGTAATGGGGGCAAGGTGGTCAGGGAAAAGTACTTAATAATTGATGATTGGTAGTGTTATAAGCATCCTGCGGATACATTTTAGCAGTGTACGAAGTTTTTAAAATCTCTGATATACAGGTGTTTATGTATAAATTAAAGTGTTACCTATTTTGATGATGCCAAGCCACCCTCGGTAACCTGGCACAATAAGCCAATAAAATAATAGCAAGCAATTATACCAAGGCAGTTTGTTCTACCTCTTTGCCTACCTGGGCAATCCATTGAGTAAATAGCTTGCCTTCTATAGCACAAATGGCCTCAGCGTGCTGTTCCCATTCCGGCGAAAAATCTTTGAGTTGCTCCACCATTTCCTGCAAATGACCTTCTTCCTCTACAATGATTGCCTTTACCTGAATCTTACTCTTTTCTCTGGTCAATACCTTTTGGTATATTGGGTAAAGTTCATCGGCGCGTACCTCTATAGCATAAGTTACCAACAGGTAAGCTGCATATTTTAGGTCATAATCTGCCAACTGAAAATGCTTTTTTACATACCGACTAGCAGCTACATCTAAAGCCTGTAAGTATTGATAGCTTTTGACCGGAGCCAACAAATAAGGAGCTTCGTAGGTGGGATACTGCTCAAGGGGTACCAACTTACTCATTTGGCGCTTAAGCAAAAATGCGTGACGTGCTTCTTCTGCCGCGTGTTTTAGTATGGTAAGGTTTACCTGAGTGGGGTGTTCGGATGCCGAAATTTTGCGGGCACCTGTGTTTTCCATCATCGACAAGCTATTGAGCCAGCGAGCGTGTAAGTCATTATTTTTTACAATTATGCCAATCAAATTCTCCAATTCTATCATCATTATAGGTGTTTAATTTTAAATTTTTGCCAATCATACAACCACGCAACAAAGCAACAGTTTTTGTTTTTTGGTTGCGTTTGCCTGCTGTTGTCAGCATTTCGGGACAAAACTAAGGCAAAGTTGCTAAATTATGGGCAATGCGCAGGAATAACCACCCCAAAAATTTTGTGTTTATTCCCAATTTGCTTGCCGCTGGTTCCCTACAAAATCAGTAAACGTCTTCGAACTATTTTTCCTTCTAACTGAAACTCCAGCATATACCAACCCGACGGTATTTTGGGCAACAACACCAATAACCCACGTTGGTCGACAATGTTACGGGACAAATTTACCGCCTTGCCCAAAATATTTACCAGACGTATATTACGCATCTTTTGGTAACGCAGGCTTTTGATCACCAACACCCCATTGCTTGCCACTGGGTTGGGGTAAACACCTATAGCTTCGTCTTCGCTGAGTTGCGCCACTTGGGTGGCAATGGCTTGCTCCAGCGATTGCAACGTGCTGCGCAAAGCCTCGGCTTTTTGGGCATCAGTAGCCGCATCGGCATTACACAAACCCTGCAAACTATCGATGCGAAGGTTAAGCGCCTTGATACGAGCCTCAAACGCATTGATCGGGTAAAATTGCTGGCACGAATCTACATTGAGTTGGCATTGCTTCAGGGCATTATTTACTTCGGTTTGTAGTTGTGCTACCTGTTGAGGCACGAGACTGGAAGCCGCAAACCAAAACTGAATTTGGGCGTTAAGGGTTTGCTCTACAGTAGTTAGTTTGTCGAGCAAAGCAGTCGAACTACAGGGGGTTACACAGTTTTGTGGTTGGGTACTGCAACTTTGTTCAATAGCTTGAATCTTACTTCTCAACTCATTGACACGATCGATAAATGCCTGACCAGTACAAAACTGCTCGCAACCCGTATTAGAATTTTGACATTGATTAATGGCAGCATCTACATCCACCACTAATTGGTTTACCCCGTTGTATAGTTCACCTGTGAGGCGCAAAGGTGCACACTGATCAGTTTTGCCTGCACATACTTGCACATCAGCATTTATTTTTTCCCGCAAAGCCTCGATTTTTTCAAACACCTTATCGCCAGGGCATTGGGTGCTACAGCCTGCCCTGTGAGGAGCAATTACAGGCAAAGCAGCCACCACAGGGTTGTTAATTGGGTGAGCAAAAGCACCAAAAGGATCCATTCCATCTTTTTTTACCTTCCATACCAGCAAATCAACCAACGAACTCAACATCACTACTGGCGGCTCATAATCGGTAAAAGTACCCAACAGACAAACCCCCATGGTGCCATCTTGTCGCCCGGTACAAAAGTGTCCCCCTCTAATATTATCTCCTTCTGCCTCCTTGCCCTGTGGGTCGCGTCCCTCGTAAATAGTGCCATCCGGGGCAATCAGGTAATTGTAAGCAATGTCATTCCAGCCCAACGTTACCCGGTGATAAAGGTAAATGCCCCGCAAAATAGCTACCTGATCGGCAGCATCGTTTGATGATACCGAGTGGTGCACAATCAAATGTTTGACATCAGTAACCACTGGGTCAGGAATAGGTTCAGGGGTAAGACCTGCCCGCCAAACTGATTGGGGCACCGAGCCAGGTTTGCCGCAAGCCTCATGGGTACGAAAACGTGCTTTATACGCCCTTACCTTTTGCTTTACTGCCTGGGTGTTGCCCAAATGGTATACATGCAACTTAAGCTCCCCCTTGAGCTTGCCCGAATAAAAAGTACATTGTTGAACTCCCTCTTTTAGCAGTATCGGGTGACTGTACTGCTGGGTGTGGCTGGTACTGTGCAAGTTAGCGTATAATTTAAAACGTTGCTCACCGCTGCTCAGGTAGCTTTCGCCAATGTGTTGCCCTGGGGAGTATGCTATACTGAGGCTTTGGCTACTTTGGGCAAAGTTGAGCTTGTATGAGGTGTTGGGCTGCACTTGCAGACTGTATATGCTTACCGAGTTGCCCACTTTTTGGGTAAGCGTTTGGGCATTCACCTGAGCGCACGCCCACAGGCATACAATCAAAGCGTAGGTATTTTTTATAATTTTCATGAGTAAAAGCTGACTTTAATGGGCTTGCGCCAAAACTTAGACAAGCCCCACTTGATAAACTGTTGATGGCACAAATATAAGGGGTTCATTGCGTAAAGCTAAAAAACCAACTGCCTCTCTTGCTACCACAGGTTCTCCTTCTTTCTTTTATTCTCATATTTGCAAATACAAAAGTACTCAAAGCCATTACTAAAAAGCACCTTTATATGGGACAACCCTGTTCAGAAAATTTGGCGTTGTTAAGGAATGTGTTCAAAATAAGTGTCGAGGGGCATAAACTCAAGGTTGACTGGGACACTTTTAGCCTTTGGCAGAGCGCAGCGTAGCTGCAGCTATCGGTTTGAGTTCAAGGCAACATCCGGGGAATGTTGAGCCAGTTTACATCACTATGCGCCGTCACTTACTTCTCAAAAAGTGTGGGCAGCACTTCGTTAAAAACTTTTTTGCCGGTCGTAGTCAGGTACGGATAAAACCAATACAACATTGCCTCAGTAAAATATTTTATTTTGTCGGCTGCAGCCCCCTGATACAAAATCTCCGCCTCCGAAATCCAAAAGTCCCCCATAATAGTAAATTGCATTTGCAAATAGTCAAAAGGAACTTCCTTTATACTTTCGTTCAGCATTTTTTGTTCAATCAACAACTTTACCGCAAACCTGAATTGCTCCTTACGCAATTGTACCAGTTGTTGGTAGTGCGCCTGAATACCAGGGTTTCCCCGCATGATTTGCACAAAATCCAACATCAAAAAACGATACTTGTGCAAAGTATCAAAAGTAAACCTGACCGAATACATAAGTGAGGCAAGGCTTGTGTCTGCTGCCTCAAAGGTATCAAATTCTCCATTTAGTATGGCCACCAACTGTTCATACAATTGTGTAATCAATGCTTGCTTGTCTTTATAATGGTAATACAAATTGCCCACGCTTATGCCCAAGGCATCGGCCACGTGGCGAGTACTCACTTTTTCGCTGCCGTGTTGGTTAAAAAGCTCCAGTGCTTTTGCCAGTATTTTCTCTTTGGTTTTCATAGCAATCACAAAAATAGTAGAATTTAGAACAATTGTTCTAAGTTTGCGTTGTTTGTACTATAGAACAATTGTTCTAATCTTATTCCAGACACTTAGATAAGCATATAAACACGCATTCTCTCATGAAAAGCATCATTATAGGCGGTGGTATTGCCGGGTTGGCTACTGCCATTGGTTTACACAAAAAAGGTTTCGATGCTGCAGTATACGAGGCAGCACCTGCGTTTACTCCTGCCGGAGCAGGCATTTTACTTGCCCCCAACGGAATGGAAGTACTCAAAAGAACGAACATGGATTTGTTTCATCGGGTACAACAGTTGGGCAACCAAATTACACGTTTACAGGTGGTTACTCATACCCAAAAAAAATTGGCAGGTGCTGATTTTAAAAAAGACAATTTGTGCTATGCCATTCATCGGGCAGCATTGATTGGGGCATTGGCTGAGCAGCTGCCCCCTGAGGCATTACACACCCACAAACGTTTCGAACGTTTTACCGAAGATTTTTCTGGCATAAAAGTAAGTTTTGAAGATGGTAGCCAGGCTTCGGGCGATTTTTTGGTAGCCACTGACGGCATTCACTCCAGGGTAAGGGCGCAGCTCTTGGGCAAACTGCCTTACCGCTATGCCCAACAAACCTGTTGGCGTGCCATTGTACCCTTTAAGTTGCCCCAGGGCTACCAACATACTTTTACCGAAATGTGGGGAAATGAGCCAGGGCTTAGGGTAGGATTTGGTGCTATAGACAACGAACACATCTATTTCTTTGCCACTTATTTTACCAGTGCTGGCGGCAAAGATGACCCGAAGAGTCTCAAGCAAGATTTATTGAGTATTTATAAAGATTTTTCTCCGCTGGTACTCGATTTTATCAAAACCGCTCAAGTAGCTAATATTCTCAGAAATGATATTTATGATTTGGCTCCTGGCAATCAATGGTATCGAGGCAGGGTGGCATTGGTAGGCGATGCTGCCCACGCTACTACGCCTAATATGGGGCAAGGGGGAAATCAAGCTTTGGAAAGCGCCTGGGTGTTTGCCGGGTGTATGGCAAAAGTGGTACAACAACCACAACGGCTCACCACAGGTTTTGCTCAGTACCAACAACAACGGCTTAAAAAAGCGCATAAGGTGGTAAAAGACTCTTGGCGTATATCACAATTGGTAAACCTAAAAAGTGGCATAGCCAGAGGGGTACGCAACTTGGTTATGCAACATGCACCGCCCCGACTAGCCGAGGCGAACATGAAAAAAGTATATGCGTTGGAGTATGATTTCTAAAGGTAAAAGTTATAAAATATAGTAGAACCTGTGATGACCAAAAAAAACGAAGCCAACAAAAACATATAGAGGTAAGGGTGTAAGGGCAGGGTACACGAAAGTAAAAATTTGCTGAGTGTAACCCTTCTTTCCAGCGAGTTTTCGTAGTTGTGAACAATTTGCTGGCTTAGTTCCTGGTAAAGAATCATCCCGTGTTTTTTGTTTCTTACAAAAGCCACATAAGTGTTAATTTGGACAATGGTAGAGGCAAGGGTAGCAAGCGAAACAACGGCAAGGGCAATGACACCATACGAGTGCGGAACATTGACCCAAAGCACCGAAATAACCGCCACTAAGCTCAGCGAGAAATGTCCAAACAACTTTTTCAGTAAATCTCTTCCGAGTCGCTCTTGCTTGTCAGACAATTCATTTAATTCTTCCCAATAAGAATCTATTTTATTAATCACACCATCTTCGGTGAGAATATAATTTGTACGATCATTCATGAACTTGATCTATATTATTAAAACTCTTGATTATCCAAATTTAATATCTAATTTTGTTAAATGTGTAACGATTTTCAATTTATAAGTTACACACTACACAAATTACGGTCTTTTCTGTTAGTTAATCACTATTTTAAGCCGTTTGTAACCTCTATAGTGAGAATTTAACAATAAAAATTAAACGCCATCAGGTCAAAAATCCTAAATATTCTTTTTTGGTCAATTATCTCTGCTGCATTTATTGGACCTGGTACCATTACGACAGCTTCTAAGGCAGGCGCTACATTCCAGTTAGATTTATTATGGGCATTGGGCTTCTCTACGGTTGCTTGTTTTTTGTTGCAGGAAGCTGCCGCCAGGGTTAGCATCATTTCCGGGCTCAACTTAGGGCAAGCTATTGCCAAAAGCTTTGACAACAGTGTGGCCAAAGTGCCAGTGCTGGTATTGGTAGTAGGCGCCATTATTTTGGGATCGGCAGCTTACCAAACAGGCAATATTTTGGGGGCAGTGGTAGGGCTTAAGCTTATGTTTAACCTTCCTGCCAAGTTGTTGGTAAGCATTGTAGGAGTGCTGGTCATTATTACACTTAGCCTGCCATCGTTGCAGGTAGTGGCGCGTTTTATGGGTTTTATGGTGGTTTTTATGGGGTTGGTTTTTCTTACTACCGCCGTTTTTGTGGCCGACTCGTTGCCTGCGGCCGATTTGCTTCATGGGCTATTTATTCCCTCTTTGCCACAAGAAGACGGAGCTAATTTACTCATTCTGGGCTTGATAGGCACTACAGTAGTGCCCTATAATCTCTTTTTGGGTTCAGGCGTATCAGACAAAACCCATACGCTCAAAGACATGCGCTTTGGCTTGTTTGTAGCGGTTGTATTGGGCTGTGTTATTTCTATGGCGGTGCTTATTGTAGGTACTACTATTCAGGGCAAATTTTCGTTTCAGGCGCTTGCTCAGGCACTTTCTGCTCAGTTGGGTGGTTGGGCAGTATACTTGTTTGGTTTTGGTATGTTTGCGGCTGGCTTTTCTTCGGCTATCACCGCCCCGCTTGCCTCCTCTATCACGGCACAAAGCCTCTTTGGAGGGCAAAATGCTAAAAAATGGTCATATACCAGCCGCAACTACCGCCTTATTTGGATAGGGGTGTTGTTTACCGGGCTTGCTTTTGGTCTGGCCGATGTCAAGCCAGTACCCGCCATTATTTTGGCGCAGGCACTCAATGGGTTGGTATTGCCCTTGATTAGTATATTTTTAGTATTTGTGATTAACAACCCCACGCTGATGCGTCATGGCACTTTAAATAAACACTGGAACAATCTATTGATGGGAGCTGTGGTGTGGGTGTCGCTCAATTTGGGTTTGTTTAATGTGCTTAAGTCGGTATACAAAGCCTTGGGCTGGGGAACTCCCTCAACCATTTATTGGTGGCTTATCATTGTATCAGCGTCTACGCTGATTAGTGTGTGGGTATGGGTAAAAATATATAAGCTACGCAAATATGTACCTAAATAACTTCCCAGGCCTTGGGTTGCTTGTGAGCAGTATAGACTGTTGAAATTTAATACCCTACGATTGCTGGTATGCCTATGAGCAACAGTGGGGTACTAAAGTAAAAAACGAGACCCTAGCAGAATCTCGTTTTTCTTTCCTAACCACAAAGCTTATTAAATATCTTTGATAAGCATATATTCAAACCAAAGACCAAAATTATTTCTGAACTAAAATTGTTTTTTAAGTGGTTGATAGCCAGTGACATAAAATTTTATTTTCCAAAAATAGGAGAGGTACAAAAAATGATTTTTATACGATATTTCGTAATAGTCACGGTATTTCGTTCCTTGTATAGAGGCAACTCTCCCCCATTGTTGGTGTTCCTATAAGCAAGCTCCTTGGTTGCCTATGAAGGCACCAGCAACAGCGGAATTTGATTTACCCTACAATCAATTTTTGAGTTGCCCACTTGTCAATTTGCGCTTCAGAATAACCTGCTTCTCGCAAAATAGCCTTGGTATCGGCCCCAAACACTGGAGCAGCCCAGGCAGGTTGTGCCTTCGTTTCCGAAAATTTAAGCGGTACCCCTATAGTTTTTACCTTGCCCGCCGTAGGATGCTCTTGTTCTACAATCATCTCACGGGCTTGTACTTGTGGGTCATCTTCAACCTCGTGCATGTCATACACCGGGCTAATGAGTAAGTCGTGTTGGTCGCTCAAATCCACCCAATATTGTTGGGGTTGGGTTTCAAAAAATGCCTTTACCTCCTCATACAAAGCCTGCACTGCTTCGTTGCTGGTAGGCGCTATTTTGTTCATCCATTCGCCTTTGCCCGTTACCTGGCAAAACTTCATCCAAAACTGAGGCTCAAGCGTGCCCAAGGCAATATACTTACCATCTTGGCAAGGGTACACATTATAATTGGCAAGCCCTCCCGATAAAAACAAACTCCCTCTAGGCTGAGGCTGATTGGTAGCCGCAAAAGTTGCGTGGGTAGTTACAGCAAGTGGCATTACACTATCCATCATAGCCACATCTACAAATTGCCCTACGCCCGTACTATGACGCGCCTGCAAAGCCGCCAAACAAGCAATGACCGACATATAAGAACCACCTGCAATATCGGCAGTTTGTACACCTGGAATGACGGGAGCCTTGCCTTGCTCACCCGTAATGCCCAGCACTCCAGCATAGCTGATATAGTTAAGATCGTGCCCCGCTTTGTCGCGGTATGGACCCGTTTGCCCATAGCCTGTAATAGACACATAAATAATTTTAGGATTTACCTTTTTCATATCCTCATAACCCAGCTCCATTCTGTCCATTACCCCAGGGCGAAACTGCTCCATGACAATGTCAGCCGTTTTTACCAAGTCTAGTAAAATTGCTTTGCCCTCGTCTGCCTTGTAGTCGAGCACCAGGCTACGCTTTGAGCGGTTAAACGCCAAATAGATAGCAGCTTCTTTGTTGAGAAAAGGAGGGAAGTTTCGGGCGTAATCTTTAAAAGTAGGCGATTCAATCTTGATCACTTCGGCGCCCATGTCTGCCATCATCATTGCTCCCAAAGGCCCTGGTAATAAGCGGGTTAAATCTAATATCTTAATGCCTTTTAATGGTCCAGCGCCTGGCTTTCTTGTGTCTTGCATGCGTGTTGTATTTAAATATGAGTCCATAGCATTTAGGCGGTAGTCCATAGTACTTGATA
The DNA here is from genome assembly GCF_947493425.1 of uncultured Microscilla sp. Taxonomy (GTDB): domain Bacteria; phylum Bacteroidota; class Bacteroidia; order Cytophagales; family Microscillaceae; genus Microscilla. The sequence goes on along the minus strand of NZ_CANLRP010000081.1, from coordinate 423 downwards.
CGCTGATCATCAGGTTTTTGAACTGCATTAATACCTCGTTTTGCTGTGGATGATTGAGTTATACATTGTGTAGAAAAACCGAAAGTAAGCATTTGTGAGGGAAGTGGCAAGGTGAGTTCTTCCGACGAATGACGGAACACCTGCTCACCCAAAACCTGCGGTTTTTCAAAAATAAGTTGTTTTTCAATTATTTGGTTAGCATTGCTCAGGTCGGTAAGACCTTCGCGGGAGTTGGGAGTTTCTCAACTCAAAAAATTACCTCCCTGTGTTGGTCTTCAGGCTTTAGCCAGCCCAACACTTGCTTAGAAGCTACAATCACTCTTACTGGCTTATGCTCACCCAAAATCTGCGGTTTTTCAAAAATAAGTTGTTTTTCAATTATTTGGTTAGCATTGCTCAGGTCGGTAAGACCTTCGCGGGAGT
>NZ_CANLRP010000080.1 GCF_947493425.1 uncultured Microscilla sp. | reverse complement strand
AATAATAACCTTTTGCAATGAATTATGGGTATAATTAATTGAAATTCAATTTTTTATGCCCTTTTTAATTTCTACAAATTAAGTACAGTGATCAATAAAGTCGATGGACTACAAACGTATCCCCATCACCAAAATGTCGTCTACCTGAGCGTGCCCATCCATCCAGTCGTTCAGTGTTTCTTCCAGCAATTGTTTTTGTCGGTCGATGGGTTTGTTATTAATTTCAAACAATAATTTTCTAAACCGCTTGACCATAAACTTTTTACCTTTGATGCCTCCAAACTGGTCTTGAAAGCCATCAGAAAACATATAAAAAGTAGTGCTTTCAAATTTTTTGGGCGAGATATTTATAATGGTTTTCTTAAACTTAATTTCGTCAAAAATCTGGAATCCACCAATAGACATAATGTCTCCCTTTACAGTTTGCAAAGCCAACCCTGAGTCTTCAGGTTTTCCGCTACTGGAGTCGTGCCATTTCTCTCCTGCTATTCTGGGCACCTGTACCATATATAGGGGATTTTTGGCACCCGCAAACTGCATTATTTGCTTGTCTTTATCTATCACCACCAGTGACATGTCCATTCCATCGTGGGTTTGGGTTTCATCTTGTTTCAAGGCAACTCTTACCTTATCATGCAGCAAGTTTAAAATCTCGTCTGCTTCGGTCACTCCCTGCTCATTTACAATTTCGTTGAGCAACCGACTCCCAATCATACTCATAAAGGCCCCTGGCACCCCATGCCCGGTACAGTCTACTGCAGCCAATATAATTTTTTCTCCCTTTACCCCCTTAAATACCCGATGAACTCCGTCAAAGGTCATTTTTTCTTCATATATTGGTTTGGGCTGGGTCTTGGCAAACCAGTAAAAATCGCCGCTTACAATATCGCGAGGTTTCCAAAGAATAAAATATTCAGGAATAGATTTGCTGATTTCTTCATGCAGTGGCAACACAGCGCTTTGTATTCTGCGGGCATAGTTGATGCTATCAGTAATTCTTACGTTTTTGTCTTCTATCAGGCGTTTTTGTTCTTCCAGTATTTTATTGGTTTTTTGCTTGCGTAAATTGTTCCGATAGAGATACAACACCACCCCTACAATCAATAAAATACCTACAATCAAGGCAATGTTTTGAATACCCCTACGACGCAATTCTTCTTTCTGTGCCTGGTTTTTGGTTTTCTCTATTTCCAGGTCTTTTTTACCTTTATCGGTTTCATACAACGTTTGCATCCGGGCAATTTGCTCACTTTTGTTTTTGTTAAATATGCTGTCTTTATAATTTACATATAGTTGATAGTAGTCCAGGGCTTGTTCAAAATCCTCTTGTGTTCTATAATAACTATACAAACTTAAGTAGCTATCACGCAACAGTTCAAAAGACCCTATGTCCCTTGACAATACAAGGGCTTTGTTGAAGTAAGCTTTTGCTTTTGCGTATTTTTTTACTTTGAGGTAGGTATTCCCAATACTAATAGAAGAAAAAGCCACTCCATTTTTATTGCCCATTTTTTGCTCAATCTCTACCACAGCTTCCTGATACTTGAGGGCTTCAGATATGTCGCCAATGCTCTCATAAATAATTCCCAGATTTGCCAAAGCAGAAGCTACTCCATATTGGTTGTTGTTTTTTTCAAAAACTTTTTGGGCGGTTTTGTATACCAATACTGCCGAATCTATGTTGCCCATGCTTTGATAAATCGCCCCCAGGTTGTTGTAAGAAGTGGCAATGCGGTTTTGGTCTTCTAGTTTTTGGTAAATAGCAAGTGCCCTTTGTGCGTATTCTTTAGCCTTCATAATGTCGCCCAGGCGACTATATACATTGCCCATATTGAGCGATATTTTGGCTACAATCCGCTGATTGTTAATGCTTTCTGCTATTTTTAAGCCTTGTAAATAATTTTTGATTGCCTCTCCAGGGTTGCCTTGTTCGCTGTGCACCACTCCAGTACTGCTATAGGCATTGGCGATGCCTTTTGAGTATTTTATTTTTTTTGCCATCTCAAGGGCTTGAGCGGCATATTTTCGTGCTTCCTCAGGGTTTACATAAGTATAGGCGCCACTTAATTTTACCAGTAGGTTTACCTGAAAAGTGTCAACTTTTTTGTCGTTCAGTAGATTAAACAGACTGTCTATTGCTTTTTTTTGTGCCTGCAAAGGCAACACCAGCAAAAAAGAGAAAAGAAAAAGAAATGTTATTTTAGTTTTTAATGGCATAATATCACACCCAGACCTGAATTACTTCACACAACAATATTACAAATTTTTAACGAAAAACCGATCCATGTGATATTAACTACAAGTCTTTTACCAAAAAAAGAACAAAGTATCAAAAGATACTAAAAAAACACCTCTTAAGGTCAGTAGTGTATCATGCGCAAACACTGAACTAAAAAAAGAAATTATTTGAATTATAGTGAGGCAGGGGTTGGGAAACCACTTAGAAGACTAAAACAAAAAAGTTTTGAACCTTGAACAAAGGTCTACTCAACATTGTACCCTGGCTCAAAACCTCTCTAAGGAATGGTGTAAAAATAAATTTCTATAGTTTAATAAAATATTTTGTTGCTAGACGAGGCACGGCAATATCCAGTGGATATTGAGCGAGCTTGAGGGATGGTTGGCTAATAGCATCGCTATTCGGCTATTTTTTAACAAAGTATAGCAACAAAAGATGAGGTTAAGAATGTAAATTTATTTTGGTACCATTCCTAAGAATCAATCATGTGGGTGGCGATGGCTTAAATTATGAATAGTTTTGTCTGTCACCTTTCTGAAGGCAAACTTATAGCCTTCTACAATGGCTATGATGTACAAAATAATGCTGATGGGTCCTATTTCATTAAGCCTTCAGGGAATAGCATTGACCTTTACTCTACATTTTTTCAACCATTGCTCAGTGCTGCCTTGTACTTTTTGCCTTTTCTAATGCCTCATCAACTTGGCTAACCTCCTCGCCAGGTGTCCACCCTGGCTTGTTCCAAAGGTACGCTCTTGCTTCTTTGACATTGCTGGCTTTACGTACATCTTTTAGTATTTGGTTAAACTCGTACAAATGTACTTTTACCGGATGGGTAGTATTAATTTGTGTAGTAAGCCCATAAGTAGGTTTTTTGAGCTCAGGCTGGAAGGTACCAAATAGCTTGTCCCATATAATTAAAATGCCTCCATAGTTTTTGTCCAGGTATATTTCGTCGGAACCATGGTGCACCCGATGGTGCGAAGGGGTATTGAAAACTTTCCCAAACCACCCCATCTTGCCTATCAACTCAGTGTGTAACCAAAACTGATACATGAGCATAATTCCAATGGCAAGTAATATCACCACAGGGTGAAATCCCAGCAAAACCGCCGGTAAGTAAAAGACCCAAGTGACGAAGTTATCGAAAAATGATACCCGTAAAGCAGTAGTGTAATTGTAAATGGGCGAACTATGATGAATGGAATGATAACCCCACAAAAGTCTGATTTCGTGCTCTAGGCGATGTTCCCAATAATACAATAAGTCGACAAATAATAAGGTGGCTATTACAGTAAAACCGTTGACGGGCAGTTGCCAGGGGATAAGATTTGCCAACCAAAAAAAGCTGGCAAAAAACAACACACTACCTATTTTTTCGGTCAAAAAACTAAACAAGAAAACCCACACACTGGCGCCCATTTCTTTGAGGCGTTGGCGGTCTATTTTGCGGGTGTACAACTCCCAAACAAACTCTATAAGTGCAAGCCCCACCGAAAACAACAGGAATGCGGCAATGAGGGTATTGGTATTTTGTTCTAATTGTGTGATGATTTGTTCCATGTGATGATAATTTTTAGTTGAGAGGAGTCCCGATAGGGGCAAGCTTCAAACAACAAGTCGTACTTGCAACTTATCGCTTAAAGCTTGCTACTAGCTACAGGTACATAAATTTCTGTAAGTAAATCGTTGGTAGACGTATCGGCTTCGTCATTGAGGTAAAACTCCAAAAAAGGTTTATCGGCAATTTCAAACTCGTTTTTGACAATCCAATGCAAAAATATTTGCTCATAAACAGTGTCTAGTTTGTTCCGATCGCCTTGGTGCGTGATACACACATATTGCCCAGATGCAATGGTTTTGGTATTAAAAAAACCTGTGGGTTCAAACACTGCTTCCTGGGGCAAAGTAATGGCTGCATTGTAGCGGCAGTTTTCATCTTTTACTATTTCGTCGTCGTCCATGAGCTCGCCCAAATAACGGGTTTCGTCCTTGAGCAACTTTTGCTGGTGCGCATACTCCAGCAAAGCCTCCCAACAATCATTAATGCCTTGCGAATTATAATTCCCGTAGTGGGTAAGGTAGAGTATACGAGTAGGAGGTAAAGACTCGATACTGTATGTTAGGCGGTCTAACTCTTTGATTTCTTCGGGTAATTTGGCGTTGATCCAAGCTTTCATATTTTTTTCGTCTTGTTGTCTAAATTGAGAAGGGGAACAGGCGAACTCACGCCTAAAAGCCTTGTTAAAAGCCTGTAAGTCGCTGTAGTTGAGTTCAAAAGCGATGTCAGTAATGGCTTTGTCAGAATATGCCAACTGTCGGGCGGCTTCTTGCAACAATAGCTCTTTGATATAGCGACCAATAGATTTGTGAAAAACTGCCCGAAAAATGCGATTGATGTTACGGTAAGAATAAAAAGTAGCCGCCGCTACCTCTGAAGAAGACAGCGGCTTGGTGAAGTTATTTTCGAGCAAATTTAATAAACTACGAAGCCGTTCAATGTGTAAGTCATTTTTCATAGAACAAAGATAGGGCTTGGCAACAAGTGGTGGGTAGTTAAAAATGGACAGTTTTTAGAGTGGGAGTTGATGTACAAAAAAGGAGCAAGCTTCAAGTCTTTAGTCCCGAAGAATTGAGGGATGACGTTGCCCTACAAGCAACTCACCGATTTATAACACGTTGATTTTTAGCAAAAAATCGCAGTCAAAAGCTGGAGTACTGGAATAGTAAAATGATGGTTCGAATCGGTGATTTGCTATTTTAATCCTCCAGACAGCACCATTTTACGCACTATAACACCGTACTCCAGCAAAACAACGTAATCCTCTACTACTCTTGCAGCCCATTATTTGCTTGCCCCAACAGATTCAAACGAGTTTGATTGAGTTGGAATTCGATACGATCAAAGGCAAACTTGATATCTTCTATATCGGGGGCATCGGTAGGGAAACGGTGGCTAATGTGAGCTACAAACTTCCAAAGCTCTAGTATTTCGGTCGCCTCTATTTCATAAGAACGATAACTGATGTTTTCGGACTTAAGCAAGAGTTTGCCATAGTCAAAAAGACGTTTGTATACTTTTTTGAGTACAATGCCTTCGTGTTTAGACACTACCACACAGGTTTGGCCACTGGTGAGGTCATCCCAATTGGCTATCTTTTCTCCTATTACTATAGCGCCCGATTGAAGCGGCAACATAGAATCACCGTCAATCTCAAAAGCCCGGTAAATTTTGCCCTTAGACAAAAAGGGGATTTTGTACTTTGGTAAGGTATTGAGGTATTCAGGATTGGCAAAGCCTTGAGTATAGCCCGCAGTGGCTTTTTGGGGTACCAGCTCCAGGTAACCTTCTTGTGTGTTATGTTCGGTTTGCACCCGGTTTATTTTTATATGATGAGCAGTAATGTACTTGTTCAATTGTTCGATACGGGTAACGTAGGCTTGTTCTGCTTCGGCAAAATTGACATTGACCATTTCGTCGATGCTCACTTCAAAGTATTGAGCTATTTTAATGAGCAATAGTATCCGGGGCTCTGCCCTGCCATCTTCATAGGCGCTCAATGCGCTGCGTGATACTCCCAAAACTTCGGCTAAAGCCTCTTGAGTCATTTTGTATTTTTCTTCGCGGATGTATCTTAAATTTTTGCTAAAAAACATGTCACAATTATGTTAACTTAGTTGGCATTTATCGCTTATTTGATCTATATTTGCTAACAAAATTAGCTAATGTTTATATTTTTAGCAAGATTATTTAGTTAAAACCTTGTATTTGAGCCAATTTTAACGACAAAAGCCATGATAACCACCCAACAAGCACCTAAAGCAAAAACCAACCAACGAAAAAAAACGACTAAAACCAATAGCCAGACCCGGCAACGGAAAACTACCACCCGGCAAACAAGAGCGGAAAAACCCAAGGCCTCGACAAAGAAAGTAAATCCGGCTAAAGCCGACATTCCATTAGAGGATGTTTTCACAGCAAATGCTACCAAGGGATTAGTGTTATTATTAATCATGGCTTTTAATGTAACTACATTGCGTAATAGTTTTTTGCTGGTGGCTCCCAAAGTTGGTTTTTCGGGAAACCTTACCCTGGACGCGTGGTTGTATGGCTTTGCTATGAGTGTGTTGATGATTATTATTTTGTTTCACGAAGAAAACTGGAACAAGGCTTTTTGCCCTGGGGCTATAGTACTGTATATCAATGCTTTGGTACTCACTTTATACATGAAGTGGTTCGATTTTGTGCTAGGCGAATGGCTTGCCAAGTGGCTGTTGAGCGGCATGCTTATTTTGATGCCCGTTATGGGGATGTTTATAGTAGTGGTGATGCTGAAGGTAAAAAAGTGAAAAATTTGCGGCTTTAGAATAACTGTTACAAGACTACCAAGTAAACTCGAAGCAGGCTTAACTGTGACCATTTACTGAACTTTATAGCCAACAATCAGCACAAAAACGTTTGAACCGGTGAAAAACTCTTCTCCCAATGCTACCCTGGCATACATACCCTGCTTTGGGTTACCCAAAAACTCCTTTAAATCACTGCACTTCTTCAATCACACCTTATTTTATCACTGTTAATCACAAAAAATCATTCTATAATTACAAAAAATCATAAAAAAACAAAATAAAAATACAGTGTTTGCATTATAAATGAAAATAGTACATAAGTAAGGAGTTCTTTAAAAAACATAAACCTTCCAACAATGCAGGAAAAAATCAATCCTGAATCTGAATCTCAGAATCAAAACCAACAAGCATTGCCCAAAAAGCAAAGCCAGCCTAAAAGTAAAAATCAATCACCTATTTGGCAATATGCTGATGGAAACACACAGGAACAAACCTCGTCTTCTTCTCCCTCTGGCGAAACCTCTGCTTACACTACCACACAAAGAAAGCAGGGATCTATCAAAACAAAACAACAACCTACTAAAGCCAAATACCAACCCTTTAAAGCAAAACAGCGCCCCATTGAACGTAGGCGCACCTATGACAAACCACACAAGAGCGACCTGCCCACTACCCTGGCTCACAACCTGGAACACCTCAGTGGGGTAAGCCTGGAAGGAACCATTGTCAAAGAAAACTCTGCCGAACCTGCCCAGTATGGTGCCCAGGCATTGGCCAAAAACGGTCAAGAAATTCACCTGGGACCCAAAGGGCACCACAAGCTCCCCGAAGAAGCCGCCCACATTGCCCAGCAACGCTTAGGCAAGGTACAACCCAATGCCACGTTGCCGGGTTTGGGCAAGGTACTCAACAACGACCCTCTATTAGAAGAAGAAGCCCAACGGTGGGGCAAACAAGCACAAACGCCCCACTTATTGTCTACAGGCAAATACCAACAACTCATGGCTGCCCATAGTGTAGGGCAAGTCATGCAGTTTGCTACCTTTGACCTGATGCGAGGAGCTAACAAGGGGGAACTAGGCAAACAAATCATTGCTCAACTTTCTAAACAATACTTGGGTGTAGTGGGACTGGAAAGCGTAGTAGACGAGTTATTGGTGTTTGCACTAAAAGAATGCAATGTGTTGGCAAAACTGCAAGGTATGGTGGCGATGATTCAAAGCCATCAGGAAATAATAAAAACCCTGACACAATGGACAAAATATGTAAGTACGCTGACAGACGCCTACAATAAAGCAGCCAATATTCAAAAAGACCACCCTGTAGCAGTGGTGTTACTAGAGTATATTGTGAGTGACTTTTTTTACTACAGCCTGAAGTGGTTTTACGGAGGGAATTTGTCACAGAAAAATTTTAATCAAAAACTGGGGCTAAAGAAAATCGCCACTAGCAACGACAAAGAAAATAATGAAAGTAACAAAAAAAGCCTAACCCCCAGTAATACCGCCCTGGATCGTGCCATGGCTATGCTCAAACCTTTTGTAAACAAGGTAAATACAGCAATCGAATGCATAGAGTTTGCCTTGCAATTTTTTAACACAGAGACTAACGAGAATGAACCCAACACTCACTCAAGTAAAAACCTGAACTTCCAGAACAGTCACTTCGAGGATCAAACGTATAGCAAGTCAAAAACCCAAAGCAAGTCTGAATCTAAAACCGACAATGAAAAAGAAAACAACAACCCGCTAGCTAATCTGAATACGCAAACAGCTTACGACAAAGCCTGGGAACAAGTGCAACAAAAGTTTGACATAAAGGCAAGTTCTTTGGGAGCCTGGCTGGTAGAAGATCTGAGTTTTGAAAACCTTAAACTAGAAAACCTTAACAAAAAAACCGTAGGAAAAATAACTGCTTTGTCGGGAACAGGTGCCATTGGACTGTCGATACTTGCGGGCACCCTGGGCGTGTTGGGCTCCAAAAATGCGCACTACCTGGCGGGAGGAGGCTTACTCACTGCTGCCGTAGGAACCGGTATAGCCTTGCTGGGTCAACAACAATCACAACCTAAAAAAGAAAGCGAAAGCAAAGAAAATAACAAACAGATTTCTTCCTTGTTGCATACACATGGCAAAGGACCAAAAGATACGGCTTTTTGGCTCGACATTCAACGTATAAACCTAGCCAAGTGGGAAGAGCATAGTAAAAACCAAAACAAAATGGTAGAGAAAGGCGGGCTTGCCGTAGGGTTTGGCATGGGTTTCAAGCTTTTTGGTAAGGAACTCTTTACCTCTAATACGCATGAAGCCGCCATTAACTGGAAACAAGGCTTTGTTTACAAAAACAATGGACGTATTAAAATTTCAGAAGACCTTAATTTCGGAGGGGCATTTGGCATAGGGGAAGCTTCAGTAGAAAAGATAGCCATTAATAATAACGGAATAAATAAAATGAGCCTGGTACTCAAGGATGTGTTTTTTGGCAAAGACGGTGACCTTAACCTGAATGAAGTATCGGCAGAATGGGACAGACTCAAAGGCTTTACCTTCAAAACCGAGGCTTCGGCCCATATTGGGGGGGAGGATGTCACCGGAATGATTGAGTTTGGTTTAAACCACAAAGGAAATTTCAACAAAGGAAAATTTACCCTAAAGGCTAAAGGGGGCATAGGCATAGAACTGATTCCAGGCACCTTGGGCGTAAACCTCAACGAGGCCGCATTTAGCATTAGCAAAAAAGGAATTTCAGGTGAGATAGCAGGAGGGGTAAACCTGGATACCTCGGTGCTGGAAGTAAATGCCACCAATGCTACCTTGGGCTATCAAGGTAATGAAGGTGGTTGGTATTTGAAGGTGGGTAAAATCACCGGTAAGCTCATCATCCCCGGCGAGGGCGATGCGGTAAACTTTGAGGCTTCTATAGCACTTGGCAACGGCGAATATAAGGGAAAGTTAGAGGCTAAGAGTGAAAAACCTTTTGACATTGTACCCGGAGTATTGACGGTAGACAGTCTAAAAGTAGGTGGAAGTTTTAACAATAAGACCAATGCCTGGGAGCTAACCCTAAAAGGAGCAGTAAGTGCCAAGAAACAAGGCCCACTCCAGGGGGCAAAGGGCGAGCTAAGCTTTAACTACAACAGCCGCGATTCGGCCGCCAGCTGGCAGGGGCAAGCCAAAATAACTGCTATACTGGCAGTAGGCGGAGGACAAATAAACGGAAACCTTGAGCTCATTGCCGAAAAATCGGGAGGTAGCCATCACTTTGTGGGTGCACTGTCTTTAAATGTCAAAAATCCTATAAATATTCTTCCTAATGGCTTATTGGTGCTGAATAAAGGCCAAGCAAAAGTAGCCATAGACAGTAACAAGGGAGCTTATTTGCTCCTTCAAAGCAGCATCTCCTCCCAAGTACAAGGGGTTGAATTTTCGGCACAAGGCGCAAAACTGGAATACGATGGACAAAACTCCAAAGACAATCCATGGACTGTGTCGGTAGATGGTTTAGCGGCTAAAACCGCTGGCATTGGAGTAAACTTTAATGGGGTAAACCTGGACTTAAACAATAAAGCGCTCACGGCAAAGAGTATTCTGTTAAGTCTGGATAACTACAACCAGAACAATAATAAAAGTCTGGAAAAACTGTTTCCTAACAGCAATATAGTACAAGTAATCAATAAAATGTTTAAGGTGCAGGCTAGTGCTCAACTCTCTGAGGTGACGATTTCGCCCAAAGGTTTTACTTATACGGAGCATAACATCACCTTCCAGAAGTTTAGAGGAGAGCTAATGGGCTTTGTGCTGGAGGTAGATTTTGGCAATGACGATGACGAAAGACAGGAAGACCCCAAGGCCTATTTTGGCGGACACATCAAAAAGAGCCTGGACTTGTTTGCCATAGATATAAATGTGCCCATCCCTGCGGCGGCTGGAGCTGCCAGCATTTACGGAGGCATTGGGGTAAGCCTGGACATGTCGCTCTTGGCAAGACTAGCCGCTGCTTACAACAAAAGTGCTTCAAACAAACAAAAAACAAGCTTTCGGGTAGAGGGGGAAGCCGACCTTAAGGCTTTGCTTAAACTGGATGCTCACTTGGGGGCTGAAATTGGCTCTGGTTATCTGGCATCGGTGGCAGGTGAGCTATTTGCCGCATTGGGTATAGATACACACGCTAAAGTTATGCTGAACTTTGGAGTGGCTTATAATACCGACAACAAAAAGCTTGAACTAGATAAAAACTTGGAGATGTACTTTGACACCGGGTTTGATGTAAACCTAGAGTTAGGGGGCAGGTTATTGTTTAAACTATTGGGCATGCGCTTTCCTTTTTACTCTTACACCTTTGGTAAGTGGAAACTGGGAGAAGGAAAACTACTTGCTGAGTATGATCAAGGCAATGAAGACAGTAAAGGGTTTGGCAAGTGGAAAGTGGACAAGACTCTACAGCTGGGCGGAAAAGATTTGCTCGAAGGAAATAAACCTGCCTACAAACCTAACGAAAACGAGGCCAAAGACACTGGGGTGCCCGACTGGGAAGTAGATGAAAAAAAGGATAAAGATTCAAATAAAAACGAAAAGGAACACCTATCAGAAAAGTACCTAAATTTACGGAAGCTTTTTAAAGAACAAACCAAAGAATATGAAAAAAATAAGAATAATAAAAACTCCTTGCAAAACGAAAGTAGCCCTATAAAGACAGTAGATGAGGCAGCCGAAGGGGTACTCAGCGAACTGGAAGATTCTCTGAAGGAATTGTTCTACCAAGCAGTTTGGAATCGTCTCAAACAAAACGAGATAGCTCCTATGGGACTCCACGAGAACATTAACAATATAATAGAGACAACAACAGAGTTAAAGAATGACAAGGAATTTAATGACGAGATGCCTCCAAATAATCAGCAGTTATTGAACATTGACCCCAACCAAAGTTATCCTAAAATAATGAAACAATACTCTCCCCAAAAAGGGAATTTGCTGAACCAAAACGATAAATCTTCACTCGAAGACAATAAAAGTAAGTGGAAGGATTTGGAAGGGGACATCAATGAGCTTTTACGTATGGCAACAAAGGTAGATTTACTGGGTAAACATACTAAGGAAGCCATCGAGCTATACAGTGAAAAACGAGAAAATAAGGCACACCGTTTTAAAAGCAAAATGCAAAAATTATTCAGTAAAGATCCTAAAAATCAGCATAGGTTCAGGATATGGAAAGACTTAGCAAGTAAGAATAATGAAGACAAAACTGGGTTTACCAAGTTGGTAAATGAATGGCTCCAAGAAGCTACAATTGACGCTTTGGAAGATTGGGAAAAAAAGCAAGCCCAAGCCCAACCTAAAGGCGAAACACTGGAGAATGCCACGGTAGGCCACGCTAAAAAATTTGAAGAATGGCAAAAAGACAAAGAAGGGTATCAATACCCAAAAAATACCACCACCTTCCCAATGTCAATGTCATACATATTGATGTTACGCTATTTAAATCGCAATAGACAACGGTCAAATCCGATTTTACTAAGATACTTACAATCAAGACAGAATACCCAAAATAATCCACCAAACAATAATAGTCAATTGGTGCTCCATCATGGCAGACAATCTAATATGAGACTATTTAACCTGGAGCAGTTTAACACGCTTAATTTTGGAAATCTTTTTTTCCAACAACCAAACAACCCCAATGATAACATTTTTGACGGTCTCTTTAACCAACAAGGACAAATGTCTCCTAATAATATGCAGTTGACACGATACTCTAAGCCTAAGACAAAGCGAACAATACAAAACACGCTGCAGTTAACCCTGTTACGCACGAGGCTTGGCCCAACACAATTTCAAGATTTCAAGGACAACTTACCTGATATAAATACATTTTTCTCTAACAACTCAACTGGTAACACCATTACTTATGGACAGTTTACTTTTACATTTGGTGGTCGCAGGGAATATACCAAGTTTTTGCAGTGGGTACAACAAATCACGTGAATAAACACCAAAGAATAACAAAAGCATACATTGCCAGAAACACAATACGCACAAAAAACCTGTGGGAGTTCCCCACAGGTTTTTTTATGCAAGGGATTTTTTGTTAACAAAACCAATGCGGGTACCCACCTTATGGCTGAAATAGTTTTGGTGTTTGCGCTTGTTTTGTGATCTTTTTATAATTTTAGTTTTTTGATTGCTCGAATAATATATAGGTTTGGGCGATGGTCTTGCTACCTACTCACAAACTATTCTTTTTTTGATTGTTGCCTTATGAACTTAACCCCTGAGCTGGAAAACCTGCGCCAACTATTGACCAACGACGAAGAAAGTAACCAAAGACTAGGCGTACAACTTGCCCAAGGCATGCAGGTGCCTTTTGGTTTTTTGCCTTACCTTGTTGATACCACTTTTAAAAAATACCTCTGCCTGGAAGCCGAATTCATCGATCCTTTGTTTTTTGTGCATGACCTCAATATTCATTCGCTTGAACTCCAAGAGCCACCCAGAGCACTTTGTCACCTGGCACAGCTCAAAGTACTCAAAATGCATAACAATCGTTTGAAACACTTAGGAACAGAGGTTACTACACTAAAGCAGCTCAATCGCCTACATATAGACAGCAACTTGCTCACTAACTTGCAAGGCATTGGGCAATTATACCAACTCAGGCATTTATACGCCCATTTCAACCACTTGGGCACTATTGAGGGCATTGGAGCCCTCAAAAAGCTAGAGACGCTTTACCTCAACAACAACTATTTGCACCACTTGCCTGATGAGGTAGAGCAACTGAGTCAACTAAAAATGTTAGACCTGTCGACCAACCAGTTGAGGCTCATACCTAATGCCATAACAGGTTGGCAACAGCTAGAGGAGCTTAACCTCAGCCGCAACCGAATACGTGGCATAAGTACTCATATTGGCTACCTTAAGCAGCTCAAGGTATTGAAACTATCTAACAACATGTTTATTGAGTTTCCGGAAGGGTTAACCCAATTGACTCGGCTCAAAGAACTACACATCAATTATAACAATATTGAGCAATTGCCCAAAACTATTGGTAACCTTCGTCAACTTACTACGCTTGACCTGGGCGAAAATAAACTTCAGCAACTACCCGAAAGCATTGGCAACTTGCAAAAGCTTAAAACCCTCGACTTGGGCGATAATCGCCTGGAAAAGCTGCCAAACAGTTTGGCTAAATTAACTCAGCTTGAACATTTACAAATACAATCAAATCGGTTACAAGGTTTGCCCAAAGGCATAGAAAAACTCCAGCAACTCAAACGTATCACTTTGTTGGGTAATCAAATACCTGCCGAAACAAAATTACAGCTTGCCCGGCAGTTGCCCAATGCCGCAATTCATTAGTTTTTTTGGGAAAATCTCCCTCATTATTTGTCTTCGGTTTGGTATAATATACTGTAATAACTACTTTTAAAATCAAAACTAACCCATACGCACATGTCGCTTATTAGCAATAAACCTTTTACCATAGACCGAGTTATAAGAACCGCCATCTGGGTGGCTGTAGTTTGGGGGTTCTTTAAAACACTGCAATACTTAAGCGATATATTGATTCCTTTTGCCATTGCCGCATTGCTGGCATATCTCATCAATCCTTTGGTGATTTTTCTGCAAGAAAAAGTTCGAATAAGAAATCGGGTCATCTCAGTTTTGCTTAGCCTTATGGTAGTATTTGGGTTACTCACTGGGCTTGCGCTGATTTTGATCCCACTTGTTACCAAAGATGTTAGCCACATGGCAGAAATAGTACGAAACCTTGCTCAAGACCCTCAACTTGACAAGAAAGCGCAGGAGTACATCCCTCCCATCGTTTGGAAAGAAGTCAATACACTCCTCAACAGTGATTTTTTTCACACCGATAAGTTTGCCAATATGGTCATTGATGCCGCCAAAAAAGTGTTGCCCAATGTCATCGGTTTGTTCAACAATGTATTGCACCTACTACTTAGTATTATGGGGCTTGCCATTATTCTGCTTTACCTGGTGTTTATTTTACTCGATTACAACAAAATTATGGTTCAGTGGACTGACTTGTTGCCTGAACAATACCATCATACCATTAAAGATGTGTCTACAAACTTTAAAAAAGCCATGGGAAATTACTTCAGGGCACAAACTGTGATTGCGTCTTTGGTAGGAATATTATTTGCCATTGGCTTCAGTATCATAGATTTACCAATGGCGGTGGTTTTTGGGTTGTTTGTGGGCTTGCTCAACCTGGTGCCTTACTTACAAAACATTGCGTTTATCCCAGCCGCGCTGTTTGCCCTGGTACACTCGCTCGACACAGGGCAAAATTTCTGGGTGATCATACTATTAGTACTGGCCATTTTTGCCATTGTTCAACTCATTCAAGACGCCCTACTCACCCCCAAAATAATGGGAGATGCCATTGGGCTCAACCCGGCAGTCATGCTGCTTTCACTGTCTATATGGGGCAAGTTACTCGGATTGTTGGGTTTGATCATTGCTTTGCCTATGACTTTTCTGATTTGGTCTTATTACAGTCGTTTTTTAGCCAAGTCTGATAATCACCCGGAAACCCCGCTCATACCCACCCCTAACCCTCGTCCCAAAGAATAAGCCAGCCATTGTTGCATAAAAAAACTGTGGCGCATGATCAGTTCCAATCATACTCCACAGTTTTTTTAAAAATGCCTTTACCAAAAAAAACATCAGATGATGTTTTCGGCTACACCATAGCGAAGCTGAATGTTGTGCATCATGTTTACCAATACTCTATGCGCAGCGTCGAATGCGCCTTTTCTGATAGCATCTACACATTGCTCTATTACTTGATAAATAAAGGCATAAATAGCATTTTGTGATGGGTGGGCATTGATGTTCTCCACAATTTGGGGGGCGGCTTTATCGTATGTTTTCAGGTACAAAAGCCCTATTTTATCATTGGGCAGATGTTCTTCCTGAAACTTTTTCATAACGGCAAAATGCTCGTATACTTCGGCTGAGGCTCCTACATGCTGACAAGCAGCAGCAAGATAGCAGTCTTTTGCCAGGCGACCTATGGTATTTTTAGGCGTGGCATTAATGTCTGAACTTTGCATGATTTTTAACTTTGTGGGGTTCATTAAGGTAAGCCTGAAAAAATGACTTTGTACTAACCTCAATGGTGTTTTTTATAAAGATATCTAATAAACAATCGGAAAGTTACAAACTTTACTAGTGAAAATCAACTATTTAACTACAACCTTCTGCTGAAATGTTTGCTGTTTTGTGACAACCCTTAGTACATAAACTCCTGAAGAAAAATTTATCAGACTTATTCTTACAAGCAAAAAACCAGCGTTGTTTGTCGATACGGTTTGCTGCCATTTTATTACTCCCAAAGTACTCATCAAATAGATACGTACAGTGCCCAAAGCTTCGCTGAGCTGTACCTGAAGGTAGTCAACGGCAGGGTTGGGATATACCTTTGGTTGAATAACATTGGTATGTAACCAAACTCCGACTACCGATGAATAAGCCATCGTGCCATCAATATCTTGTTGTTGTAAACGGTAATACATCTGTCCGTTGACACGGGGTGTATCAGCAATGCTGTAATACCATAAACCCACATGGTTGCCTTGCCCTGGTAGGGTATCTATGTTGTGCCAATTAAATAAATCCTGGCTACACTGTACTATAAAATATTGATTATTGCTTTCTTGAATAGTTGCCCATTTTAACCAAACACTTGCCTGGTTAACTTTTGCTTCAAAAAATAATAACTCCACAGGTAGTCCACTGGAGGTATTGTTGGTGCAAAACTGAGAAGGGGTACCTGGTGGGTAACAATCTGTTCCTGCGTTTTCGCAGCAATTGGCAAAAGTAATGGTTGGGCAAGTGCCTGCACATTCATTATTATTTTTTACGATCAATGTTCCTCCTTGCATGGTACCACCGCCCGCAAACTGATTACCGTTTTTCACTGTAAAAGTACCATCTACAATCAGGGTTCCTTCTATAGTATACAGCACATTGTTATTGTCACTATTGAGGTTTCCAGTCACCTGAATAGTAACCCCAGCAGGTACTGTAAAAGCAGGATCTCCTCCACTAGCGTTGATATTTAAGTCTCCATCTATAATGATGCTTACATCGGCAGTCAATATATCGCCAGAACTTAAGCTGTTAATGGTTACATCTTCTGCATAAGTGTTTCCATCAACAATGGGAGCAATGCCTCCACCAGAACAGCTCCAACTCAAAGCACTCCAGTTTTGCAAACCCGATACCGAAGCATTGCAAGATTGGGCATAAGACAGCATCCAATGATTTAAAAACAGAAAAATTGTAAAAAACAGGTTGAAAAGTTTCATGAGTAAAAAATCAAGAAGTGATAAACCACCAGCATGCTGGATTCTACCACGCAGGGCTTGAGCTCCGTTCTGCGGTTATTATAGTTTTACCAGGCTCTTTATATCATATGGTATTACAGAAGTAAGTAAGAAAATACTTATTTGTAATGAGTATAATAATTATACATAAGCTATTTTCATAACGCATCCTGCACCTTATAAGTTATCACGCTTTATAATGCTTAATTATGTTAAGTTTCAAGGTGTAATATTTAAGCGAAAAAATATTCTTCAAAAAACAGTCCTCCCAAAATCATCCTATTTCAACAAATTTTATATTGAATACCGTCATTTATACTTCATACAATCATTACTAAACTAAGTATTCTCAAAATAAGCCGACTTGCTTTTTTTACCCCAAGCTATATAAAATCATTTCATTCATGCCCATCTTTTTGTCAATAGAGTATAATTCTTTTTATTTGCACTTTCATTATATGCATACCAAAACAGACCTATGAATTTAGAATTTGCCAAAAACGAAGATCACCTCAAACAACAAGTATTTTTGCTCAAATCCCGCCTGAAAGAAGTAGCGATGGGAGGAGGCGAAAAAAGAATTGCCAAACAACATGCCAAAGGCAAGCTTACTGCCCGCGAACGAATAGCCTACCTGACCGACGAAGGGTCTGAGTTTCTGGAAATAGGCGCTTTTACCGGATATGACATGTACACCGAATACGGTGGGTGCCCTTCTGGTGGGGTAGTCATGGGCATTGGTCGTGTAAGTGGTAAACAGTGTGTAATTGTAGCCAATGACGCTACTGTAAAATCAGGGGCGTGGTTTCCTATTACGGCAAAAAAGAACCTGAGAGCTCAAGAGGTTGCCATAGAAAACAGGTTGCCTATTATATATTTGGTAGACAGTGCTGGAATTTTTCTTCCTCTTCAGGCCGATGTATTTGCCGACAAGGAACACTTTGGGCGCATGTTTCGCAACAATGCTCAAATGTCGGCAATGGGTATAGTGCAAGTATCGGCCATTATGGGTAGTTGTGTAGCAGGTGGGGCTTACTTGCCCATTATGTCAGACGAGGCAATGATTGTAGAAGGGACAGGCTCTATTTTTCTGGCGGGTCCTTACCTGGTCAAGTCTTCTATAGGCGAAGATGTAGATGCCGAAACCTTGGGGGGTGCCACTACTCACAGCGAAATTTCGGGAGTAACAGACAATAAATTCCCTGACGATAAGTCTTGCCTGGATGCTATTAGGCGTACTTTTGACAAATTGGGGGACAATGAAAAAGCAGGTTTTAACCGCGCCGAACCACAACTACCTCAGCTCAAGCAGGAAGAAATTTATGGAATGTTGCCTGCCGACCGTACCAAACCTTACGACATGGTAGATATTATCAGTCGCCTGGTAGACAATTCGGAGTTTGACCAATACAAAGAAAATTACGGTAAGTCAATTGTATGTGGCAGGGCACGTATAGATGGCTGGGCAGTAGGCATTGTGGCTAATCAACGTAAAATAGTCAAGTCTAAAAAAGGCGAAATGCAAATGGGTGGGGTCATTTATTCTGACTCGGCCGATAAGGCAGCCCGTTTTATTATGACTTGTAACCAACAAAAAATTCCGTTGGTATTTTTGCAAGATGTGACTGGGTTTATGGTAGGGAGTCGTTCCGAACACGGTGGTATCATCAAAGACGGCGCTAAAATGGTCAGTGCCATGGCCAACTCGGTTGTGCCTAAGTTTACTATTGTGATAGGCAACTCTTATGGAGCAGGTAACTATGCCATGTGTGGCAAAGCTTACGACCCACGCTTGATGATAGCCTGGCCTACCGCTAAAATTGCCGTAATGAGTGGCCAAGCTGCTGCCAAAACCCTGTTGCAGATTCAGACAGCCTCTAAGAAAGCCAAGGGTGAGGAAATTTCTAAGGAAGAAGAGGAAAATCTATTGAACAAAATTACTGATAGGTATAACAATCAAATGTCGCCTTATTATTCGGCGGCAAGGCTTTGGGTAGATGCCATCATTGATCCATTGGACACCCGCAAGGTGATTTCTCAAGGCATTGAGGCAGCCAATCACGCCCCCATTACACAACGTTACAACGTGGGCGTTATCCAGACTTAATAACATCTGGTGTTGCTCTTCTTACAATAATTAAAACAACAAAGCCGCTCAATAGTTTAGCGGCTTTGTTGATGTTTCATTGGCTCACCCAAATTGGTTAATTCTTGATTATTCTTTTTACAACCCGTTTGTCCCCAATAATAATTTCAAGCCAGTAAATACCTGGTTTGATAGACTGAAGTTGTAGAGTAAAAGCCTCATCTTCTGAGGTTTTGTTAAATGAAGAACGCAATACAGTTCTTCCTTCATTGCTTCGCAGTATCATTTCACCCTGACCGCTTTCGGGCATGTCTAACTTAATGTTGGCTATTTCGCCCACTGGGTTAGGGTATACCAAAGTATTTTCTCCTGCCTCTGCTCCAGCTCCGCCTGGCAATGGTTCAGGATCAGGTGCAATCCTGATCTCTACATACTCCGAAACCACATTGCCCTTGAAAGCACGCAAGCGATAATAAGCCTTGTTGCCCAAAATGCTACCATAATCTATGTAACTGTTATCGGTAGCGGCCAGTGTAGCCAATGGAGTAAAATTGACTCCATCTCCTTTTTCCAGATAAAAACCCTCGGTTCGGTCATCATTGTTTTGCCAGGCTAGTTTCACTGCCCACACAGTATCCACTGCGGCGAGTTGTCCCTCAAAAGCAGGGGCATTTAAAGGGGGAACAACATCTACCTTCACCACGTTAGACACGGTTTGTCCACACTCGGCAGAAGACGCCAAACGACGGAAGTAGGTAGTAGTGGTCAAAGCACTTGGTTGATAGTCACCATTGCCTTCGCCCACAATCAATTGCCAATCTATGCCGTTTTCTGAACTTTGCCACTGGTAACGAATGTACCCAAAACCTCCACCTGCTTCTTCCTCAGATGTGATTAAGGCAGGAAACCCTCCAATTTGCACCTCTTGATCTCCACCTATGATGCCTCCCGTTAAAGGCGAATAGGTAATATTTAGGGTAGTGCGTGAACTTTCAAAGCCACAAGCTTCACTATAAGTACTTACATAATAAGTAGTACTACCCGATACATCTACCACATATTCAGCATTGGTGCTTTGTTGTAATACAGCCCCTCCATTAGGTGCATCATACCAACGGTATTGTACGGCTATAGGTGCATCAGCAGAGGCTGTCAGTCCTAATTGACCTGTACCGCATATTTGACGGTGACTCACAATTGGTGGAGACAGCGAGGTAACTACCTGAGCCACTACTTCTACCCGGTCACTTTCCCATACACCATCAACACTCACTGCACTTACATAAAAGCTCTGGCTGGCGTTTAGTAAAGGGGTGATAAAAGATTGGTCGTTATGATCTATAGATTGTTTCAAAAAATTGGTAGCACTGGCAGAAGTATACCAACGGTATTTTTGCCCAACTGTAGCTCCTTCTACTTGCAAAACCAGGGTGCCCGCCCCACACCTAGCAGGAGTAGGCACAGCAACTGGCGGGTTAGGTGGGTGAGTAGCATTGGCAAGAGTATACCACAACTCTGTTCCTACATTTACATCTCCATTGTAAGCCGAGAAGAAAACACCGTCTTGATTGTTGGCTAAAGGCACCGCTGTAATGCTCGAAATTTTAGACGCGCCAGAGGACGCACTAGGATTCACATCTTGAACCAATATAGTACCCAATGCAGTACCATCACTTTTCCACAATTCAAACCCATTGGTAGCCGTAAAAGCCGTAAAATATAAGAGGTTAACAGTACTCCCGTTTAACAAGGCTTTTACCGAAGTAAGATTACTTGGGTTTGAGCCAAAGAAACCAGGTTGAATGTCTTTGACCAAAGAGGCGCTTGCACCGTTAGTTCGCCAAAGCTCGACACCTTTGTCTTCGCCTACAGCAGTAAAGTAACAATCATCTCCTACTTGAGTAAAGTTTTGAGGGTTAGAACTGTTTGTCCCTGGGTATATCTCTATAGGGTTTGCTACGCTTCCATTGCTATACCATAGTTCAGTACCCCTGGTAGCATCGTGAGCAGCAAAAAATAATTGATTGCCCGCCAAAGTCAAACCAGCCGTAGGGTTTACCGTGGTGCCCGCCGGAAACTGTACTTTTTGGGTGCCTGCAGGAGTACCATTGCTAAACCATAACGAAACACCTGTACCATCGCTGGCAAAGAAATAACAAAGCCCATCTTTCATCACTAAATTACTAGGGTGGGAACTTCCAGTCGGGTCAATGTCTTTGACCATGTAGGTACCAGCTTCAGTACCATCGCTCACCCAAAGCTCACGGTTTACATCGGTTCCTCCCCCATCAAAATCAGCATCCGCTGTAAAAAATAACTTGCCATTGATGTTGGTCAGGTTTTCAGGGTTCGAAGGCAGGGTGAAAAAACCCAGAGAAGTAGCGTTGATGTCTTTTACCAAGACAGTTCCTTCGGCAGTACCATCACTTTTAAACAATTCTTGCCTGCCTGTGGGGTCTTGCCCGGCAAAAAACAAAGTACCGTTTACATTGACCAAAAATTCGCCACTCCCCGCTCCCGGTGAACTGCTGATGCTCCCTGGAGGATTTACATTTATGACCAGCTCAGTGGCTCCGTTGGCAATGTTGGTGCGGTACAATGCCCCTGAGTTAACACCATCATTGGCAAAATAATAGGCATAAGTGGTTCCACCTGCTTTAAACTCCGTAAAGTATTTTGAATTTGAGCTGTTTGTACCCGGAAAAACATCTTGTACAAGAGAGGTGCCCGCTACAGTACCATCGCTTAAGTGAGGCTCTTTGCCTGCCCCCAAAGTAGTGGCATTAAAGATGAGTTTGTTGCCAATGGCGGTCAGCTCGGAGGGGTTGCTGGAATTATTAAATCCGGCATAAATATCTATCACTTGTGGGGCGTTTTGCGCTAAGCTGATAAACGATAACCCCAGCATACACCATAGTAAACTATACACCTGTAGAAAGGTGAAATATTTAAGTAATTTCATTAAAATTATGTTTTGTTTGATGTAAGGAATT
The DNA here is from genome assembly GCF_947493425.1 of uncultured Microscilla sp. Classification (GTDB taxonomy): domain Bacteria; phylum Bacteroidota; class Bacteroidia; order Cytophagales; family Microscillaceae; genus Microscilla. The sequence goes on along the minus strand of NZ_CANLRP010000080.1, from coordinate 15,913 downwards.
TAATCTAACAGATGGTTTTGTCTTAGATGCGGTGTTAGAGGTTAGATTATTTTTCCAAAATGGTATTTTTTATTTTACTTATAATACTAAATACTATTTTGAAAAATCTAAAGGATGAGAAAGGCAAAAAATATTAACCAACAAATCTACTGATTGGCAAGGCATTGTGTAAAGGCAAGTTGGCAACTGCAAAAATTTTTGTTCGACGTTTTTTTAGATTTAATCACTATGCCTTATGGGGCATTAAATAAAACACCTGCCCTATTGAAACTAAGGCAGGCGCTTGGTATTTGATAATGGGTATTTTCAGTAACTAACGTGAGAACACCAACACCCAACCATCGTAGATGTAAGCGGCAGTAGTGATAAAAAAACCTTCGCTCCAGCGCTCTTGTACAATCATGTCTATATCGTCCCAGTGTTCACGGCGGTGAATACACTGCTCACGATAAGGGGTGTCGAACGACTCGACAAAGAAATAATTTCCGTCGTGGTCTATAATATCAGTCACCATTGCCTCCTCTTCCAGTTCTACCTGTCGGTTGTTAGGATCCCAATTTTTGCCCATCCTGTCAAAGCGTTCGCTAAAACGATTGTGTGAAGCATTGCGGGGTTTGCGATATTGGCGCTGATAACCCCGGCGACGCTCGCCTCCCAAGTACATATCAGCTTCTATTTCTTCCCAATAAGACAGTTGTTGCTCCCAACCCAGGTTTTCGGCAAGCATGGCTATATAAAGGCCATCCTCATCATCGTAAGCCATTTTGGTCATCGTAAGCCCTTGGTGCAAAGCTTCATGAAAAGAGTCTTCAAAATCGTCGAAGTGTTCAGTACCCTGCCAACTTTGCCCGCCTATACCTCGTACACCTGCGGTGCACACCAAAATCCACTCTTCGTCGTCAATGGCAATATTAGTCACTACATATCCTTCGTCCCAGGCTTCTTCTATTTTACGCTCAGGAAACTCACTGCCCGACTCAATGTATTGCTCGCTCCAACCGGTGCCAGCACTCATTACCACGTGATAAACTCCATCACCATAGTCGAAGTCGGTAATGTAAAAGCCCTCTTGCCACATGCGCTCTATTTCACGCTCACAACGGTCCCAGTTTTCTTCTATCACCAGGGTTTGTTCTGATATTTTCAAAGGTACCATAATAATAAGTTTTAAAAGTTAAATTTATAGGTGAAATAGTCAGGAGTCGGGAGTCCGTAGTTGGTAATTTCTACGGCCTCAAGTCCTTAGATGTCGATGCATATCGGTGCTTTAAGCAAAAAGTTGCAATTCAAGACTTAAGAAAACAACAGTGGATTATCGACTCCCCAACTATCTGCTCAAAAGTTACCTTTTAGGATTGGCTTTGTCAATTTTTTGCTTGAAAATCCACCCGGCAAAAACCAACATTATTACATTGACTATGGCAAGCAGGTAGCCAAACTTTTGCATAAACTGCAACCAGTTGACTTGGGCAAACGAGAAGTTTTTGTACAACATTACTGATATACTGGCAATGTAGGCAAAGGCGTCGAGCATGTAAATAAGAAAACCTACAGTACCCACCGAATTAGTAGCAGCCAGTAAACGGTCGAACAAAAAAGAACCCAGGGGTATGTAACCCATATAGGTGCCCAACCCCAACAAAATCATCCACACAAATCCATTAATGGCTCCTTGGGCATACAAAAAAGAGCTCAAGCCTACCAACGCCGAACCTACACCCACCCCTATAAGGGTGATGTAGAATGCCTGGGAATTTTTGCGAACAAAAACCAAGAGGCTTAACAATATCAAAATAAGGATACTTACTATTATTTCGGATTGGCTAAATACCGATAAATCGCCTTGGTAGCCTATACTTGCCCATATTTCTTTGGCAAAACCACTGCGGGTTTCTCTAAAGGCATTGAGCAACATGTATACAATAATCAAGAAGAAAATTCCACCACCGTATGCACGCATAAAACTTTTTCGTTGGGTGCTGTCCATCGGTTGACGCTCTTTGCGTAGGAGTACATCTTCGGTATTGGGGGGTGGGGTGTGCCCCAATAGCCAGGCAACTATCAACATGGGCACAAAGTAAATACCGCTGACATATAGAGGCATCCAATACTCCGAAATGCCTTGATTGAGTACTGCTTGCCCTATTTGCTGACTAAAGGCGGCGGCAAATATAAAGCTGGCGCTCAACCCGGTACCAAACAACTCGGTATACTTGCGTCCTTCGATAAAACTTAACACCAGCCCCCAGATAAGCCCCAGCGGAAAACCATTAATAAAAATAAAAACCAGGTTATAAGGTGGTGGGGTGATTGCCCAAAGCACCCAACTAAGCCCCGCAATGGTAAGCAAAGCTACTATAGAACGCACCAATGATAAGTTGTCTTTTTTGGCTTCGGCAATGAGCTTGATTCCGGCAAATTTGGCGGTGGCATAGCCCAGGGTTTGTACTACTACCAATAGTATTTTGTAGCTTAAAGTTACTTTGATGAGGGGAAGGGTAAAATTTAAGTCAAAAGAACCAGCCGTAAAGGGTTTACGAAAACCATAAGCACAAAAATAGGTACTAAACACTGCCGCTACTATAAATATATTGAGCATAAAGGGTTCGGCAGTGCTCAAACGTTGCTGTAAGCTTTTGCTAAAGATGGTCATTCTGTTTGGAAGGTTTGCGGTTTAGTGGGGTAAGATAGCAGAAAGGGTGGATAGCCCCAAATTTATAGGGGCAAGCCTGCTAAAAGAATGGGGCATTAAAATAAGTGGCTTGTCAACTTGTGAGTGGCTCATCAAGTAGTCTTAAGCTTGCAACTTGGCTCTATTTACCAATTTGATAAACCATCAAGTATTGCAAAGTTCGTAGCTGCTTGCATAACAACCTCAAGCTCTTAGATGACAATGCATACGGGTGCTTATAACCTATGTTTGTACCTTGTGGCTTGCCTCTGTAAGGTTCCCACTTAAGTACCCACCTCTGAACCTTGGCTCACCGTTTTTCTTACCCTTTGAGGTTCTTCAGCTTCCAGGCGTTGGTTAAGGCGATTAATGTAGTTTTCGATGGGGAAAAGTGTCACTTCAGCGGCTCCTTGGGCTTTGCCCTCTTCATACTCAAAAGGATCGTCTATGTCTACAATAAGTTTGTACATGTATACATAGATGAGTTCTATCACTAATATGATGGCAATCTCTGACACAGTACTCTGAAAATGTAGCAATAGCAGCAAAACACTCACAATGACTATTAACAGCTCTAACAGGGCATATCCTGTGCTCAAAAAACCTGTTTTAGAAATGACATTGGTGCGGGTAACCAATTGGCGCAAGTCGCCCAACCTGATAAACAAACGTCCAATGATGGGGGGTGCGCCTCCGGCAGCTTCTAAGGCATGAATGGTTTGGTTATATTCGGTCAGGGTTTGGTGTACTTCCTGCTCAGAATGTTTACGATAAAACCAGTCATAAATCATTTGACTCATTTCCAGTACTTGCCAACGCACCGATTTGGTACTGGTATTGGTCTTGATGGCCAGGGCTACACTGGTTTCTTCTATGGTTTCCAACGCGGTAGCAATTTCCCCTGGTATTTTTTCACTTTCTTTGTAGTCAGCCAGGGTGCCGGCAAGCATAAAACCAATGAGAAAAACCCCTGAGGTAAACACCAGCCGCATTTCTTGTATTTCAAAAAAGCCATTGATGTTAAAAAAATAAACCAGCCCGATTTTGATAAGTAATATGCCTACGGCAAAAGGAAGTGATTGATAAACCAACTTCCACTTTAATAAATTTCTCGAAAATATTTTCATCTGTCCTTACCTCGTGATTGAGGCTTGTATAGCCCGCAAAATCCTGACCAAACGTTGATCGTCCCTAATGAAGGAGTGCCATACAGTAGAAAGCGGAAGGTTTCTACAAAAAACACTTGCTATACACAACAATAGGACTATGTTTTGGGTTTAAGTCTAAATAAAAGATAGTCAGGTATTTAACAATAGTCCATAGTATTTAGTCGATAGTCCGTAGCTGATCCGAATAAATGTTTACCTTGTTAAATACTGTAAAGCAGTATTTTATATTAAGATTGCTTACTTGCTTTATTTTTCAAAGGGTTTCAGTTTTACGCCTAAACACGTAATTAAATAGTTTTTAAACTCATAACCGTTTGATAACCGAGCCTCTGGCGAGTCCTTAGATACCGATGCTCACCGAAGGTAATCAGCAACCAACTTTGACTAAAATCACTACGGAGTATTGTATTTAAGTAAAACTACAAAAATAACCTAACCGCAGAACGAAGTTCAAACTCTGCGCAGCTAATCTATGGGCTATTTTATTTTTTCCATTTTAATTAAGGCGAGATTAAAATATAAACCTTAAAAAAACTATGCTCGTAAAAAATAGTTTGGACTCTAAACACGGTGTTTTTATCGCAAAAATTCAGGCATATCCCACACCATTTTATTATTGAGTTACTCTTTCTTAACTTGGCACCAACATTAATAAGGCATTACAATGAATGAAGAAAATATACAAGTCAAGATTATCACTAAACCTCAAGGGAGAAGGTTGGTAATAGGTGATGTTCATGGATGTTACCGCACCCTTAAGAAGCTGATAGAAAAACAAATAAAGTTGACTAAAGACGATTATTTGTTTTTTCTGGGTGATTTTATCGATCGCGGTCCTGACAGTGCCGCAGTGCTCGACTACGTGTTTGAGCTGGAAGACAAAGGGTTTCAAATTTTCCCGTTAAGAGGCAATCATGAACAAATGTTTTTGGATGACTACAAGGTAGAATCACCCGAAGCATTACAACGCATATTGCATGAAAACAACACCCAAAATTTATTGGATAAAAACGGTCAAGTAATTACTGCTTATTGGGATTTCTTCCAGTCGTTACCTTATTATTATGAACTGGACGATTTTTACCTGGTGCACGCTGGCTTTAACTTTAAGCGTCGCAATCCTTTTCAGGACTTATATAGTATGATTTGGATTAGAAACATAGAGATACATTGGATGATGTACCAGCAAAACGAGCCCAAAGAACCTGCCCTTAAAGCTACCTTCGATAAGTTTAAAAACCGTAAAATTGTATTTGGGCATACTCCCACCAGTATTTATGACATCAAACATCAGATTGAAAAAAACAAGCCCCTAATCCCTCTCGATAATGGTTGTGTATTTGCTCAGACAGGGAGCACAGAGCTGGGGCGTTTGTGTTGTCTTGATCTTGACTCCATGGAATTGATGACCCAGGAAAACGCAGAAAATGTTAAAAGCCTTTTTTAGGGCATTTATCAAGTGCAGTTCACAACACTGCACTTGATTTGAACTCATTTATTTTTATTTACCCAGTAGTCAGCTTGGTCAGTATGTCTTCCAATCCTTTAGGTACTATCCGATATTGTTTCTCTTTAATTTCGTCCAGGCTCAGCCAATATGCCTGAAAAATTGTTCCATCCAACTCCTGACAGTTGATGCGGGGTTGTTGATACAATGTTTCGTCGACAAAACGTGCCTGATACAAAAAAACGATGTCGTGGTAAGCCCTGCCCCGGTGTTCAAAAAAATCTTCTACTACCTGTAGCAACTCAGGCTGAGTAATAACCGCGTCAATTTCTTCTTGTATTTCTCTTACCAAAGCGTCTTGGCTGTGTTCCTGAAATTCTACCGAACCACCCAAAGGTCTTACAAAGTAGCCTTGTTGGGTGGTGTCATAATGTTTAGAAAATAAAAACTGCGCTTTGTGTTTGAAAATACCAAAAGCTTTTACTCTAATCTTAGGCGTCATTGTATCTATGTTTTTTTTGATGGTGGCTGACACATTATCCCTCTGGAGTTTCTTCGGGGTTTGAGTGCTGCCTTTCGGCTAATTTTATGTAAGCCTGCAAGCCAGCCTTCCTATGCTTCAAAAATGTAGGTTTTTCCTAGTACTCCAGACACTACATAAGTAAAGCGGTATTCTGTACCTACTTAGAAGCTAGAGTACTAGTACCTTAAACATTAAGTAAATGCGCTATTATTTGGGATGAGTTTTGTTTTCTGACGAACTTCAAAAATCGCCGAAATAATGGGTTAGGTATTTAGTATTTAAGGTACTAGTTTACTACCACTTTATGTACGGTTGTTTGCCCGGTAGTAGTGCCTACAATTTTAAACAAATACAAGCCTGAAGCCAAACTCGACACATCAAAAGATTTGGCAATGTTGGCAGTAGTGGCAAAACTACTCACCAATACCTGTCCCAAGGGGTTTTGCACAGTTACGGTAGCATCTTCTGTCGATAAAATATTGACAATGCCTTTTGCCGGATTAGGGAAAATCAACACCGTTTGCCCACTGCCAGACACAGGTGGCGGTGGCTGGCTGGTTTCATCGTTTCGAACATAAAATACTCCCCCCCCGTTAGTTCCTACCAGTATATCAGGATTTTGGTCATTATTTAAGTCAGCCGCTACCGGGGTTACCATAATACCAAAACGATAAGGGGCATACTCTCGCGATAATTCATTGAGTATCAAGTCGGTGGCAGGAGTCCAGATGGCATTGTTGAGTTGCTCCAAAAAGCCCGAATACATGTTCAGTTTGCCCGAATTATCGCCCGTAAGCAAATCAGGTTTCCCATCTGCGTCAAAATCGGCCACTGCCAAACGCAAATTACGGGTGCTACTGCTCCCTTCTATGCCTCCCAAGGTAGCCGTTTGCAGCTGAAAATCAGGCGAGAGATTATTCCCTTGATTGAGATAATACTCTAATTGTCCATTGCCTTTGCCCACCAATAAATCAAAGTCAGCGTCGTTGTCTAGATCTAACAACAAGGGCTGGTCACTCCCCGAAAGGGGCAAGTCATATTTAATTGCCTGCGCCAGGTCAAAACTCACCGCCTGGCCATTGGCGGCTCCATTGGGCAAATACTGAAACAGAACCTTACTATCTTTAGTCCAGGTAAGCCCCAAGTCGCTCACCCCATCCTGATTAAAGTCTTGTACTACAGGCTGCAAACGACTTACCTTGAGTGCCGACAATTGCAAATAATCGGTGTCTTTGAGCTTAAAAGCAGGTGTTTGGGCATTTCCTGTATTTTCGTAAAGGTGCAGGGTGGCGTAAAAATCTCCGTTGCCTTGTGGTTGTCCGGCATTGCCCACTATTAAATCAAGGTCACCATCACCATCATAGTCTACCACCGCCGGAAAAGCATTTTCGCCCAAGTCGAGCATTGTGTTTTGCATAAAATCGGTTTGACGAAAGTCATATAGGGGAGCGACATTATTGCCCGTATTTTTGTACCACCACGACGACTGGGCAAAGTTTACCCGATTGTCTTCGTTGCCGAATAAGTTGGGCGACACCAACAAATCTTTTGCCCCGTCAAAATCAACATCGGCAAGAAAAAAGGCCGGAAAAAGCGGTAAATCAATGGGTTTGCTTGCCGGAAAACCTACATCAAACTGGGTAAAAGCCGCTGCTACACTGGTGCCTTGGTTCAGCATACGATAGCCTTTAGTACAACTAATATCGCTAATGAGGGCATCGTGTACCCCATCGCCGTTCAAGTCGCTGACCAATAATGCTGATCCTACGTGATTTACCCGTTTACCTGCATTGCTTTGGGTTCGGCGACCATTGTCGCAGGTAGCACCAAAGCTAAATACACCGCAAGTAGCACCCTCTTGCACTCCGCCCCAGCAACGATCTACCCGTTTGTATACCAGTTGTGAAGCATTGCCATTTTGCTCTATGCTTTGGTTTTGGTGCAGTTCAATCAATCCTCCCAAAAAATCAAACGTAATGATATCCAGGTCACCGTCATTGTCTATGTCTACAATAGATGGGATGTCAGTAGCTGGCACAGCAAGGTTTAGGTTGGGAGTAAAACCTTCGGTGCGGATAAGGTCGGTGGTAAGCTCCCACTGAGGAGGTTGAGAGGCAATGCTTACGTTACGATACACCAAAATGCCTCCCCTTCGGCTGTAGGCAAAAATATCTTTTTTGCCGTCCCCATCATAGTCACGCAACAGCATCCAGAACGATAATTCCGGAAAAAAACTTTCGTATTCGGGGGCATAAGTATAACTTTTTTGGCCATTGGTTTCTACACCAATAAAAGTGGATATTTTGTTGTTGGTTCGGTCAAATATCACCAGGTCTTCCAGTGCATCATTATTGAGCTTCATGGTATTATATTGTGCCGAGTTAATGCCTCCCGCCCAAGCATTGGTATACGTACTTCCCGTATTGTTTTGCACAATGGGCATTTCACGACGGCTAAAGAAGAACTGGGCAGTTGCTTTGTGTGGGTATAACCCTAAGGCAACAACTGCCCCAATGAAATATATGATTCGTTTGAATGACATGAGATTTTTAATTTTATGTACTTTTGCAACTACCTTTAAAGATGCATTAATCAACCAGTGACCACTAAATAAGTTTATAATGAGTGTAGATTTTATAAAACAACGAATTATTTCTGCTCAAGGGCAGGTAATTACTCAAGATACCTATACGATTTTGTTCGATGATTCATTTCAAGAGGTCGTCCAGGTAAAAGCGAGTCTTCAGGCTTTCGCCAACGTACAAGCTAAGCCCAAGGCATTGCTTATTGCCGACCTGAGCAATGACGAAAGTACACATAAGGAATTGGGAGAAATAATTGCGCAATATGCCCCTGAATCGGTCACTTTTCACGGCAAAACCATCGTGCAGGCTTTGGCACAAAACCCCCAAGCGGGTTATTTTCCCGATAAATTCTCTTTGCACAATTGGTTGTCAGACCGCGATTTTTCGGATCATTATGTATTGGTGCTGGGAGGCGGCGAGTTAGGGATGCAATCGGTTATTCAATTTATTTAAAATATATGCCCTATCAATTATTCACCACATTACAACGAGGCTACACACACGCGCTGTTTTGCGAAGACTTTTTATTTACGCAAAGCCTTGGACAACGCTATCTGTTGGCAGCAGTAATGGATGGTAGCACCATGGGCAAAACCTCGTTTTTTGCCTCTACTCTCATTGCTAAATTATTGCGCAAGGTGTGTACTACGTTGATGTATCAACCTGAACTTTCTCAGCTCAAAGATGTAGCACAAATAGGGAAGGAAGTGCTCAAACAATTATTTTTGGAATTTAAACAAGCAAGAAATCAGTTGTTTTTGAGCCAAGAAGAAACTATGAGTACTGTGGTATTGACTGTGATAGACCAAGTGCATCATAGGGCTTGGGTAGTAGGCATTGGCGATGGAGTAATAGCGGTGAATGGGCAGGTAAAAATACTTGATCAGGACAATCAGCCTGATTATTTGGGCTACCATATCAATCAGGCTTTTGACAAATGGTTTAGTCAGCACGCGCAGGTGTGGGTATTTGAGCAAGTACACGATTTAAGCATTGCCACTGATGGAGTGCTTGCGATAGAGTTTGACAATACATCAGACACGCCCCCCTCTCCTATTGACGAAATAATGGTCAACACCATTGATACTGAAGATGCGCATGTGCTTGAGCAAGTGGTGGCTAGGCTACGTTCTCAGTATCAAGCAGATTTGCAAGACGATATGGCGGTGGTGAGGGTTTTGATCAAATAACTAAAACTTGACGCCCACCAATGTAATGTCGTCGCGTTGGTCGACATCACGTTGGTGAGCTTTGAGGGCTTCTTTAAATACATTTGCCTGCTGTTTTAGGGGCAAGTGGCTATTGTCTTTGATCAGCTCTTTGAGCTGGAGGGTTCCAAAGTTTTTTCGTTCGGGGTTGGGGGTATCTATAAAACCATCGCTGCTCAAATACAATATGTCTCCTTTTGTCAAACGAATGGTGTTGGTTTTAAAATTCTTCTGCATTTGCCTTTGCCAACCACCAATTGAGGCGGCATTGCCTCTTATTTCGTGTAATGTTCCGTTGGTGATATAAAACAGTGGACGCTTGGCTCCGGCAAACTTTACTTCGTATTCGCCATTGGGCAAAGCCTCTACCCTACACAAACAAACATCCATTCCTTCGTCGTTGTTGGTTTCGGCTTGTTTCAAACTGTTATGAATTTCTACGTGCAATGTTTGTAAAACCTCCGCAGGATCCAATATATGGTTTTCATTGACAATTTGGTTAAGGTAAGCAAAGCCAATCATGCTCATAAAAGCCCCTGGCACTCCGTGTCCGGTACAGTCTACCACTGCAATAAAGGTATATTTTGCATTTTCACCTGCCTGTTCTTCTGACAAGCTGTACCCTGACAAAGGATCAAAGGGTATGGCAGAAGGCGCACTATATTTAAGTGTTTTCTGTTGTCCTCTTTCCTGCTTTTCGTCAATATTTACATCGCTCAACCAATAAAAATCGCCTGAAACAATGTCTTTGGGTTTATAAAAAACAAAATGTTCGCTAAAATTGGCTTCAAGCTTATCTTCTAAGGGTAAAATGGCTTTTTGAATGGCTTTGGCAGACCGGATGCTATCGGTTATTTTTTTGTTGTGGTGCACCAATAGCTTATTCTTATCTTCAATAGTATCGCGTTGGTTTTCCAGCTCTTCGGCAATATACTTCAGGGCGCCGGTTTGCTTTTCGAGCTGCCCTCTCTGCTCCGAAATTTCTTTATTCTTTTGCTTGAGTATTTCTGCGGTTTGCTTTTTAATATGAAAACGATAGTAAAAAGTAAGGGCAATGACAATGGCAATGATAAACCCGGCAATAAGGTAATTGCGCATGCTGTTATGGGCAATTATCTCGTTTTTCTGACGACGCAACTCCAAAAACTGCAACTCTTTTTCTTTGTTGAGCAATGCCATTTCCTGTTGATTGGGGTTGTTCTGATTTGACAGTTTCCAGAAAATATCTTGTTCGTTGGTACCCAAATACTTTCTAATCACTTTGTTGATGAAGGGTTTGAATGAAGGGTCGTTGAAAAACACCTGTACGGGTTCGTCCCAATCGCTCGTTTTAGGAAAAAACACCCCACGTCCCACTTTTTTTATTTGAAAAAGCTTTTGTCGATTCATCAAAAAACCACCTTGCCTAAAAGCCAGGTAACGAGCTACTTGAGTATAAGCCATAATATTAGGCTCATTATTCATTCGTTTTTTTATCTCCTTGGTTTCTTTTACATACTCTATTTTAAGGTTGGGCAGTAATGTTTCCTTGAGTTTTTTCATGTTGTACTCATAGGTGGTATTTCTTATTACAAGCGCCACCATCCCATTAAAACGACGCACAAACTCCGCAGAGTCTTTCACTATGGGCACGTTTTGGCTATTGATAATAATTTCAGTATCGGGCATATAAGGTGGGCTGCATTTGAGTTGCCGAAGTCGACGTGGAGTAATTGACATAGACGAAACCGCAAAGCTCCCATTGGGGGCAACCAAAATAGAATCAAACAACGGGGCAAAACTTTCAAAATACCGATATTCAACTTTTAATTTTACTCCATAATTTTTCTCAGTAAACCTCACAAACTCTTGCATGAGTTCGTACTCTATGCCTTCCATTTTGCCTGCGCTGTTTTTGACAATAAAATGGGTGATTGGGTTATAGTAAATCACTATTTTCCCTTGACCACTTAGCTTTACATCTTGCCAACTGGTTGACACCTGGGCACGCAGTGTGTTGGGCAAATGCAACAAACTACCTACCAGGCACATTAAAAAAAACAGTGTGTACTTTTTATACATATTCTATTATTCAACTAAACCACTTCAAACCTTAAACCCCATAAGTAATACATCGTCGGTTTGGGATTGTTTGTTACACCATTGATCAAACTCTTGGGTCACTTTTTCTTGTTGCTCTGTCATAGGCAAGTGACTAATACTTAATAAAAAGTTGCGAAAGTTTTTACGCATATACTTTCGCCCTTCGGGACCACCAAACTGATCTTGAAAACCATCAGAAAACATGTAAAACACATCTCCCTTTTGTGTATCAATGGTGTGTAGTTCAAAACTCTTTTCCTTCTTATATTGTTCACTCCCTATAGGGTATACTGACCCTTTGATGTTTTCCAGTACCCCATTTCTGATAAAATACAAAGGGTTTTTAGCCCCGGCAAAATAAAGTTTGTTTTGGGTTTCGTCCAGCATAATTACCGACATATCCATCCCATCATTTACTTGTCCTGCTCTCCCTGCTACTTTTGCTTCTCCTTTGGTACTCAAGCTTTTAATTATTCGCCTGTCAAGTTCTTTCAGTATTTGATCAGGCATAGTAGTATGGCTAGAGTTTATAATATCATCGAGCAAGCTACTTCCCATCACAGTCATAAAGGCACCTGGCACTCCGTGTCCGGTACAATCAGCTGCAATCAAAATTTTAATGGTTGACAAAGATACTGCTGCGGGTACTATAGATTGGTCATCGTTAATCATTGCAGCGGTACGCTTTCTGGTGGTGGTATACCAATAAAAATCACCCGAAACAATGTCTTTAGGTTTCAAAAATATAAAAGCCTCTTCAAAATTAGAAATAATTTGCGCTGGATTACCCAGAATAGCATTTTGAATCCGTTGTGCGTACTGTACACTGTCAGTAATATGCTTGTAAGCCACTACCAATTCTTCAGTTCTGCCCTGAAGCACATCTCGTTGGGCAGCTATTTCTTCGTTAATGTTGGTTAACTCGGCGTTTTGCTCTTTTACCAAAGTGGCTTGTTCTTCCAACTCGCTGGTGCGTGCCTGCACCAATTGCTCAAGTTTTTCTTTTTGTTGTTCTAGTATTTCCTGTTTTTCGCGTTCTTGCGCAATGTTCTTTGCCGATAGTTCCTGTACTACGTCCAGTTGATTGCGCAGATTAACAGAAGTTTTGGCAATGTCACGGGCAAGGTAAATCGATACGGTACCTGTGACGCTTAAAATCCCAAAGTTTACCAGCAACGCAATAATATTTGACGAAATTAATTGCCCAATGGCAGGAAACAAAAATGCCAGTGTGCCCAACGGGGTAAAAATAATAAGCCCTACTACCCCGGCAAAAATAAGTTTTGCCCCCTTTTTTTTACGACGTATTGCCACTATGGTCACTCTCAATGCCTCAATGCCGCAAACCAATTGATATACCCATAAAACTGTAGCTGACCAAGCAAAAAACATGACGCCTGCATTGATCAAGGCAAACACCAGAAACATCAATGAATGCCGGGGCACTTTGTCGTTAAACAAGGTGTACAGAAACTTAAGAAAAAATAAGGGAATAGTAATGGATAAAAGGTAAGAGGTAATGTTGAGCCATATCACATTATCTACACTATGGGTATGCTGGTGCAAATAGCTGATATAAAAAGTGAAAGCAAAGTCAAGGGTGGCCAAGGCATAATACAAGTTGGCACGCTGTACAGGATAAAAAATAAAGATAAACAAGTGCAATAAACCTAAAGCAAACAAGATTCCGGAGCGTCCTATGCTTATCAAGGCATCAAACACCCTGGCATCTATCACATCTTTGATACTTTGGTCGAGTGGGGCAATGTACAAATGAAAACCTGCAGTTCGTGCCCAACGGTTGAGGTTGCGGTGTAGCTTGAGCGCGTTCGAACTCGAATACCTCACTGCCAATACTTGCCTTGCCTGGGTACCCAAACGCATTTTTACAGGCTCGCCAAAGGGGTTATACTTTACTTCAGTATCAGTGTTGGTGCTCACTACCCCGTATGTATGCACCAGTTTTCCATTGAGGTATACTTCAGAAGCTCCCCGTTGATGCATCAACAAAGCAATGGTTTTGCCCCGCAAAGATTCATCTATATCTAAGTGAATTCTAAACCAGCCAATACCTTCAAAGGTGCCTTTTTTGATGCGTTTAAGCCACAAACGAGGATCAATATTTTGCCAGTTTTTATCGTCATACCCTGGTTTTGCCCACACCAGATTGTCTCCCTTATGATACAACCATTCTCCCTGTAGCTTTTGTTTTTCTTCTACAGCAAACGCTTTTACTTTCTGTACCCGCTTTTGGGCTTGAACTGATGCCCCTCCCCACCAAAAACAAATAGAAATAATGAGCCCTATATACTTCAACATAATTTATTTGCTTACCAAAAATCATTCACAAATGCGATAGAAACAATTTGTTTTTTGTTAAAATGACCTAAAACATACCACCCTGAGCATTTACTGACCAAAGAAGCTTAAAATAATGATCCATTAACCATCAATTTTGCCTGTGACTATTCTCCCTGATTTTATATAAAAATTAAATATACGAAAAACGGTGCTTAAGCATGCAGTCTCTACAACTAGTTTAAGATTTTTTTAACCAATTTGCCTTAAAATGCCCACACTAAAAGCCTGTAAATATGGGGCATTTTTTTATATTTGATACTACTACAATATATTTGACTTTACTATGCGCCGTTCTGAGCTTGAGTTTAATAAGCTGTATCAAAACAAGTATTTTTAATTATGAAGACCAACAGATTAAAGAATCAACAAGCCATTGCAGGTCAGGCACCAGGTACGCTTACCTACGTGGGTGCCGCCAAATCGAGCAAGGTTGATATTACCGTTATAGACTACGATGGGGTTGACGTATTTGAAGAAAAGGTGATAGGCGACGTAAGGAACTGTTATGATTATAAAGAAAAAGAGAGTGTAACCTGGCTCAATATAGATGGAATTCACGATGTGCAGATAGTAAAAACGTTGGGCATGTACTTTAACTTGCACCCTTTGCTCATGGAAGACATAGTCAATACTCACCAACGCCCAAAGGTTGAGTTTTACGAAGACAACATTTTTGTGGTAATGAAAATGTTAACGTATAAAAAAGCCATCAAAAAAGTAGAAGTAGAACAAGTAAGCCTCATTTTGGGCAAAAACTATGTACTGTCTTTTCAGGAAGACATAGAAGGTGATGCCTTTGAAAATATCAGAGAGCGCCTCCGAAAAAAGCCCAATGGCAAAGTCCGAAACTCTGACTCTGCCTACTTGTTTTACCTATTGATGGATGCCATTGTTGACAACTACATGGTAGTAGTAGAAGGGGTATCAGAAGAGCTAGAACAACTTGAAGACAAGATTATCCATGAGTCAGCCGGTGACCCTACCAAGGCCTTGCACAAGTTTAAGCGGCAACTCACCTTTGTAAGAAAAAACACCCGCCCAGTGCGCGAAATTGTCAACAACATCATCAGAGAAGAAGACGACGCCGGAAAATTTCTGAAATCTGTTCACTTATATATCAGGGACTTGTACGACCATACCATTCAGGTAATTGACAATACCGACTCGCTGGTAGATATGAACAGCAACCTGCTAGACACTTACCTATCAATGCTGAGCAACAAAACCAATGATGTAATGAAGGTATTGACTATTTTTTCTACCATATTCATGCCGCTTACTTTTATTGTGGGGGTGTATGGGATGAATTTTGACGAAATGCCTGAAGTACATACCAAATATGGTTATTATATTATTTGGATAGTGATGATTAGTACAGCCAGTATTTTATTCTACTATTTTCGACGCAAGCGTTGGTTGTAACTCTCCTGTTTTACAAACAGCCTGATCTCGCCTTCGGTCATTCAGCAAACAGGTATAACTATCACATTATGAACAATTTGCTCTTAATTGTAGCATCAATATACATTGGTAGCTAAGGACTTATAGCTAATTACTCGCTGTTACTTATTAGCAAATATCTTCACTTGAAATTATTGTGGAGTATTGAATAGCAATACTCCGCAGTGATTTTAGCCAAAGTTGACTACTGATTAACTTCATTGAGCACCGATATACATCGGTATCTAAGAACTCGCCAGAGGCTCGGTTATCAAACGGTTATGAGTTTAAAAACTATTTATTTGCACGTTTAGACCTAAAACTGAAACCCTTTTAAAAATAAAGTAGGTAATTTGAAACCGTACACTTTTTTATAGCAGATAAGTCTTGATTTTTTTGATAGTTTTACAGCATAACAATAGCTGCT